>NZ_MKRN01000034.1:4321-5478 GCF_001896955.1 Nitrobacter sp. 62-13 | reverse complement strand
GCGGCAACTGCCTACAGCCTTGGTGCTGGCGGGCAATCCGGCGCTGCCGGCCTGGCTTCGGGCCTCGGTGGCGTTGCCCGCGCCGCCGGCAGCGCAACGGTCTCGCCGCTCCGTCGCGCTGCAACCCGCGCTGCCGACAGCATGCGAACCAGCTACGCGCGGGGCGCTCAGTCGGCTTTCGAAGCGACGGGCGGCGCTTCGACCATGGGGAGCGTCGGTGGCAGTGCTGCCGAGGCATCCTCTGCGCCGACGTCTGAGGGTCCGCCGGCCTGGGCCCGCCGCATGAAGCGCTCTCAGCACATGTCGCACGGCGTGATGGCCGCCGCTCACGCGATCCGTAGTGGCGACAGCCATGGCGGCGGCGCCTCCGTCAACCTCTCCCAGCGAGACCAATGATGTTCAAACGGCCATCGACACACTACGGAAAGACCCCCGAACCCGAGACGCCATACCAGCGCGCGGCTCAGGCATGGGACGAGCGGATTGGCTCGGCTCGCGTGCAGGCAAAGAACTGGCGCCTCATGGCGTTCGGCTGCCTGTTCCTGTCCGCTGGATTTGCCGCGGCGCTCGTTTGGCAGTCTGCCCGTGGCACCGTGGTGCCATGGGTGGTTCAGGTCGACAATCTCGGCCAGGCCCAGGCCGTGGCGCCTGCCGTCGCGGACTACCGCCCCACCGATCCGCAGATCGCCTACCACCTTGCGCGCTTCATCGAGCACGTCCGTGGGCTGCCTGCCGATCCCATTGTCGTGCGCCAGAACTGGCTGCGGGCTTATGAATTCACCACCGATCGTGGCGCAGCGGCGTTGAACGACTATGCACGGGCGAACGATCCGTTCACCCGTGTTGGCAGACAGCAGGTCGCAGTCGAGGTGTCCAGCGTAATCCGGGCATCGCCGGACAGCTTCCGCGTCGCCTGGATCGAGCGCCGCTACGAGAACGGCCAACTCGCAGTGACCGAGCGTTGGACCGCCATCCTAACCGTCGTTCTGCAGACTCCGCGCGATGCCGAAAGGCTCCGCGCTAATCCGCTCGGCATCTACGTCAATGCGATCAACTGGTCGCGGGAGATGGGACAATGAGTTCGATGGGCGTCCCGGCCAGACCGGCTTTCAGTAAACCCGTTTCTGTGTGCCTCGTGCTCGCTGCAATGGCATTGG
>NZ_MKRN01000034.1:1660-4304 GCF_001896955.1 Nitrobacter sp. 62-13 | reverse complement strand
CGCCGTGCCTGCCGTGTTGACGGATGAGCGACCGCGACCGCTGCACATACCGCCGGCCTGGACTCCGAGCCGCGGAGGCACCGCATCAAATTCACCGACCGGCCGGGTCGAGAACGCCAACGCCGCTGCCCGCGTCGAGCCCCGTCGCGAAGGCTACTTCAATGCGATCCAGATTTATCCCTGGAGCGAGGGTGCACTCTATCAAGTTTATGCCGCGCCGGGGCAGATCACCAACATCGCGCTCGAGCCCGGCGAAAGCCTGACCGGGGCCGGGCCAATCGCCGCGGGCGATACCGCGAGATGGATCATCGGCGACACCGAAAGCGGATCAGGCACTACCCGGCGCGTCCATGTGCTCGTAAAGCCGACGCGCGCGGACATCTCCACGAACCTTGTCATTACCACCGACCGCCGCATCTACATGATTGAGCTGCGCTCTGGCGAACGTCCCTACATGCCGGCCGTGGCGTGGGCCTATCCGCAGCCCCCAGCCTCGCAGCGCCCGGGCGTGCCGGCAGCGCCCGTCATCCCGGCGCAGGCCGCACGCAATTACCGCTACGCGCTGACTGGAGACAGTCCGCCGTGGCGGCCGATCGCCGTCTACGATGATGGCCGTCGCGTCTATGTCGAGTTTCCGCGCGGTATCGTCCAAGGCGAGATGCCGCCGATATTCGTCATCGGCTCGGAAGGTGAACTCCAGATTGTCAACAGTCGCATTCACCAGAACATCCTGATCGTCGATCGGCTCTTCGGCGCCGCGGAACTGCGGCTCGGCAGCGGCAACCGCCAGCAAACTGTCAGAATCGTCCGCAGCGATGGGAGGCCATCCTCATGAGCGATGCAGACAACCATGGCCACAATATCGAGACCGAAGGACCAGCGAGCGACACCACGGCTCCGATGCGACTGCGTGGTGAGCCGCCTCGCGTGACCCGCTTGTCGCGCAAGGCATTGATGGCGATCGGCCTGATCGCGTGCGCGGGTCTTGGCGGCGCGTTGATATACGCCCTACAGACCCGACACGGCGGCCCTGCCAGCGAAGAACTCTACTCAACGACGAACCGTCCCACGGCTGACGGTCTTACTGACCTGCCACGCGACTATACCGGCCCGCATCTCGGACCACCGCTCCCTGGCGATCTCGGTCGACCAATGCTCGACGCGCAGAACCGCGGCCAACCGGTCGTTCCGTCGCCCATTCGGCCGACGGTCGACCCGGCAGAGCAGCGTCGCCTCGCCGAAGAGGAAGCAGCACGCACCAGTCGCGTGTTCTTTCAGACAAATGCACGCACACTTACGGCTCCCGCCGGGCCGGGTATTGCCGCGACCACCACGAACCTGACCGGCCTCGGCCTTCCAGGGCAACTCAACGCTCCAACTGCGCAGGATCGCCAAGTCGCTTTCCTCGATGCCGCCGTCGATCGTCGCACCGTCGCGCCTGACCGCGTGCTAGCGCCTGCATCGCCATACGTGTTGCAGGCCGGGGCTGTGATTCCGGCCGCGCTGATCACGGGAATCCGCTCCGACTTGCCGGGACAGATCACAGCTCAAGTGACCGAACACATCTATGACAGCCCCACCGGGCGGATACTTCTCGTGCCGCAGGGCACACGCATCATCGGGCAATATGACAACGCCGTGCAGTTCGGCCAGCGGCGAGTATTGCTGGTATGGAATCGCCTGATCTTCCCGAACGGACGCTCCATCGTTTTGGAGCGCCAACCAGGAGCAGATACACAGGGGTACGCCGGCCTTGAGGACGGGGTCGACTACCACTGGTGGGAACTCGCCAAGGCCGCAGGCCTTTCCACGCTGCTGAGCGTCGGTGCTGAGCTTGCGATTGACGACGAAGACCGCTTGCTGCGAGCGATACGCAACGGCGGCCAGGACACGATCAACGATGCCGGGCAACAAATCATCCGGCGTCAGCTTAACGTGCCGCCAACGCTGACGATCCGGCCCGGATTCCCGGTGCGTGTCATCGTCACACGAGATCTTGTCCTCGAACCCTACAGGGGATGACGATGGCAAAACTGAAGCTCGGCGCACTCGAAGACGACAAGCCCAAAAGAGGGACGGTTGAGTTCACTCCACCGGTCTATCGTGATCTCCTCGCTTATGCCGAGGTCCTTGCGCAGCAGACGGGCATCCCAGTCCCTGATCCGATGAAGCTCGTTCCACAAATGGTCGAGCGGTTCATGGCCACCGACCGGGAGTTCTGAAGAGCTAAACGGCTCCTCAGAGACCCGAATACACGTCACATATCGCGGAAAGAGCCCGGGCCGGCAGCATGAACCAGCGTGCCAGCCTGCCATGTGACGTGTGCTCGCAACGATCGCGTGGCGGCGGTCGATGAGAGCGAATATCACCAGCGTGACAAGCGTGCTGGCGAACCTGCGGAGATTCCTTCCGAGAATTCGCAATCAAGGGCACAGTCCTCCGATAGACTCCATTGCCGAAGAACACCTGCTCGATCGAGCTCAAGTGCATCGGCCGGAAAACTTGCCACGGTGCGAGCCAACTCTATCGCTGCTGCGCGGGCTGTACCCGGCGGGACCAACCGATTGACCAGTCCGATCGCGAACGCCTCGCGGGCTTCGACCGGACGTCCGGTGATGATCATGTCAAGCGCCCGGCCTTGTCC
>NZ_MKRN01000034.1:1554-1637 GCF_001896955.1 Nitrobacter sp. 62-13 | reverse complement strand
AAAACCGCCGTTTCGCTTGCCACACGGAGATCACACCAGATCGCAAGCTCCAGACCTCCTGCGACCGCATGACCTTCGATCGC
>NZ_MKRN01000034.1:0-1534 GCF_001896955.1 Nitrobacter sp. 62-13 | reverse complement strand
AGCTAAGTCGCGAGGGTCCCATCGGAGGCAATTCGCTGCGCGACCATCGCTCCTGTCCTCCATCTGACGAGATCTCCTTCAGGTCGGCGCCAGCGCAGAAGAAATCGCCCGCTCCAGTCAGCACAGCTACCCTCGCCGCTGCGTTCCTCTCAAAATCCTTGAAGGCGTGAGCCAGCAAAACCGCCGCCTCGGTATCCACGGCGTTTCGTACCGACGGGCGATTGATCGTGATGATCCAAACCGCACCGTCATCATCGCACGTGATCTTTGGCGATTTCGCCGCCATAGCTTGCGCTGCTCCACCCATCGAAGACACCATCCCTGCTGAGCTGAACAGCTAGCTGCCCCAGCCGGTAACGTGACAATGGCCGGTGAGGCCGAGACACTGTCGAAGCCTCCACTGCCGCGGCCGTCGCCGCAAATGAATTGCGCTCAAACGCCGTTGCTCGCATTTCAGTCCCGGCGAGGATCAGAGCCACAGAGGAACGATGGAGAGCACAAGGGCGATCGCCAGGAGGCCATTCACCGCGTGCCACTGTCGCTCCGTCCTGAGAAGCCGAGAGAGCAATAGCCCGCATATGCACCAGACCGATAGCGAGATTGCGCCCGCCACGCCAAACGCTAACCCCATAATGATAGCTAGGCTTGTCGCCGATGCCGTTAGATTGGCGAACGCGGCGGTGGCGGCGAGCACCACTGTCCAAGCCTTGGGATTGAGCCAGAGCAGGAGAAGACCCCCAGCGACCCCGATGCTAGGGCGCTCGGAAGCCGTCGCGCTGGGAGGGCCGCTTCTGGCAATCATCCAGGCAAGCCATAGCAGGTATGCAGAGCCCAGCCCCTGCATGATCATCTGAATCTGCGGGAATGTATGAATCGCCGTCCCAAGGCCGATAGCGGAGCCAGCACCAAGTGAACATAACCCGCCTGCCATGCCTGCGATCAGCGTAATGCTCCGTCTGAAGCCATGCTGTGCGCCCGATGCGACAGCGAGCGTCGTGGCCCCTCCAGGCGTGATCGTGGCAATCACCACGAATGCGATCAGGGCTGTCAGAAGTTCGGGATGGTCCATTTATTGCCGATCGTGCCGCTGTCACGACATCATCCGGCTCGCGGTTCCCTCTCGCAAATGAGAGTTCTTCACCCGCACGCAACACGGTTTCACTTTCGGTATCTATTGCTCGGATTAGGATGCATAAAAACTATTGAGCGCCACTAATGCTATATGGTCACCGAGGCAAGTATCCGATGATCGCATCATCAGCTTGGATCGCACCCGACGCTTCGATTTGCGGAGACGTTAGTATCGGCGAAGGAGTGCGGGTGATGCATGGAGCCCGCGTCATTGCGGAGAGCGGTGGACGCATCGAGATTGGTGCCAACTGCATCGTGATGGAGAATGCTGTCATCCGAGCGACGGCAAAACATCCGTGCTCAGTAGGCGAGCACACCTTGATTGGGCCAATGGCGCATGTTGTCGGCGCCACGGTCGAGGATCAGGTGTTCATCGCGACGGGTGCGGCGATCTTTCACGGAG
>NZ_MKRN01000033.1:17575-17986 GCF_001896955.1 Nitrobacter sp. 62-13 | reverse complement strand
TACCATGCTCATGCTCTGATCCTTCATGCCGCCACCCGGTTTGTTTCGGCGGTCTGTTCCTTCAGCGCCGCAATGAGGCCGGGCCGGTCGAACTTGGCGACGTAATCGTGGAAGCCGGCCTGACGACCGCGCTCGATCGCGGCCGGAGAAATCATCGACGACAACGCGATGATCGGAGTTCCGCTGAGGCGGCGATCGGAGCGCACCGTCTCGGCGAACTCGAAACCGTTCATGTCAGGCATTTCGATATCGGTGAGGATCGCGTCGAACTCCTGACCCGACCGCAGAACGACGAGACCTTCCTGCGCGTTGGTCGCGAGGCGGACCTGGTATCCTGCGGCCTTGAGAACCGGCGCCAGCATGTTGCGGAAAAAGGCGCTGTCATCCACCAGCAGCACCGATCGCGTGGCG
>NZ_MKRN01000033.1:0-17569 GCF_001896955.1 Nitrobacter sp. 62-13 | reverse complement strand
GCACGCATCTCCTTGCGCTTGAACCAGTCGGAAAAGGCCATCGGCAGGAAATGACCGATATCGATCACATCCGTCGCCCTGCCCTTGATGACGGCGGAGCCGAGAATGCCCTGCTGATTGCTCGACACCTCGATGTTCAGCCGCTCCTCGACGATGTCGATGATCTCATCGACCACCAGTCCCGCCGCACGGCCCTCGTCAGCAAACACCAGGACGGCTTGCGACCCCTCTTTCCCGACCGAAACGCCCTCCATCTGCACCAGCGGCATGAGTTGATCGCGGTACTGCACCATATAGCGACCGTCGGAGATCTCGATCTTGTCGACACCGATCTCCTCCAGCCGCGTGACGAGCGCGAGCGGCACGGCCTTGGGCTGGTCCGATCCGGCGCGGAACACCAGCAGCGAGGTCATCTGCTCGGCGTCGCCGGCGCCCGCGCCGCGTTCGTCTGCGATTTCCTGCTGCGTCGCGACCGATGCACCGAGCGCGTGCGCAATGCCATTCGGGTCGATGATCATGATCACGGCACCGTCGCCGAGAATGGTGTTGCCCGAGAACATGCCGATATGCCGCAGCATGGTCGACATCGGCTTGACCACGATTTCCTCGGTATGGAATACGCCGTCCACGACGATGCCGAAGGTCTGGTTTCCGACCTGCGTGACCACGATGAAACCGTTCTCCGGGTCGCTGGACACGCCATCGTCGATCTTCAGAAGCTTCTTCAGGTGCATCAGCGGCAACAGCTTGTTGCGCAGCCGCAGGACCGGAGTTTCCTTGATACGTTCGATACGGTGCTCCGAATTGGCCCGCGCGCGCACCAGCTCGACCACCGAGAGCTGCGGTATCGCGTAACGCTCGCCCGCAGCCTCCACGATCAATGCCGATACGATCGCCAGCGTCAGCGGAATCTTGACTGTGATGCTCGAGCCCTCGCCGGCCACCGACTTGACGTCGATGGTGCCGCCGATCTGATCAATGTTGGAACGCACAACGTCCATGCCCACGCCGCGTCCGGAAACAGCGGTCACGGCGGCCGCGGTCGAGAATCCCGGCGCGAAGATGAACTTGTGGATCTGCGCCTCGGTCATCTTCTCGAGTTCGGCCTCGGTCGCGAGGCCGTTCTGAATCGCCTTGGCCTTGATGCGCTCGGTGTTGAGGCCGCGGCCATTGTCGGCGATGCAGATGATGATGTGGCCACCCTCATGATAGGCCAACAGGCGGATGGTGCCCTGTTCCGGCTTGCCTGCCTTGAGCCGTTCCGCCGGCGTTTCGAGGCCATGATCGGCGGAATTGCGCACCATGTGCGTCAGCGGATCCTTGATCAGATCGAGAACCTGACGGTCGAGCTCGGTGTCGGCGCCATGCATCTCGAGTTCGATCTGCTTGCCGAGCTCGCTCGACAGGTCGCGCACGATCCGCGGCAGCTTCTGCCAGGCATTGCCGATCGGCTGCATGCGCGTCTTCATGACGCCTTCCTGCAACTCGGCCGTGACGTTGGACAGCCGTTGCAACGGCACCTTGAATTCGTTGTCTTCGTGCCGGCGGCTGATCTCAAGCAACTGGTTGCGCGTCAATACGAGCTCGGACACCATCGTCATCAGATGCTCGAGCGTATCGACGTTGACGCGGATCGACTGGTGAGAGACCCGATCGCTTTCAGGAGTGTCTTCCGCTTTTTTCGGCGCCGCCTTGACGGCAGGCTTCGAAGCGGCCGACGCGGGCGCCCCGGACGCCGGTTGCGGAGCGGGCGCAGGCTGCGGAGCGGCAGGCGCGGCCGACTCGACCTCCGTTTCCCGGAACGCGCGCTCGAGATCATCAAGCGATACTTCGCCCGGACGAAGCTGACGTTCGAGAACTTGATAAGTAAGCGTCCCCGCCGTTTCGGCATCCAGCGCTTCGGCGGCAGGCTCGGGAGCGGAAGCGGCAGCTTCGGAAGCACCATGCTCCGCCATGTGATGGAGCAACTCGATCAGATCGGTATCCGATCCTTCCGGTTCGGCTTCGGTCGCCTCGAGCTGACCCAGGATATCCCTGATGCGATCGATGGTGGAGAGAATGAGCGTCACGGCCTCGCCGGTCACCGGCATGCCATCGCGAAACTTGCCCATCAGCGTTTCCGCCGCGTGGGCGAGCGCCTCCAGCCTCGGAAGACCCAGAAAGCCGCACGTGCCCTTGATGGTGTGGACCAGCCGAAAGATATTATCCAATATCTTCGCGTTGTTCGGATCCTGCTCGAAACTGACGAGCTGATTGTCGACGGTATCCAGACTCTCGTTGGTCTCGGTCAGGAATTCGCGGAGGAGATCATCCATTGCCTTCTGGCCCTCGAACTGCCGGGGCGACGTCGTCGCGCCTTTTCGCGGCCCGGCCAGTTTCAACCCAAAGCATTTAATATTGGTTGAGCAAGCGGAAAAGAATACGCCCGACGACCGGTACGGCGGACTCGTCGCGATACGCCTCCGAGCAACGTCATCGCATCCTTCAGGATTGTGGCCGATCCGAATACAAGGCGTTCGACCTTGATTTAGCAGCGAAAAGGAACGCACCCGGTAACCGGATTAAAACCCTGGCGCTGATCTCCGCGAACCCGGAAACCATTCATTCACCTTATCAGGCGACGCCGAACTCAACGGGCGCTCACAACCACTTTCTCGCTGTCGGCGACGGTCGAGACATGGATACCGCAGGCCTCAGCAAGCAGACGGGTGTAGTAGGGCTGAATCGCATGCGCATCGACGGCGCCGGTGGCACCGGACGAGAGAAGATCGACGACGTTCTGCGATACGCGAGCGTTCATGCCCGCCGCAGTGATCTGAAAGCCTATGGTCTCGCCTTCGCCCAGCGGATCGACGGTCAGCACGCCGCCACGCGGAATCATCTGCTGTGCGATCACCAACAAGTTGAGCAGCAGCTTCACCCTGTTCTTTGGCAAGAGAAGGCGCGGTAAATTCCAGGCGATCGTGATCTTGCCGTCCTCAAAATGGCCTTTCGCCATGGCCTGCGCATCGCCGAGATCGATCTGCGCGCCGGCCGACCCCGCGGCGCCGAATGCGAGACGGCAGAACTGCAGCCGTGCCGAGGCGGTTTTGGCGCTTTTGCGAATCAGATCGAGCGCGAATTCGCGATCGTCCGGCTTCGGATTGTCGTCCAGCACCTCCAGCCCGTTGACGATTGCGCCCACCGGACTAATGAGGTCATGACAGACGCGCGAACACAGCAGGGCTGCGAGTTCGAGCATATCGGGAACGGGACCGGGAGACGACGTGCCAGACATAATACCTGCTCCTGGGATCCGTTTCGGCAAATCCGCAGCAACCGGACTTGCGGCGCGCGGACCGGGCGAATCAAAGAATCTCCGTGGCTTGATACACTGCCGGAGCCTGTGCTGCCACCGCAAGGCGGTTGCCGCTGTTCCACCGCGCCGGGCAAGGATGCTTCGAACGTGCCGGTGATCGACGCCCAAACGGCTGCGGCGCTGATGAATCCGCTCACCGCATTGGTGGCGAAAGCGGGCGCTGCCGTCCTCTCGGTCAGCCGCGATCGCATGACGATCAGCGGCAAGGCCGACGGGTCTCCCGTGACCGAAGCCGATCTCGCCTCCGACCGGATCATCGCCGACGGACTCGCGCGGCTCTGCCCCGATATTCCGCTGCTCTCGGAAGAGCGCGTGCATCTTGCCGCGCCGCCTTATGCCGGCAGCCTCTTCGTGATCGATCCGCTCGACGGCACCAAGGAATTCATCGCCGGCCGAGACGAATTCACCGTCAATCTCGCGATCGTGACGGACGGCGTGCCGCTGTTGGGCATCATCGGCGCGCCCGCGCTCGGTTCGATCTGGCGAGGTCTCGTCGGCCAGGGCGCGCAGCGCCTCGCGGTCACGGCCAATGGCGACGTCGGCGCAGCCGAGCCGATCGCGACCCGACCATTTCCCGCCCATAGTGCATGGATCGCGGCGGTCAGCCGCTCCCACGGCGACAGCCGCTCGAACGCCTTCATCGACAGCCGGCCCGGCGCGGTGCGCAAGCCGCTCGGCTCCGCCGTCAAGTTCTGCCGGATCGCGGAGGGCGGAGCCGATATCTATCCCCGTCTCGCCCCGACCGGCGAATGGGACGTTGCAGCGGGCCATGCACTGGTCGTCGCCGCCGGCGGCAAGGTCACGAACGGGAGCGGCGCTCCGTTGCGTTTCGGCGAATCGCGCGAGGGATTTCTGGTGCCGGAGTTTATCGCCTGGGGCGATCCCACGACCGTTCCCTGACGCGGCCTGCCGGCCTGCACCTATTGCGCCAACGTTTCCTTCAGCACGGCCCAGCGACGCGTCGCGTCATGCAGATAGCGCGCCGGATCGGCCGCGAAAGCAGCGCGGGTGTCCTCATGGCCGAACAGGTAAAGCCGCTGGCCGACAATCAGCCAGAGCCGGGCAGTTCCGGCGAAAGTCACCCCCCGCGCAACGTCCACCGGATCATAACCGCCGAAACGCGGGCTATACACGTCCGGATTGGCGACAAAAAACGCTCTATTGTCGGGATTGCTGAAGCGCCAGACGGCGCCGCCCTGCGACACCTCGAAGGCGGGATCGCCCTGCACCGCCCGGGCGTCGGTAAAGAACGCGACGGGATCGAACCCGCCGATCGCCAGCCCCGTATAGCGGTCGGCCACGACCCGCTCGGAGGTCGCTGCTCTGGCCGCGAGGTCCAGCCTGGCGCAGGCCAACCCGCATCCCAGCAAGGCGATCGCGACTATTCCGAGGCGCAAGCCGTTTCCTTCCTGCCGCCGTGCCGTCATAGTTGGTGCGGATAACGTGCGAGTCGAGGGGACGATCGCCGCATTGTACTGACGGCCTGTCAGCATCGGGTTAAAGACGCGGCGACAAGTTTCGCTACCTTGGGGGTACTTCCATGACTTTGATTTCACGCCTTGCAGCGGTCGCGCTCGCTGCCGTGACGACGTTCTGGATCGTGCCGGCGCCCGCACAGCAGCAGTCCGCGCCGCCATACGAGGCGCCTCCGGGCCAGCAACTGCCGCCGCCGCAACGGCACGCCGGCCCCGGCAACTATTCCTCGGACGAATTGCTCAAATCCGGGACCCGGTTTTTCGGCAATGTCTCTCGAGGCCTCGCCTCGGTCATCGAGCGCGCCGTGAGCCAGTGGGGCCTGCCGAACGGTTACATCCTGGGCGAGGAAGGCTCAGGCGCCTTCGTCGCCGGTCTGCGCTATGGCGAGGGCACCCTCTACACCAAGAATGCCGGTGACCTGAAAGTCTATTGGCAGGGTCCGTCGGTCGGTTTCGACTGGGGCGGCGACGGCGCCCGTACCATGACGCTGGTCTATAACCTGCCGGCCACCAATGCGATCTATCAGCGATTCGCGGGCATCGACGGTTCCGCCTACATCGTCGGCGGCTTCGGCATGACGGCGCTGACCGCGAACAACATCGTGCTGGTACCGATCCGGTCCGGCCTCGGGCTCAGGCTTGGCGCCAATATCGGCTATCTGAAGTTCACGCCGAGGGCGACCTGGAACCCGTTCTGAGACCCTGACGGCTTCGTCCGCATTTCTCGCAGCTCCTCGGATTTCCTCCTGACCGGAATGCTCTGCGACGCGTGGCGCTGGTGTTTTGCCGGCCGCTCGTGGCATGGTAACCGAATCCTTATCCGGCTTGCGGAGCGTTGCCCATGGTCGAGCCGATCATGTACCTGGCGATCGGTTTTCTGGTTTCGATGCTGTGCGGACTGATGATCATGCCGCTCGTGCACAACCGCGCCGTCCGCCTCACCACCAAACGCCTCGAGGCGGCGACGCCGCTGTCGATGGCCGAAATCCAGGCCGATAAGGACCAGTTGCGAGCCGAATTCGCCATGTCAGCGCGACGTCTGGAAATGAGCGTCGAGCAGCTTAAGAGAAAGACCGCCAGCCAGTCCGCCGAACTCGGCAAAAAGGCCGACGCAATCAACCGCCTGAAGGTCGAGCTCGGCGAGAAGAACGCCGCGATATTCAGTCTCGAGGGCCACGAGCAGAAGGTCAAACAGCATTTGCAGTCCACCAAACAGGAGCTTGCCGCCAAGGCCGAAACCCTGCAGAGCGCGGAGCAGAAGCTCGCCCAAAGCCAGGCCGAACTCGACCGGGTTCGTCAGGAGCTGTCAGACCGCTCGCTGATGGCGGAAAGCCGGCAGGCCGAACTGTTCGTGGTGCGCGCGCAGGTCGAACGATTGCAGGGGCGGGTCAGCGAGGTCGAAAAAGAACTCGCCGACACGAAGACGCTGCTCGAACAGCAGCGCGGCGTAACCGCCTCCACCGTCCGGGAGCGTGACGACGCGCGCAAACATGTGGAAAATCTGAGCCGGCGCATCGTCACGATCGACAGCCAGCTCATCGACAAGACCAAGGAAGCGGAACGGCTCGGCGGCCGCGTCAGAGAACTCGAAAGCCAGCTTGCCGCACAGACCAAGACCCTCGCCGAGCGGGACAAGGAGAACGGCCCGTTACGCAAGGCCAATGCGGCCGCGCAACTCACCATCAACGAATTGCGTGAGGAGATCGCATCTCTGAACGGCGGCAAATCCCCGCTCATCGACGGACTGCGCAACGAAATGATCGCAGCCGAACGGGCGCTGCGCGCCGCCCACGACGAACGGGCCAAACTTCAACGCGACATCAACGTGATCCAGCGGCAGGCGGCGTCTTCGGGCACGGCAGAGCAGATGGAAAACGCCCTGTTGCGTGAGCGCATCAACGACATCGCCGCCGAGGTGTCCAGGCTGGCCATGACCATCGAGGGACCGGATTCACCGATCAAGGCCATTTTGGCGGCTGACGCAACGCCGGCCAAGACGGCGAAAGCGGTGAACGGCGCAGGCGGCAATGACGCGATTCCCTCAACCGTCTCTCTGGCCGACCGCATCCGTGCCTTGCAATCCCAGGCCTCCCGCAGCGGGCGTTAGGGCTATTCCGGCTTTGATGAAATCTAAGCCGGCTCTCGCTTTTTGATGCGTTTCTTGGCGCGAACCGGGAGCATCCGCTTCGTTGAATACGCTATCGCAGGATTAAACAACCGGCGCAGGCGCACGGTTCGCTTGACACCCCTGCCCCGCATTTCCTAAATCGCGGCTTCGGTCGTCGCTGGGCCGGCCGAAACTAGGTCCGGCGATTGACGATCAGGGCGCATAGCTCAGCGGGAGAGCGTTCCCTTCACACGGGAGAGGTCCAAGGTTCGATCCCTTGTGCGCCCACCATCTGGTCTTGCGACGCAGGCTGCCGCGCCGCACGCCATTACCACCCGACCGTTATAGTCCGACCCGATTTCTCACAGCAGATGCGTGCGCGCGAACAGGGCCCGCAACGCGTCGGTGGCCTTGCGGCTGAGCATCGCGTCGCCGGCGGCGGCCTCGAGCGCGGCGCGCGCCTCCTCGTGCAGGGCGCGAAACTCGCCCCATTCGGCAGTGCTGAGGCGCGTGATGAAATCATAGGCCTGGCCCACAGTGGCGATGGCGACGGACTCGCCGTTCACCTTGATGCGGAACGTCGCCTGCAGTTTCGTGACCGAGTCCGAGACCTTGTCCATGTCACACGAAAGACCTGCGTTGCGTACCGCCGTCAAGACAAAACGATCAGGGCATCCCACGAAAGAAGCCGGTCGCAGTTCCGGGTCTCTATGGCTCCTGCGCCGGAAGCTGAATCACGAGGAAATCGACGGGACCGCCGGGCAAGGCATCGTCAAACACGCCGGTCACCAGACGACCGGTTCGCCATGCCCTCGTATCCAGATTGGTGCGGCCTTCGTACAACTCCGGCCCCTGAGCAAACGAGTTGTGTCCGTGCACGACGTGGCGGCCCTCGAAGCCCGCCGAATCACCTTTGGGATAGCGTTTCCAGAGCAGCGTGGACTCAGGCTGCGCCTCGCGGGCAACACCGGGATCGAGCCCGGCGTGAACATAGACGCGATGGGCATCGACATACATGAGCGGCAGCGCCTCCAGCCAGGCGATGTCCACCTCCGGAATGATGAAAGGATCGCCGCCGTAGGATTCCAGAACCGCGTCGCCGCCGTGCTCCAGCCACCGCGTCATTTGTGCGGGATCGCGCCAGGCGGCGATCATCATCACATCATGATTGCCCTTGAGCGGAACGAAGGTCCAGCCGTCCGGCATTCCGCGCCGCAGTCGTGCGATGACCTTGCTGCTGTCCGGTCCCTTATCGACATAATCGCCGAGCATCACCAGCGTGCCGCCGTTGCCGGCGGCGTGCGCATGAACCTGGTGCAACGCCTCGCCCAGCAGATCGAAGCGGCCATGGATATCGGGGATGACGTAGGTCAGACTCATCGGGGCTCTCGCGCGCAACGCGCATCCCTTCCGCACTCAGGGATGCATCAGTCGATCTTTACCAGAACCGTAGAGCGCCGCTTCTGATTCCATCAGAAGTGAAAGGCCCCAGGCCGTCACATCTGCACCTCGATCAGGCGCGGCCCCTTCTCCGCCGTCGCTTCCGCCATCGCCTTGTTGAAATCGTCCGCCGTGGTCACGGCCCGGCCCGGCACGCCCATGCCCCTCGCAAGCGACACCCAGTCGAGGCTTGGGCGATCGAGGCTCAGCATATCCCTTGCCCGATCGCCGGGTTCTCCGGCGCCCACGCCGTCGAACTCGCCGCGCAGGATCTGGTACATGCGATTGGAGAAAACGACGGTGACGACGTCGAGGCCCTCGCGCGCCTGCGTCCACAGCGATTGCAAGGTGTACATCGCGCTGCCATCGCCCACCAGGCAGATCACCTTGCGATCGGGACAGGCCACCGCCGCGCCGGTCGCCACCGGCGTCGAAAAGCCGATCGAGCCGCCCATGTTCTGCAGCCAGTCATGGGGCGCGGCGTCGGCGGTCGGCGGAAAGAATCCGCGTCCCGTCGTGATCGACTCATCGACCACGATGGCGTTGTCCGGAATTGCCAGCGCGATCGCCTGTGCGATGGAGGCGTGATCGAGTTTTCCGGTGGGCGCGACGAGTTCAACCGGCTTTTGCGGCTTCATATCCGCTCGACGCGCACCTGTGGCGTCCGCCAGCGCTTCCAGCGCGGCCACCGAATTGTCGCCTCGCGCCGTCATGCGATGCACCGAGCAGCCCTCGGGCTTCAAGAGGCTCGGCTTCTCCGGATAGGCGAAGAACGCGACAGGGTTGTCGGCTTCGACCAATATGATGGTCTTGAAGGGCTGCAGAACGCGCAGAGCCTGCTCGACCACATAGGGAATGCGGTCGATGGAAAAGCGGCCGCGCCCGCGCGCCATGCGCGCGTTATAGGTCGGCGCCATCACCTTGCAGCCGGTCCTGCCTGCGAGCATGCCGGCCAGCGCCAGTCCCTGCTCGCCCAGCGCGCTGCCTGTGAGCAGCATCAGAGTCTCTCGGCCGTTGCTATGCAGGATCCTCGCCGCGGCATCGACCGCGGGCTGCGAATAACCTGGGCGCTGCGAGTTCTCGGGCACCGCGGCGATACTGTCGGCCTCGTTCCACGCGGTATCGGCGGGCAGGATCAGCGTCGCGATCTGCGGCGGTGAACTTTTCGCAGCCGCGATCGCCGCCGCGCCGTCGCGGGCGACCGATTTCGAATCCGGCGAGGTGCGGACCCAACCCGACATCGGCCGCGCCAGCCCCTCGATATCCGATGTCAGCGGCGCATTGTATCCGATGTGGTCAACCGCGTGCTGGCCGACAATGTTGACGATGCCGGAACCGGCCTTCCCGGCGTTGTGAAGGTTGGCGAGGCCATTGGCGAGACCCGGACCGAGATGAAGCAGGGTGCAGGCCGGCGCGCCCCTCATGCGGAAATAGCCGTCGGCGGCGCCGGTGACCACGCCTTCGAACAGGCCGAGCACGCAGCGCATGCCATCCACCCGGTCCAGCGCCGCGACAAAATGCATCTCGGACGTGCCCGGATTGGCGAAGCAGACGTCTACGCCGCCCCTGACCAGCGTCCGCACCAGGCTTTCAGCACCGTTCATTCTCGCGCTCCGCTCCTGTCTCGAACGAAGCCGAGATCAACATCGTTCCAGCCGTGCGTCAAAGGCTCGCGAGGCGCGGCGTGTCAAATCTGCTCCATGGGATGTTGATACCTTTTCGCAACGTTTGCGCGGGAAGAATCATCCTCACGCGACTGCGCCTTGCGAAACCGGACGAATTGTGCCCTGTCTCGCAATGAGATCGATCGATGCGAGGATACAATGACGCGCGTTTTGGCTCTTTTGATTGCCGTTTTCCTTACCTTCAATGCGAGGTCAGCTTTCGCGCAATACGTCGATACGCGCGACTTCATGGGTTTCAGTCCCAATTTTACCTCCGCGAATCCGATCCCTCGCGAGGTTGTCTATTTCCACAGCCGGTATGCGCCGGGCACCATCGTCATCAGCACCAGCGAGCGGCGGCTCTATCTCGTTCTCCCCAACGGCCAGGCGCTGAGATACGGCATCGGCGTCGGCCGCGACGGTTTCCGCTGGGGCGGCGTCCACCGCATCAGCGCCAAGAAGGAATGGCCGAGCTGGACGCCACCCGCGCAGATGCTGCGCAGGCGGCCCGATCTGCCGCGTTTCATGAAAGGCGGCATCGACAACCCGCTCGGCGCACGCGCGATGTATCTCGGCTCGACGCTCTATCGCATCCACGGCTCCAACGAACCGGAGACGATCGGTCAGGCCGTGTCGTCCGGCTGCTTCCGCATGACGAACGAGGACGTGAAGGATCTTTATGACCGCGTATCGGTCGGCACGACGGTCGTCGTCAATAACTAGCGGCGTGGACTTGCCCGCATCACGCCTGAAATACTGAAACAGATGAATCGATCGCGTTCATGATCCTGTACCGATTCGATCCGGAAGCGTCGTAATTCCGGCGAGGCGCACGGGAACCTCAGGCGACGTGCGCGCGGGAATGACCTTCGCGCCCCTCGCGCGGGTTGATTGAGGGAGGCTGGCCGCGGTGCATATCGCTTCGCTCAGGCATGTTGCCGCCGCCTTGATCGGAGCAGCCGTCTGCGTCGCGCCTGCCCCCTTGCGACCCGCTTTCGCCGAGTTTGCAGGAGCCGCTGCTCGTCAGAACGCCGAGAGGCGCGTTTTCACCGATCACGAGATCCTCGACGGATTCTTCAAAATCGCCTTCGGCGCTGAATACCACCTCGCCGGCCGGGTCGACCGCATCCGCAAATATGATTGGCCGGTGCGCGTATCCGTGGAGGGCGTCAATCGTGCCGACCGGAAGGCGCAACTGGCGAAAGTCGTCGCCGACATCGCAAGGCGCGTTCGGCATCTGGACATTGCCATGGCGGATAGCGCCGATGCCGCCAACGTCACCGTCCGGCTCGTCCGCGATCGCAACCTCGATCGCACGATCGCCGGGCTCTACGGCGCCAGGCGCGCTCGCGAAATCCACACCTCGCTCGACCCTCAATGCCTGTCCGGTTTCCGCAAGAACGAGGCATTCGAGATCGAGCATTCCGACGTGATCCTGACCGTGGACAACGGCGACTTCGTTTTCCTCGACTGCGCCTACGAGGAGCTGCTGCAGTCGCTCGGCCCGATCAACGACACCAATTCCGTGCCATGGACCATGTTCAACGACGACGTCCAGATGGGTTTCTTCGACATCTACGACCAGTACATCCTCAACATCCTCTATGATCCGCGCATCAAGGCTGGCATGACCGTGCAGGAGACCAAGGCGGTGCTGCCGCAGGTCATGATCGACGTGCGGGCATGGGTTGCAAAGGTCAACAACCTGCCGCTGGAGTGATCGGCTTTTCATCGCGAACCCCCGTCATTCCGGACGCCGCTTTAGTGGCGATCCGGAATCCAGCAACACAACATTTACCTCGGTGCTGGATTCCGGGTTTGCGACTGCGTCGCACCCCGGAATGACGAATAGCTACGCGCTCTTCTCAAACAACTCGCGGCCGATCAGCATGCGGCGGATTTCACTGGTGCCGGCGCCGATTTCATAGAGCTTGGCGTCGCGCAACAGGCGTCCAGTGGGATAGTCGTTGATATACCCGTTCCCGCCGAGCAACTGGATCGCGTCCAGCGCGCACTGCGTTGCCTTCTCCGCCGCGTAGAGGATCGCCCCCGCCGCGTCCTCGCGCGTGGTCTCGCCGCGATCGCAGGCCTTCGCCACCGCATAGACGTAGGCGCGGCACGCATTCATGGTGACGTACATGTCGGCGACCTTGCCCTGCACGAACTGGAAACCGCCAATCGGCTGACCGAACTGTTTGCGCTCATGCACGTAGGGCATCACCACGTCCATGCAGGCTTGCATGATGCCGAGCGGTCCGGCGGCGAGCACGGCGCGCTCGTAATCGAGGCCGGACATCAGCACGCCGATGCCGCCGTCGATCCTGCCGAGCACGTTCTCCTCGGGAACCTCGCAGTCCTCGAACACCAGTTCGCAGGTGTCGGAGCCGCGCATGCCCAGTTTGTCGAGCTTCTGCGCAGTCGAAAATCCCTTGAAGCCCTTCTCAACGATGAAGGCGGTGATGCCGCGCGCGCCCGCCGCAGCGTCCGTCTTGGCGTACACTACCAGCGTTTCCGCGACAGGCCCGTTGGTGATCCACATCTTGCTGCCGTTGAGAATGTAGCGGTCGCCCTTCCTGTCCGCGCGGGTCTTCATCGACACCACGTCCGAACCGGCGCCGGTCTCGGACATTGCCAGCGCCCCGACATTCTCGCCGGACATCAGCTTCGGCAGGTATTTGCGCTTCTGCGCCTCGCTGCCGTTGCGGCGCAATTGATTGATGCAAAGATTGGAATGCGCGCCATAGGACAATCCGACCGAAGCCGAGCCGCGCGAGATTTCCTCCATGACGACGCAATGCTCGAGATAGCCGAGACCGGCGCCGCCCCAGTCCTCTTCAACCGTGATGCCGTGCAGCCCGAGCGCGCCCAGTTTGGGCCAGAGGTCGCGCGGGAACTGGTTGGTCCTGTCGATCTCGGCGGCGCGCGGCGCGATCTCGTTGATAGAAAAATCGCGAACCGTCTCGCGGATCGCGTCCGCAGTTTCGCCGAGGTCGAAGTTGAAGTCGCCGGGGATATTGGAACCAGTCACGGAGGTTCTCCCTCACGCGCGACCAAAGACCGGTCGCGCTTTTTTCGGGAGCAACCATGCCATGGCGATTGCATCGAGAGAAGGGTGCGACGGCGCTCGTCTCTCGATGCCGCCGCTACGCCAGCGCGCGCGATGCGTCCTTGACCTTGCGGGTCGCCACGTCCACGGACTGCGTGACATGAGCGATCTCGCTCATGTTCGAGGTGATGTCCGCAACTCCCTTGGCCGCGACCTGCATGTTGGACGAGATGCTCTGCGTCACGGACGCCTGTTCCTCCACCGACGCGGCGATGGCCGCCGATATTTCATTGATGCGTGAAATCGTCTGGGTAATGGCCTCGATGACCGCGACCGCCCCGCCGGTGGTATTCTGAACTTCGGCCACCTGGCCGCTGATCTCATCGGTGGCCTTGGCGGTTTGCGAGGCCAGACTCTTGACTTCCGAGGCGACCACCGCGAAACCCCGACCGGCTTCGCCCGCGCGCGCCGCTTCGATGGTGGCATTGAGCGCCAGCAGATTGGTCTGCTCCGCAATGCTATTGATGAGCTGGACAACGTCGCCGATTTTCTGCGCCGCTGTGGAAAGACCGGAAACGATGGAACTGGTCTCGTTGGCCTGCGTCACGGCCTGCTGGGAAATCGCCAGCGCGTCCGCCGCCTGGCGGCTGATCTCGCCGACCGATGCCGCGAGTTCTTCCGCGCCGGCCGCGACGGCCTGCATGTTGGAGGAGGCCTGGGTGGACGCATCGGCCGCCGAGGTCACGCGCTGCGAGGTCGCTGCAACGGACTCGGTGATCTGGCCGAGATCCGTGTCGATGGATTTCTGCAAATCCAGGCGGCGCATGCGATCTTCGACCTGTGCCGTTACGTCCGTGGCGAACTTGACCACCTTCATCAGCACGCCCTCCGCATCATGGATGGGGTTGTAGGACGCCTGAATCCAGACCGTCCCACCACCTTTGCCAATCCGCTTGTACTCGGCAGCCTGATATTCGCCGCGCCGGAGCGAGTCCCAAAATGCCTTGTAGGCCGCGCCGTCGCGTTCGGCCGGTTCGACGAAAATCCGATGATGCTGCCCCTGGATCTCGTCGAGCCGATAACCAAGAGTGTTCAGGAAGTTCTCGTTCGCGGTGATGATGGTGCCGTCGAGATTGAATTCGATCACCGCCTGCGCTTTGTGAATCGCCTTGAGCTGGCCTTCACAATCGGCGGTTCGCAGTTTGCGCTGGGTGATATCGGTGGCGAACTTGACGACCTTGAATGGTTTGCCGCTACGATCCAGCAGCGGGTTATAGGAAGCCTGGATCCAGATCGGCCGCCCGCCCTTGGCGACGCGCTTAAACTCCCGGGACTGATATTCACCGCGACGCAGCGCAGCCCAGAATTCACGATATTCGTGGCTGTCGCGGCGTTCCGGCTCGACAAACATGCTGTGATGCTTGCCGCGGATTTCCTCGAGCGCGTATCCCATGGCGGTGAGAAAGTTTGCATTCGCGGTGATGATCGTCCCATCGAGATGGAACTCGATCACCGCCTGAGACCTGTTCAGCGCGTCAAGTTGAGCCTTTGCGTCGCGGGATGCCCTCGAAAACCTCATATGATCGCCCCCCAGTGTCGAGCGATGACATATACAATTAGTAGTTAAACATCATTTACTGAAATCTTAAGTTGTAAAATTTTTTCCGCGATGCGCCGTGGCGCGTCGGGTGTGGTAAATTTATGCCCCTGCCGCGACGGGTCGTACCGCCGCAGCGGCCAGAGGCGGCTGCATCGGCGAAGACGGTAAAATGACCCAAAAGCTCGATCTCGATTATTTGCGGCAGTGGATCGGCCGCTCCGAGGAAAAGACCGACGAGGTCACGGCGCATCTGGTGGCCGGATTGCGCTCGGTGTTATTCCTCGACATCGGCGCGCCCAGGGAAGGCGACGCTGCGCCCTTCGCGATGCACTGGTGTCTGTCGCCGCCGGTGGTGCCGATGTCCGATGTCGGGCCCGACGGCCATCCGAAGCGCGGCGGCTTCCTGCCGCCGGTCCCGCTGCCACGCAGGATGTGGGCAGGCGGCGAAATCAATTTCATCGAACCAATGCGTGTCGGGGATACGGTGACGCGAACCTCGACGATCAACGACGTGACGGTGAAGACCGGCAGCACCGGAACGCTGTGCTTCGTGGCGATCGATCACTCATTTGCGACGCAGCATGGTTTGGCGGTCCGCGAACGCCAGGACATCGTCTATCGGAACATGCCGAAAGAAGCCAAGAACGCCGCGCCGACAATGCCCGCGCCGGCACCGACGCCGCAAAATCGCGAAACCCATGTCGCCGATCCGGTGCTGCTGTTTCGTTACTCGGCGCTGACCTTCAACAGCCATCGCATCCACTACGATCGCGACTACGCCACCCGGATCGAAGGTTATTCCGGCCTGATCGTGCACGGTCCGCTGCAGGCCTCGCTGCTGATCGAATTCGGCGCGAAGCTGCACGGCGGCAAAGCGCCGAAGATCTTCACCTATCGCGGCCTGCAGCCGCTGTTCGACGGCAGCGAGTTCAGCGTCAACGCCAGCGCGGCCGGCGACAGCATGGAGCTTTGGACTGCGAATGCAGCCGGCATGCCCACCATGAAGGGCACTGCAACATGGTGAGAATGCTTCGTTCCGCGCTCACTTGGCGCGATGTCGAACCTTTTCCGTGCGGGGACGTGGGTGAATAGAGACGTTAGCCATACCGGTGAACAAATCTTCACTTGTGCATTCGCTAACGTGGCTTGATTCAGCGTTTCGATCAGCCTTGGCGACGCCGCCAGCTCCGATGCCGGGGCACATTTTCGGTGTCTTGCGCCTGCGGAAAGGCGCTACAATGCGGCCAGTCCACCGTCAACGAAATCTGAACACAAATGATGTACGGCTCGTCTCAGCACCGAAACTTGATTTTCGACCGGCAATCGCCACTTTCCGGTTGCGCAGGCGCAATTTGCACGCCAATCCATACCCCGGGATCGACATTGCATCGATATGGCCTCCAGCTTTTCCGATATCGTTGAAGAAGCGCGTCTGTCGGCGCGCGCGCTGCTGGATTACGGCGAAAACTTCTTCAACCCGACGGTCAGGCTCGGCGTAACGGGGCTGTCGCGCGCCGGCAAAACGGTGTTCATCACTGCGCTGGTGCATGGCCTGTCGCGTGGCGGCCGGTTTCCGGTTTTTGAATCGCTCGCCAGCGGCCGCATCGCACGCGCGCAGCTTGCTCCGCAGCCGGACGATGCGGTGCCCCGCTTCAACTACGAGCATCACGTCCACACGCTGGTCTCGGAACGGCGTTGGCCGAACTCGACGGTCGATATCAGCGAGTTGCGGCTCGTGATCGGCTATCAGCGGCAAAACGGCTCGGACCAGACGCTGACGCTGGATATCGTCGACTATCCCGGCGAATGGCTGCTCGATCTGCCGCTGCTCGACAAAAGCTACGAACAATGGTCGGCGGAAAGCCTGGCGCTGTCGCGGCAACAGCCCCGCGCGCGGCTTGCGGAGGAATGGCACGAGCATCTTGCAACGCTCCGGCCCTCGGCCCGCGAGGACGAGCAGGCGACGCTCGTCGCCGCGCGGCTGTTCACCGATTATCTCCGGGCCTGCCGGGACGAGCGTTTCGCCATGAGCCTGCTGCCGCCCGGCCGTTTCCTGATGCCGGGCAACCTCGCAGGCTCGCCCGCGCTCACCTTCGCGCCGCTCGATCTGCCCGCCGGCGGCATCGCTCCCGATGGATCGCTATGGACGATGATGCGGCGACGATACGAAGCCTACAAGGATCTCGTGGTCCGGCCGTTTTTCCGCGACCATTTTTCGCGGCTCGACCGCCAGGTGGTGCTGGTCGATACGCTTTCCGCCTTCAATGCCGGGCCGGAAGCATTGTACGATCTCGAAGCAGCGCTCGCCGGAATTCTGGATTGCTACCGCGTCGGCCGCTCGACGCTGTTGAGCACGCTGTTCCGGCCGCGGATCGACCGCATCCTGTTCGCCGCCACCAAGGCCGATCATCTGCACCACACCAGCCATGACCGGCTCGAGGCGATCCTGCGTCGCATCGTCGAACGCGCCGCCGCACGCGCCGAAGTCGCCGGCGCCGCCATCGACGTTGTCGCGCTCGCGGCCGTCCGCTCCACCCGCGAGGCGCAGGTGCGGTGCGGTCGCGAAGAGCTGCCGTCCATTCTCGGCACGCCTTTGGCCGGCGAATTCGCCAATGATCAGACCTTCGACGGCAACACCGAGGTCGCGACATTTCCGGGCGACCTGCCCACCGATCTCAAGGATCTTTTCAGCGGCAACGGCGCATTCCGCGGACTGTCCACGTCGGCGATGGACCAGACTGATTTCCGTTTTCTGCGGTTTCGCCCGCCACGCCTCCAGGGTAACGGAACGGGCGATCCGGCCCTGCCCCATATCCGCCTCGACCGGGCGCTTCAGTTTCTGATCGGAGACCGACTGCAATGAGTGAGCGTTCCGGCCT
>NZ_MKRN01000032.1 GCF_001896955.1 Nitrobacter sp. 62-13 | reverse complement strand
AAATCCCGCAGCAGCGTCGCGGCCTGGCTTTCGCCGACGGAGGGATACACCTCCGGCCGGTGGTGGCAGGTCGGCGCGGCGAAGAAGCGGACGCCGGAATCCACCGCGCCGCCTTTCGGATCGGCCGTCCCGTAATAGAGCCGCCGGATTCGCGCGAACGAGATCGCGGCCGCGCACATGGTGCAGGGTTCCAGCGTCACATAGAGGTCGCAGCCGGTGAGCCGCTCGGTGCCGATGGTGCGCGCGGCGGCCCGCAGCGCCAGGATTTCGGCATGCGCCGTGGGATCGCGGTCGGTCAGCGTGCGGTTTCCGGCCGATGCGACGACCTCGCCGTTCCGCACGATGACGCAGCCGATCGGCACTTCGCCCGACTTTCCGGCGGTTTCGGCGGCCGCAAGCGCCAAATCCATGAAACTTGGTGCCGTCATGTCTCGTTTCCCGGACGCATTTGCTTTTGCTGATCGCGCTCCGGTGAGAACCCTGTTAAGAGGCGCGTTCAAAACTTGAACAGGTCTTTCGCAAGACGGTGCTTCGGACAAGCGCCGCGCGCGAGACCGCTATGCTCATCCTCGGGGTCGGCGTCGCCGCCGGCCGGTTGCTTTTTGCGAGAACATTCATGCCCCGCGATACCGATAAAGACAATGCACGTGGCCGGCGTGATCGTCCCCCAGGCGGCAAGCGCCGATCCGGCGCGGCGCGGGGGCCGGAAAAGAAGCTTGCCAAGCGCGGCCTTCCGGCGCGAGACGAAGGCAGCAAGCGGCCCTCGACCGGTAAGCGCGCCAGCGCGAAACCCTATGCGGGCAAACGCGATGGCGGTGACGCCGCGCGGCCGCGTTTCAAGCGCGACGACGGCGGCGACAAGCGTGCCTACGCGCCGCGCGGGGATTCACCTCGCGGCGAGCGTCCAGCCTTCAAACGTGACGATCGCGCGCCGCGCGCCGATCGTGGCGACGCGCGCCCTGCAAGGCGCTTTGCCGATAAGAAATTGGGCGAGAAGCGTCCCTACACCCCGCGAGGCGAAGGTTTCCGGAAAGACGGCGACCGTCCACAGCGTGCGCGGCCGCAAGGGGATCGGCCTTATAGCGCGCGTCCGCCGCGCCAGGGTGGCGGCGAGAAGCGCGCTTATGCGCCGCGCGGGGATCGTCCTCTCGGGGATAAGAAATTTTCTCGCGGCGCGGCGGTTGGCGGTTCACGCGGGACGCGCAAGGATTTCGGCGACCGTCCGGAACGTGGCGAATCCAAGCCGTGGGAGAAGCGCGATGCCCACCCGCGCGATGAGGCGCGACGCGGTTCCCGGCCCTCGCGCGATGACGCCGGACGTTTCGATAGGCCGCGCGATGATCGCGGCGGCGCAGGGCGTCCACGGTTCTCGAAATCGCGGGACGATCGCCCCGAACGTGCTGCGGGCGGCGAGCGTGGCCCGCGCAAGTTTGATCGTCCGCAGAGCGAGCGGCCGCGTTATGACCGTCCGTCCGGAGATCGTCCTCGCTTCGATCGCCCACGGCAGGAGCGCCTGCGCCATGAAGGAGGCGACGATCGCCCGCGTCGTGACAATGAGGACGACAGCAGGATTTTCGCGAAGCGTCCGGCGTTCGGAGGGCGCGGCGCCTATCGCGAGCGCAGGCCCGACGAGGACCGCCGCGGCGCGCGGCCGGAGCCGAAGCCGAAGAAGGCCGGCGAACGTATCGCAAAAGTGATGTCGCGCGCGGGTCTGGCCTCGCGCCGCGACGCCGAGGAATGGGTCACGCAGGGCCGCGTCGCGGTCAACGGCCGCGTCATCAACTCGCCGGCGCTCGACGTTACCTCGCGTGACGTCATTACCGTGGATGGCCAGCCGTTGCCCGAGCGCGAACGCACCCGGCTGTTTCTCTATCACAAGCCGCGCGGCCTGATGACGACCCACGCCGATCCCGAAGGACGGCCGACCGTGTTCGACAATCTGCCGGCAGATCTGCCGCGGTTGATCAGCGTCGGGCGGCTCGACTTCAATACCGAAGGATTGTTGTTGCTGACCAATGACGGCGGTCTGGCGCGCGCGCTGGAACTGCCGGATACCGGCTGGCTCAGGCGATACCGCGTTCGCGCCCACGGCGAGGTGACGCAGGCGCAGCTCGATGCGCTGAAGCACGGCGTCGAGGTCGACGGCGTCAAGTATGGCTCGATCGACGCCACGCTCGAGCGCGATCAGGGCGCGAATGTGTGGCTGACGTTTGCGATCCGCGAGGGCAAGAACCGCGAGGTGCGCAACGTGATGGCGCATCTCGGGCTCGAGGTGAACCGGCTGATCCGCATCTCGTATGGGCCGTTCCAACTGGCGGAGATCGCGGAAGGCGAGGTCGAGGAAGTCAAGACCCGCGTGCTGCGCGAGCAGCTCGGCGACAAGATCGCCGCGCTCGCCAACGCGAATTTCGCCGGCGATACTGCGGAAAGCGGAACGCCCAAGCTTGGCCGCGACGGCACGCCGTTGCGCTCGAAGAAGGACAACAAGGCGAGGGCGAAACGTTCGCTGATCGAGGATCGCAAGGGCCGCAGCGTCGTGGTGCAGCGGACCGGCAGCGACGAGGCGCGGGCGCGCAACGAAGCCGAGGCCAACGGCTACGGCCCGCCGCGCCGGCCGAAGCGCGGCTATCACGGCAAGCGCGATCTGACGCCGCGGGATTGAACGATGCGCGTCGTCGGCGGACGGCTGAAAGGCCGTAACATCGCATCGCCCGCGTCGACCGCGATCCGGCCGACCCAGGATCGCCTGCGCGAGTCGCTATTCAACATCCTCGTTCACGCCTACGCCAATCCGATCGACGGCGCGCGCGTGCTCGATCTGTTTGCGGGGACGGGCGCGCTCGGCATCGAGGCGGTGTCGCGCGGGGCGAAGTTCGCGCTGTTCGTGGACAACGGCGCCGAGGCGCGCGCATTGTTGCGCAACAATGTCGAGGCGCTCGGGCTCGGCGGCGTCACGAAGGTCTATCGCCGCGACGCGACGCATCTTGGGCCGGCGCATCCGATGGAGCCGTTCTCGCTGGTGTTCCTGGACCCGCCCTACAGCAAAGGCCTGGCCGACACGGCGCTGACATCGCTGCGCGAGGGTGGGTGGCTTGTGCCGGACGCGCTGGTCGTTGTCGAGGAAGCGACCGCTGCCGCGTTTGCCGCGCCGGACGGTTATGCCGAACTCGAACGCCGCGCCTATGACGACACCGAGTTCGTGCTTCTGCGCAGCGCGTGACCGCGACCGAAGTACAAATGTTTTAATCGGGTATGCAGCCCGCCTGCAATCTCGTTATGCTCGTCATTCCGGATGCCGCGTGAGCGGCGATTCGGAATCCGGTGACCGGGAAGCAGCAGGCATTGGATTCCGGGTGATTGCCGCGCAATGCCCCGGAATGACGGAGTGCAAGATTGAATCACCGCCGCCCGAACAGCTTCTCAATGTCGGCGAGTTTCAATTCCACATAGGTCGGGCGGCCGTGATTGCACTGGCCTGAATTGGGCGTGGCCTCCATGTCGCGCAGCAGCGCGTTCATCTCCTCCGGCTTGAGGATTCGTCCCGCGCGCACCGAGCCGTGACATGCCATCGTGGCCGCGACATGCATCAGCCGCCGTTCCAGCGGCAGCGCCTCGTCCCATTCCGCCATGTGCTCGGCGAGATCGCGCAGCAGCGCCGCCGCGTTGGTTTTGCCGAGCAGCGACGGCGCCTCGCGCACGGCGACCGCGCCGGGTCCGAAGGACTCGATGGCGAGGCCGAATTTTTCCAGCTCACGCGTGCGGTCGATCAGCTTTTCGACGGTCGCCTCGTCCAGTTCGACGATGTCGGGTATCAGAAGAATCTGTCGCTGTACGCCGTCGCGCTCCAGCGCCGCTTTCAATTTCTCATAGACGATGCGCTCATGCGCGGCATGCTGGTCCACCACGATGAGGCCGTCGCGGGTTTGCGACACGATATAGGTTTCGTGAATCTGCGTGCGCGCCGCGCCGAGCGGCCGGTCGATCAGGTCAACCGCGGGAGGGGCGTTGAATCGCACATCCGCGCTTGGCGCGCCGACGTCGAACGCGGCCTGTCCGGGTTCCGCCAGGGCGGTCGCGCCATCCGACCACGGCCGCGCACCAATAGGCGAGGCGGGCGATTGCCGCCAGTCCCAGTTCGCCGGATGCGGCGCGGTCGCGGGACGAAACGCGGTGAGCACCGCGCCGTCGCTGTTCGCGGCCGTGCGGCGGCCCTCGCGCGCGAGAGCGTCCTTCAGCGCGTGCACGATCAGCGCCCGCACCAGGCCGGCGTTGCGGAAGCGCACTTCCGTCTTGGCCGGATGGACGTTGGCGTCGACCTCCTGCGGCTCGGTCGTGACGAACAATGCCACTACGGGATGGCGGTCGCGCGGCAGGTAATCGGAATAGGCCGCGCGCACCGCGCCGAGGATCAGCTTGTCGCGCACCGGGCGGCCGTTGACGAACAGATACTGGCCGAGCGCATTGGCGCGCGTCAGCGACGGCGCGGCGGCGAAGCCTTCCACGATTACGCCGTCGCGCTCGGCGCGCGCCGCGATGGCGCTGCCGCGAAAGTCCGCGCCGAGAATGTCGCCGAGCCGCGTCAACCGTCCCGCCGCGCCCGGCAGCGCCGCTGTCCAGGTCGCCGGCGCACGCCCTTCGCCCGCGACCGTGAAGGCGATATCGGGTCGCGCCATCGCCAGCCGTCGCACCACCTCGCGGATCGCCTCAGCCTCAGTGCGGTCGGTCTTAAGGAACTTCAGGCGCGCGGGCGTCGCAAAAAACAGGTCGCCGACCTCGACGCGGGTGCCTTGCGTCAGTGCCGCCGGCGCGATCGCGGATTTCCGTCCGCCCTCGACGTTGAGCGACCACGCATGCGGCTCGCCGGCATGGCGCGTGGTGATGACAAGCTTCGCAACCGCGCCGATCGAGGGCAGCGCCTCGCCGCGAAAGCCCAGCGTGCGGATACCAAGCAGGTCCTCGTCGTCGAGCTTCGAGGTGGCGTGGCGGTCCACCGCCAGCGCGAGGTCGCCGCGCGTCATTCCGCCGCCATCGTCGGTGACGCCGATCCGCCGCCTTCCGCCGCCGTCGGTGAAGACGTCGATGCGGCCCGCGCCGGCATCGATGGCGTTCTCCACCAGCTCCTTGACGACGCTCGCCGGGCGCTCGACCACCTCGCCCGCGGCGATGCGGTTGACGACGGTCTCGGGAAGCTGGCGGACGGGCATGCGTGGTCGCCTGGTTAGCTATTCGGGTCGATTCGAGCTTGATGCATTCTAGGTGGCGCGGCGGCAAATGCATGCCCCAAAAAACGGAACCGGCATATCCGTCATACTGCGCTAGCGCAGCCCCGGGCGCGATCGTGCTCTAATGATTTTGTTTTGACGTGTTTCTTGACGCGAACGGGTATCCCGCTTCGCCCGAAAACGCTCCAATGTCCGATTGTGGCTTCGGACGGCCGGGTATATCGTTTGGAAAAGTTATAAAGCAGACCGGAGGATACGCCGTGTGCCGCCTGTTCGCGCACCAGCCTCAACGCGGCTACGAATCGCAGACCCGCTCGCTTCGGATCGGCGGTCATTGCACGTCGATCCGGCTGGAAATTGCATTCTGGGATACGCTGGAAGAGATCGCCGGCAAGGAAGGCGTCAGCCTCGCGAAATTCCTCACCAAGCTTCACAACGAAGTTCTCGATCACCACGGCGAGGTGAAAAATTTCGCCTCGCTGCTGCGCTGCTCCTGCCTGATCTACCGGTCGCGTGAAGTCGCGGTGATGCCCGACCTCAACCGGGCGACGACGGTGCCGGTCATGGACGCGGCGGAGTAGTCGCGGCGTCATTCTCGGGTTCGCCGGGGCCGGCGTGCGCGCCCCGGATTGACGAACCTCAGATTTCCTTCTTCTGCATCGCGCCGGCGATATGGTATCGGCCTGCCTGATCGCGAGCGCCACGATCGTCAGCGTCGGATTGCAGGCCGCGCCGCTGGTGAACTGGCTGCCGTCCGAGACGAACAGGTTCTTGATGTCATGGGTCTGGCCGAACTTGTTCACCACGCCGTCGCGCGGCTTTGCGCTCATGCGGTTGGTGCCCATGTTGTGCGTGCTCGGATAGGGCGGGGTCGGATAGACCGCCGTCGCCCCGACCGCCTCATATATCGCCGCGCCCTGTTTGTAGGCGTGGTTGCGCATGGCGATGTCGTTGGGATGATCGTCGTAGTGCACGCTCGCGACCGGCATCCCGTGCTTGTCCTTGATCGTCGAATCGAGCGTCACGCGATTTGTTTCCTGCGGCATGTCTTCGCCGACCAGCCACATGCCGGCCATGCGCGGATAATTCTCCATCGCGGAGGTGAAGGTGCGGCCCCATCCGCCGGGGTTGAGGAATGCCGCCATGAACGGCAGGCCGAGCGAGAGCGTCTCCATCTCATAGCCGCCCATGAAGCTGCGTTTGGGATCATGCACCGCCTCGTCGCGAACGATGCCTGCCATCGTGGTGCCGCGATCCATGTGCACCGACTTCTCGAATGCGGCATAGACGCTGCCGGTCATGTGCCGCATGTAGTTGCGGCCGACCTGGCCGGACGAGTTGGCGAGGCCGTCCGGAAACATGTTCGACGCGCTGTTGAGCAGCAGGCGCGGGCTTTCGAGCGAATTGCCGGCGACCGCCACGATGCGCGCTTTCTGGCGCTGCGTCTTGCCGTCGGCATCGGCATAGACGACGCCGGTGACTTTGCCGGAAGGCGCGTGTTCGATCTTCAGCGCCATGCTGTTGGGCCGGACCTCGAGATTGCCGGTCGCTTCGCCCTTGGGTATTTCGGTGTAGAGCGTCGACCACTTGGCGCCGGATTTGCAACCCTGGAAACAAAATCCGATCTGCTGGCAGGAGCCGCGGTTGTCGCGCGGTTCTGAGTTGATCGCCATCCGGCCGGTGTGCACTTCCTTGTAGCCGCATTTGCGTGCGCCGGCTTCGAGCACCTTGAAGTTGTTGTTGCCGGGCAGGCCGGGGATGTTGTTGGTGCGGGTGACGCCCATCTTGTCCTCGGCCTTGGCGTACCATGGCGCCATCTCGGCGAGCGTGATCGGCCAGTCCAGCAGGTTGGCGCCCGGCAATTCCCCATAAGTGGTGCGGACCCTGAATTCGTGCTCGTCGAAGCGGAGCGAAGCGTCGGCCCAGTGCACCGTCGAGCCGCCGACCGATTTCACGATCCAAGCCGGCAGATTCGGAAAGTCCTTCGCCACGCGCCAGTCGCCCGAGGTGGTTCGCATGTCGGTCCAGGCGAGCTGCGCGAAGCTCTCCCATTCGTTGTTGATGAAATCCTTGATCTCGACGCGCGGACCGGCTTCGAGGATCACGACCTTGACGCCTTTTTGCGCAAGCTCGTTGCCCAGGGTGCCGCCGCCGGCCCCGGAGCCGACGATAACAACGACGCTGTCGTCATTCAGATCGAACTTTGCCATGTCAATATCCTCCAACGAAGCTGCACACGATCCTCAGGTCTTCGGCAGCCAGTCGATGTCGTTGAAGCCGCGATGGATGTAGCCGCCGTGTTCGGCGGAGGATCCCTCGTACCCGAACTTCGGCCACAGCGCCTGCTGGTTATAGAGTGAGACAACGAGGTCGGAGCGCAGCGCCTTGAAGAAGGCGGTCTGCTCGATGTCCAGCAGCAGGGCGACGCGATCGGATTCCCATCCGACATCCGCGTAGCTGCATTTGTGCTTGTCCTGCGCATTCTGATCGAGGCGCTTCACGCCGTCTTCGAGCATCGCCTTGACGGCCGGGTCTTTCGCCGCCTTGTCGTCCCATGGCTTGATCGCGGTGATGTAGTAGCTGTCCACCAGGAAATCGTGCGGATAGATGTCGCGCGCCACCTTCACCAGCGTCTTCATCGTCGCCGGTTGCAGCGCGGTGGCATCCTCCGCCCAGGCATCTTCGACGCTGAGCGGAATGTTGGTTGCGATCGCAGCCACGGGCGCTGCCGCGGCTGCGCCTTTCAGGAAGGTGCGCCGCGAATGTTTGCTTCGGCGATCGACTTCTCTCATCGGAGTCCTCCATCGAAGATTCGTTGATTGCCTCGCTGTGGAGGCATTATCCGAAGCGACCGCCTTTCTGGATCACCTCGATCTTGTAGCCGTCGGGATCGGAGACGAAGAAGAAGCGGGCCAGCGTCGACCCGTCGTGTTTGAAATCGCGCAGCGGTCCTGGCGATAGTTGTTCGTGCTCGAAGCGGGCGTGCTCCGCATCCACGTCGTCGACCACGACGGCGAGATGGCCGTATCCGTCGCCGAGCGAATAGGGTTCCTTGCGATCGAAATTCACGGTCAGCTCGACTTCGAACGGCGAGGAGGGATGCCGCAGATAGATCAGCGCGAACTCCAGCCACGCCAGCCGTTCCGCAATCCGAAGCCCGAACGCGCGCGCGTAGAAATCGATCGACTTCGCTTCGTCGAGGACGCGGATCATCGAGTGAACCGGCTTGGCCATTCAGCTCAACTCCTGACATAACAGCGGGAATGACGCAGCTCTTGGCGTCTTCACACCGTTGCCGTGTGCAGATTTTAAGTCGCAGCTTCGGGGCGGTGGTAGTAGCGGGCTGTTTCAGGGAAGAACAAAAGGGAAGAAGAAAAAAGCTGAACGCCAACGGCCGAACGCCGGAGATGCGGACTCTGGAACTCACCTGAGCGACGTCGGATCGCTCGTCATTTGCGAAACGTCTCGCGCCGAAGCGATCCGGCAAGTCCGAAGGGACAAGCCTCCGAACGCCTCTAGTCCTCGTATCCCGCCGGTCTGCGCCTTGCCTTGACGTCGCCGCGGCGTTTCTTGCCTTCGAGGCGGCGCTTCTTCGAGGCAAGCGTCGGCCTGGTAGCGCGGCGCGGCGTCGGCCGGGTCGCGGCCTTGCGCAGCAATTCGATCAGGCGGTCGATGGCGTCGGCGCGGTTGCGCTCCTGGGTGCGGAAGCGCTGGGCGTGGATCACGATCACGCCGTCCCTCGTCATCCGCTGTCCGGCGAGGCTCGCGAGCCGCACGGCCACGTCGGCGGCGAGCGTCAGGCGGCGGGTGTCGTAGCGCAATTGCGCGGCGGTCGAGAGCTTGTTGACGTTCTGGCCGCCGGGACCCGAGGCACGGATGAAGCTGATCTCGATGTCATTTTCGTCGATCGCGATCTCGCGCGTAATCCGCACCATCTAGTGCCCTGAATCTGAAGTTCGCCTCATTATGCAGCGCCTTCCGGAGCGAACTTCAGATTCAAAAGGGCACTAGAAATTTATAATTCTAGTGTGGCTCAGGTTCAAAAGGTCGCTTGACGCGCTTGCAGAGAAAAAATGAAGCGAACTTCTGAACCACCACACTGGAGCATGACCCGAAAAGTGGAAGCCGGCTTTCTGATAAGATCATGCTCAATTAAAAAGATTAAAACCACAGTCTGGTTAACGCAGTTGAACCCGACTCTAGTGCGCGGCGGGGGCGGGGTGAGGCGCGGGCTGGGTCGCTCCTGGCTGGATCGCCGCCGGTTGCGCCGCCGCCTGCGCGCGTCCCACCACCACTGTCAGGAGCCCGTGTCCCCAAAGCCGCTTGGCGACGTCTCTGGCCTGGTCGAGGGTGACGGCATCGACGAGGGAATTGCGCTTCTCGATGTAGTCGATCGGCAGACCGTCCGTCTGGTACTGGAGCAGGCCGGTGGCGAGCTTCGACGAGGTATCGAGTTCCAGCATCTGCGATCCCTTCACGTAGGATTTAGCCTCGTCCAGTTCCTTCTGGGTCGGTCCGTCTTCAGCGAACCGCTGGATGACCTTGTCGATCGCATCGATGCTTTCGCTGGCGCGGTCGGCGCGCGTACCGGTGGTTCCGGCAAACAGCGCCGAGTATTTCATCCACAAGAGCGATTCCGAGACGGAATAAGCGAGGCCGCGTTTTTCGCGAACCTCGCGATAGAGTCGGGACGACAGCGAGCCGCCGCCGAGAATGTGGTTGTCGATGTAGGCCGCCATGAAATCCGGATCGTGGCGCTTGACGCCGGGACCGCCGAACATGACCACGGTCTGCGGCACATCGAGCGGAACGAATGCGCGTTGCGGCGGCTTGGCAGCGACGACGTCGGCAACGGGTGTGAGGTCGCCTTTCGCGGGCAGCCCTCCGAAGGTTTGATCCAGCAGCTTTGCGAGGGCAGCCGGCTCGATGTCGCCGACGACCGCGATTTTCAATTGATCTCTCGCCAGCACGCGGTGCACGTAGTTCCTGAGGTCGTCGGTCTTGATCGTAGGAATGCTTTCGAGGGTGCCATGCGACGGGCGGCCGTAAGGATGATCGCCGAATGCGAGCTTGAGAAAATTGCGGCCGGCGAGCGCGTTGGGATTGGTGGAGTTGCGGCGCAGTTCGGACATGATCTGCGAACGGATGCGCTCGACGTCAGCAGCGTCGAAACGCGGGGAAGTGAGGGCGATGTGCAACAGGTCGAACGCCTCGCCGCTGTGCTCCTTGAGCATCCGCAACGAGCCGCGAAAGCGGTCGCGTTCGATGCTGAAGCTCAACTCGATGGCGCGGCGGTCGAGCCGCTCACGGAAGGTCTTGGAGTCGAGATCGGCGGCGCCTTCGTCAATCAGGCTCGCGACCATATAACCGACGCCAGGCTTGTCGGCCGGGTCCTGCGCCGCACCGCCGGCGAACGCATATTCCATCGCAACCAGAGGCACGGTCGCATCCTGAACGAACCAGGCCTCGATGCCTCCCGGCGTCACCAGATGCTGGATTTTCGTCGCGGCGAACGACGGACTAGCGGCGAGGGAAATCAAAGCGAAGCACATAGCGGCGAGCAGGCGGCGCGCCGTGCCGATCCGGATGCGTCTCACGACCGCTTCTCCTCGTGCGCCGGCGCGGTGTCCTTGATCAGGTAACCCGTCACCGAGCGCGTCTTGACCAGCCACTTCTTCGCGGCCTCGCGGACTTGCGCGGCAGTCACCGCGCGGATGCGATCGGGCCAGCTCCTGATTTCGTCGACGTTCAATCCCACGGTCATGCCCGCCCCGTACCAGCGCGCCAGCGTCGTCTGACTGTCCTGGGCGTAGATCGCCTGAGCGATCAACTGCGTCTTCACGCGTTCGAGATCCTCGGCGGGCACGGGATTCGTGGCGAGATTTGCGATCACGGCGTCGATGGCCTTCTCAACATCGGCGAAACTGACGCCCGGCTTCGGCGCAACCGCGATCGCGAACTGGGTCGGATCGACCATGGTGCCCTGATAGGAAGCGTTGGTGCTGACGGCGAGCGGCTTGTCGACGACCAGCGCGCGATAGAGATACGCGTTGCTGCCTTCGCCCATCAGTTGCGCAAGCACATCCAGCGCGGGACTTTCGCCGGCGGCGGCGGTGGTCGCGGCAGGCACGAGATAATAACGCCGCAGCATCGGCTGTTCGACGCGAGGGTCTGCGAGCGTCACCGTCCGCGACGCAACCGGCGGCGGTTCCTGAGGACGGATGCGGACCGGCGGAATCGCGGGCTGCGGCGGCACCGGGCCGAAAGTCTTTTCAATCTCGGGCCGGATTTTCTGCGCGTCCACGTCGCCGGCGATCACCAGCGTTGCATTGTTCGGCGCATAGAACCGTTTGTAGAAGGCGAGCGCGTCTTGGCGGGTGAGCTTCTCGATCTCGTGGCGCCAGCCGATCACCGGGCGGCCATAGGGATGATTGAGATACAGCGCGGCCATGATCTGTTCGGTCAGCCGCGCCTCGGGATTGTTGGCGACGCGCATGTTGTACTCCTCGAGCACCACGTCGCGCTCGGGCAGCACGTTTTCGTCCTTCAGCACCAGGCCGGTCATGCGGTCGGCCTCGAACGCCATCATCGTCGCGAGCTGATCTCGCGGCACGCGCTGGTAGTAGCCGGTGTAATCGAAGTAGGTGAAGGCATTCTCCTCGCCGCCGACGCGCAGCACCGTCTGGGAGAACTCGCCGGCCGGATGTTTGGCGGTGCCCTTGAACATCAGATGCTCGAGAAAATGCGCAAGCCCCGATTTGCCCGGCGTTTCGTCCGCAGAGCCGACCTTGTACCAGATCATCTGCGTGACCACCGGCGTCCGGTGATCGGGAATGATCACCACCGCAAGCCCGTTCGGCAGGGTAAACGTGGTCGGGGGCTGCCCGGTCACGGTCTGCGCCCGGGCTGCCGTGAAGGTGAACAGGAACGCAAGGCACAGGGCCAGCGCCGTGAAGGCGCGGGCGGTCAGTCGTCGCAATGCTCTCATTGTGTGCACCGGCGGCAAGTTGTCGGAAGCGTCACGAATTGCCGTCAGTCCTTTTGCTGGAGCCAATGATTCGGTTGCGGCGTCGCCTTTATCCTGTAACGACCCCACGCCGGTTCGCGCCATATGGGGCGATCCGGGCTGGAAACGTCAGCCCGGCTTGTTCGTGCTGCCGACCGCCGCTGTCAGTTTTTGCGCTCTTTGCCGGTATTGATATCGATATACGTGTTGCCGAGGGCTTCCTTCGGCCCGGTGCCGTAAGCATAATTTGGGGACGGAGTCTGATATCCAGCCGGAGGCTGCGTCAACTGCTCCCGTTCCGGCTCGCCCGTGAACGTTGCGGTCTGCGGCTTGTTGCCGCCGAACAAATTGAAGAGCTTGCCGGTGAAACCGAGTTGCGAGGGGCTGAGCGACGGATTGTCGCTCTGTGGCTGGCCCGGCTGCTCGGTCTCGGCCCGTCGCGCGATGGTGCCGGAACCGTGTGTTGCGAGCTTGCTCGGCAAAATCGATTTGGCGCTTTCTTCGGGCGTCGGCTTGCTTTGCTTGCGGGCGGCAATCATTTCTTTGTGACGCTCGACGTCGGGGTCCTTCGGCCAGTTCGGGTCCTTGATTTCGGTCGCGGCGGAGCCAGGCGGCGGCAGATCGATCTTGGGCGGAATCACCAGCGGCGACCGCTCGCGATAGTCGATGCCTTTGTTGTCCATGTTGGTAGCGCCGATGCCGCTCATCAGGTTCTTGATGATTTTCTCCTCGAAGGTGGAGTCATCATCGTCGTCCTGTGCCCGCGCCACACCGGACGACAACACGATGGCGATGCCCGCGGCAACCGCGGCGAGACGAACGCAGCGCGGCAGCATTCCCGAGGCCTTGGGCACATCCCAACCGTTTCGTCCGGTTTTGCGCATCGCGTTTACCCTGTTCAGTTTTTTCGAAGGATCGCGGCCGAAGCCGCCCGCGCTCCGAGCTGCCCCTATCGTCCGGGATCAGGGCGCTTTTGCGGCGGGTGTCCCAAAGAAGGAATCATACAACAGGGCCGTCACCCCGGCAACGATCGCCACGTCGGCGATGTTGAACACATACCAGCTATAGGTCTTTCCCGCGAATTGGAGGTGAAGCAGCGCGAAATCCACCACCGCGCCATAGGCGAAGCGGTCGATGGCGTTGCCGATGGCGCCACCGATGATGAGCCCGAGGCCAATTGTCGCCATGCGGGTGCGCGAGCGCGCCATCCAGATCGCCAGCAGCACCACTGCAAGGGCCTTGATCGCGAGCAGGATCGTGGCGCCCACGGGGCTGTCGGTCTGGAACCAGCCGTAGCTGATGCCGGTGTTCCAGGCCAGCACCAGGTCGAAGAACGGCGTAACTCTGGCGGCGCCGCGACGACCGATATCGAACACGTAGAGCAGCCACAGCTTCGAGGCCTGATCGAGGATCAGGGCCAGGGCGGCTGCGATGACGCCGGAGCGCAGTACCGGCGTCACACGCTCACCCCCAGCGCCTTCCATTCCCGCAGCGCCTGCGCATCGCGCGGCGACACGTCGGGATATTCCTCGTCGCTGCCGACCGTCGTCAGGACCTTCCAGGACCGGGCGCACTTGGTGCCCGCGGCTTTCTCGACCACCACGGCGACGCCCTGGACGTTCGGCAAACGAAATGCGTCGGCCGGCGCGTCGCCCTCGCGCACCTCGAAGTTGGAGGTGATGCAGACCTCGGCGAGGTCGACGTCGAACAATGTCGCCAGCATGGCGCGGTCGGCGACATAGACGATCGGCGAGGCTTCCAGCGAGGAGCCGATCCGCTTGGCCGCGCGTTCGAGTTCCAGCGCGCCGGTGACGACGCTACGCACGGCGCGGATGGTCTCCCACTTCGCGGCCAGGGCGTCGTCGCGGAAATCGTCGAAACTCTCGGGGAACGTCGTCAGATGCACCGACGGCTCCGCCTCCGGCCGATACAGCCGCCACGCTTCCTCTGTCGTGAACGACAGCACCGGCGCCAGCCATTTCAGGATCGAGTCGCACAGCAGATCGATGGTGGTCAGCGCCGCCTTGCGCGCGGCCGATGACGGCGGATCGCAATACAGCGTATCTTTGCGGATATCGAAATAGAACGCCGAGAGTTCGGTGTTCATGAAGGCCGCAAGACTTGCGATCACGATCTTGTAATCGAAATCCGCGTAAGCCTTGTGCACCACTTCGCTCTGTGCCGCCAACTGGTGCAGCATCAGGCGTTCCAGTTCGGGCATGTCGGCGAACGCGACCGCGTCGCCGCGATCGAAGTGATGCAGCGTGCCGAGCATCCAGCGGATGGTGTTGCGCAGCTTGCGATAGGTTTCGACGGTGTTCTTGAGGATTTCCGCGCCGATGCGCTGGTCGTCGGCGTAATCGGTGGCGCAGACCCACAGTCGCAGGATGTCGGCGCCGGACTCCTTGATGACCTTCTGCGGATCGACGGTATTGCCGAGCGACTTCGACATCTTGCGGCCGTTCTCGTCGAGTGTGAAGCCGTGCGTCAGCACCACGTCGTAGGGCGCGCGGCCCCGTGTGCCGCAGCTTTCCAGGAGCGAGGAGTGAAACCAGCCGCGATGCTGGTCGCTGCCTTCCAGATACATCACGGTATCGCGGCCGCCATCGACCTTGCGTTTGATGCCGGCAAGGCCGGGGAAATGCAGGGGATCTTCCAGCACGAAGGCGTGGGTGGAGCCGGAGTCGAACCAGACGTCGAGGATGTCGTCGACTTTCCGCCAGTCCTCATTGGCGCGTGAGCCGAGGAAGCGTTCGCGCGCGCCCTCGGTGTACCAGGCATCCGCGCCGTCCTTCTCGAAGGCGTCGGTGATGCGCTTGTTGACGGCCTCGTCGATCAGGATTTCGGCGGAGCCGTCGCCCGTTTCACGCACGAATACCGCGATCGGCACGCCCCAGGCGCGCTGGCGCGAGATCACCCAATCCGGTCGGTTGGCGATCATGCCGGTGATGCGGTTCTGCCCGGCCGGCGGCACCCATTGCGTCACGCTGATCGCTTGCAGCGCGCGGGCGCGGAGGCTCTCCACCCTCCCCTGAAGGGGGAGGTAAAAAGGACGGTCCATCGCGATGAACCACTGCGGCGTATTGCGGAAGATCACCGGCTTCTTCGAACGCCACGAATGCGGGTACTGGTGTTTCAAACGCCCGCGCGCCAGCAGCATGTCGCGCTCGACCAGCGCCTTGATGACGGCGTCGTTGGCGTCGCCCTTCTCG
>NZ_MKRN01000031.1 GCF_001896955.1 Nitrobacter sp. 62-13 | reverse complement strand
CGCGGAAGAAGCCGAGCCACAGCCGCCACAGCGCGTCGGTGCCCTGCAACATCACCTTCATCAAGCGGCCGGAATGGGTGCCGGCATGATAGGTCAGCGGCAATTGCAGGATGTGCTCGAAATAGTCCGTCAGCACGGCCTGGCGCTGGCGGTGCGAAAGACGGTCGGCCTGCAAGGCCACGATCACGCCACACAGGATGGTGAACAGGCCGAACGCCACCCACACCGCCAGCAGCGGCCACGGCGACGTCGAAGTCGTCCCGAAAGGACCGGCTGCGGGATTGCCGGAAAGGACGTCGACGATGCGGCCGAACAGCACCGGCTCGGCGAACTGCGCGCCGGCCAAAAGGAGATTGGCCCCGGCAAGGATCCAGCCAAGCCGCGCTTCCTTGCCGAGCGATTCAAGTACGCGCGTGTAAAGGCGGATCATCGACATCGGACGATGCTCGGGCGGATCGCAGCGGCAGCACCCCGGCAATACAAACGAGGGGTGCGCCGAAAGGAAGAGGACCGCGGCATTCTAATCAGGGATCGGATTGGGGATATAGTGGCTTCTGCCGGTGTTATTCGGCCTGCGTGATCTTGCGGTCGCCGGCTGGCGGCAGAAAACTGTCGTCAAAGATATCAGCGGCCGTCGGACGATGGCGGAATTTGAAATCTTCGGCGATCTGATCAAGCGAGGTCTCGAACCGGACCGGGTCGATCGCTCCGATGCCGCTATGCTTGACCTCGCTGGTCAGAATGTTGTCACTCAGCACCGCATGCAGGCGCTCCAGCTCGACAGCGCGCGATCCGTTATCCATCTGGGCGAGCACATCGTCGACTGCCTGCTCGGGCGCCTTGACGGTCAGCCGCAAGCCGGCAATCACCGCACGCACGAACGCCTTGATTGCTTTCGGCTGCTCGGCAGCGAACTCGGGATTGACGATCAGAACCTTGCCGTAGGCGGCGCAGCCGTAGTCGGAAAACCGCAGGACCGTGAGATCGTCGGCCGGGATGCCACGATTGCGCAGGTCGACCCCCGACAGATATGACAGGCCGGATATGGCGTCGAGCTGGCCTGCCGAAAGCATCGGTTCACGAACCGCGGGGCCGACCTGAGCCAGTTTCACTGTTTTGAGCGGCAATTTGTTTCGACGGGCAAGCGCGGGCCACAGCCTTATCGACAAGTCGCCGTCGGTGACGCCGACCGTCTTGCCCTCGATGTCGGCAAGCGCGTTGATGCCCCGGCTCTTGCGGGCGATGAAGGCATAGGCCGCTTTGTCGAACAGCACGAACACCGCCTTCACCGGCGGCGCGCCCGGCTCGTCACGAAAGCGGATCAGTGCATTGATGTCGGCCAGCCCCAGTTGGCTTGTTCCGACCGCGACCCGCGCAATGGCGTCGGACGTGTCGCTGGCGGCCGTCGTCGTGACATTCAGGCCTTCACCGCGGAAAAGCCCTCTGGTCGATGCCAGCACGACCGGAGCGACGGCGGCATCGATCGGGCGATCGAGCGAAAACTCGATCTGGGTGAGCGTGACCGGGTCGGCGCGGCCGTCCGCGATGCCGAAGCGCGCGACACCGACCGTGCCCAGGAGCACCAGCAGGACAAACCAGAGAGAGCGCATTGAACGTGCTTGCATGGGATTTGCAGCGATCGGCCGGATTGCGGGTGTTTTTGCGCGAACGCCGGCAGGTTTCAGAATACAAGGTCTAACAAAGATAACCTGAACACGCGATGACCGCCACAATTTGCCGCAGGCGGACCGGCATTTGTCTCCTGGAACTCGATGTGAAGACGGGGGTTATCTTCAGAATGGCCTCAACTGGCCGGGTACATCAGCAGAGGTATCAGATGTTGACGCGTAGAAACTTCAAACGGACCGGCCGGATCGTCGTTTTGACGACGGTTGCGGCGGTGGCTCTGACGGCGGCTGGTCCGTCTTTCGCCGGATCGTCAGCGCCCGTTTCCAGCGGAATCTCGGCGACGGGATCATCCAGCGAAGTTACGGATTTCAGCGCGGCGCGACGGCACCATCGGCATTACCGGCGCGGCGGGGATGCTGCTGCGGCGGCTGCGTTCGCCGGCATCATCGGCACCGTCGGCGCGATCGCGGCCAACCAGGCGCGTCGCGATGCCTATTATGATTATGGCCCCGGATATTACGGTCCCAGATATTATGGTCCGCCGCGCGGCTATTATTACGGCGGCCCCCGATACTACGTTCCCTATTGAGGTTTCCGGGAATTATTGAGGCAGGATGACGGACGCCGGCTGCGATCGCGGCCGGCGTCGTTTTGATGCCGGCGTTAATCTGGCCGCCATGTGTTTCCGCTAGCGTGGCCGGCATGAGTGATTCGCTGGAGCGGCTTTATCAGGCGGTGATCGCGGCGCGGGATTTCGACCCCGCCAGTTCGCGGACTGCGCGGCTGTTTCAGCGCGGTCCCACCAAGATGGCCAAGAAGGTTGCCGAGGAGGCTATCGAAATCGCGATCGATGCGGTCGGTGGCAAGCCTGATGCGGTGATCCGCGAAAGCGCCGATCTGTTCTATAATCTCGCCGTGCTGTGGGCCGCGGCCGGGGTCCGTCCTGAAGACGTGTGGTCCGAGATGGACCGCCGCGAGCGCATGCTCGGGATCGCCGAGAAGTTGCCGAAAGCTCCGCCGAAACCGCTCAAGGCCTCCGCAAGGTTCGGCGAAGGGCCGGGTCGTCGCGCTCGAGGCCCTTCGGTTGCATAAGCGGCGCTGAATCTTCGCCTCAGCCATGGACAAATCCGCTGCGCAGTGGTTGATCGCGCCATGCTGAGACAGACCTATGACTGGTGCATTGCCGCCGCCGACAAGCCTTACGCGTTGTGGATACTGGGGGCCGTCGCCTTCGCGGAAAGCTCGTTTTTTCCCGTGCCGCCCGACATCATGTTGCTGCCGATGTCGCTGGCGCGGCCGCAGCGCGCATGGCTGTTCGCAACGCTCTGCACCATCGCCTCGGTTGCAGGCGGCGTGCTCGGCTATGCGATCGGGGCGCTGCTCTACGACTCGCTCGGGCAGTGGCTCATTCAGCTCTATGGTCTGGCCGACAAGGTCGAGGCGTTTCGCCAGTCGTATGCGCAATGGGGAGCCTGGATCATCATCGGCAAGGGCCTGACCCCGATCCCCTACAAGCTCGTCACCATCACCTCGGGCTTCGCCGGATACAATCTCTGGCTGTTTATCCTGTGTTCGATCGTCGCCCGGGGAGGCCGCTTTTTTATCGTCGCGGTCCTGCTCAATCGTTACGGCGACGTGATCCGATACGAGATCGAGAAACGGCTCGGCCTGTGGGTTGCGATCGGCGCCGCCGTTATCGTCCTCGGCTTTGTGATCGCGTTCCGCCTGATCTAGAGGCGTTGATGGCGAGGCGGGAGTTGGAATAAATGGACGGGAGACCGCAATTCCAACGAACAAGATGACCTTTCAGCTCGGCGGAGCACGGAGAACGACATGATGACGACGAACGATGAGCTGGAGAAATTCAGGCAGGCCAGGGCGCTGGCGTTCAAGCTCGGGCTGGTTGTTCGCCACGCCGATGATCCGGATGGTCCCAAACGTTACACGCTGGTGCGCCAGGCCGTGGAAACCGAGTTCGCGACCATCGACGAGGTGCTTGCAGAGCTTAAACGGATCAAATGATGACTCCGGACGCGCCGGCGAAACGCGCGCCCTGCGAAGCTGCCTCTTTCGGACGATGTTTGGCTTGCCCCTTCCCTCGCCTCTGGTGAGGCGGGTTCCCGAATTAACGATCCATTAACCGAACTGAGGCACTTTTTCCCGTGCCGGTATGTATTTGCGGCCCTCGCCGCAAAATTCCGGCGGGCAACGGGCAGGGCGATGGATCGCGACATTGCGCCGGAAAGGATACCGGCGACCATCAAGGAGTTGCAGGCCCGCGTGGCCGCCGCCTTCGGCAGGCATCCGCTGTGCCGCGACGTACGCTTCGACGTCGTCAGCACCCCGAGGACCCGCAGCGGGGCCAACTGGACCGTCAGCATGAGTACGATCCCGCCAGACGCGATCTGGGAGGCGTCAGAACTCGTCGCCGACATCCAGAACGCCTATATTCTGGCCGCCTAGCCAGCTCTATGATCAGCGGAAATGTGAGCGGTCTGCCGAAAAGATCGCGCGCATTCTCGGTATTTTGAGAAGCGCGATCGGACGTAAAACCGGTATTCGTTTTCGCGGATCGCGCTGTTGTAGCGGGGCGGGCCAGCGATTTTCCCCAGGTGCCCGGCGAGAAACGACCTGTCTTGCGCGGGGAAGCCTTAATTCGTATCGATTTGTGAGGACAATCGGCGGCCGTTCGTGGGCTGAACCGGAGATCTTTTTTGACGCGGACGATGACGGTTCTGGCGCTTGCGTGCTGCGTCGTCACCGGGGTGACGCTGGCAGGGGTTTTCGGGCGCGGCAACGTCCTGGTGGTCCGGTTTTCTGCCGCGCCGCCACCCGCCGAAGCAGAGCCAGCCGAGGCCGAACCGGCGGCCAACCGCGCGCGAAAAACCGACCGGCTTCAAGTCGCGACGCGATTTGCGGCTGCTCCCGACGCCGGCGAAGATGTGGCGTCCTCCGCGTTGCCGGAGCGGGACGCAGACGTTTCCGTCAGTGCCGAGTTTTTGCCGCCGACGGCCTCCCTCGATAAGCCGCCGCTGCCCCGACCGCGGCCCAGTATCGCCAATCAGCTCGTTCAGAAAAATTACTCGCTGCTCAGCGACATGCAGATCGCTGCGCTGAAGAACCGGCTGCAACTGACGTCCGCGCAGCAGCCTTACTGGCCGGCCGTGGAAAGCGTGTTGCGCGACGTCGCCCGGAAAATCCATGAGCGGCGCACAGTGACGGGACGGCAGGCCTCTTTCAGTCCAGCCGACATCGAGCAGATCAAGACTGCAGCCCAACCGCTGCTGTCGAGGCTGCGTGAGGAGCAGAAGCGTGAGGCGCGTTCGCTCGCGCGCATCATCGGACTGGAGGCGGTGGCTTCGCTCATCTAGGGACCGGCAATCCGTCCCGCGGGCAGAACATCGTCAGAAGCCATCGGCCGCCTCGTCGAGATCGGGTTGAAGGTGAAGCGCTAGCTGTCAATTCCTCCCTTGCGCGCGAGCGTCGGCATGGCGGTCGAGAATGCGGTGATCGAGAGCGTCCAACAGAAGTCGGCGCATCCTTCGACTGCTTTATTTTCTCCGCAAGATGGCTTCGGCTTCGGTGGAGCGACTTGTAAAATTTTCACTTGTCGCCGCATATCGCCTTAACGCACGTCACGCTTAAGTGCCGAGATAGGATGACTCGCGATCTTTGCATTAGCTACGGTGACCGCGGGACTCGCGGGATTAAAGGGCCTGTCCGAGGCAACATGCAGGCCATTCCGCGCACGAGCCGAAGTTGCTGCCGCAAATACGAAGTGACAAAATTATATATTTAATTTGGACCTAAGGGCGGGAGATTTTCAAAGTGGTCAATTTCAGGGATGCGACGCTGCGCGCCAAAGTGCAGAGCTTTCAGAACGAGTTTGCCGCTCACACCCAACTGATTACCTACGGCCAGTTCTATGTGACCAACCGGCTCATCGACATGGCCGTTGGGACCATACAATCAGCCATCGCTTCGGACGTCCTGTGGGCGCTCGTCCCTGAGGCTGTGAAAAAGAGTGCCATCCAGAAGGTAAAGGACTTTTTCAATGGCCCCCCTTCGACGTTGACGAATGCGGCTTTGTCAGCACTGGCGACAAGCCTCAACCTCCCTCAAAGTGTTCAGCAACTGGCAGTACCGTCACCTTCGGCAACCAACGAGGTTCAGCAGCTTTATACCAGCGTTTGGGGCACTCCGGACATAGGCGCGGGTCCGCCTTGGTTTTCCCTTGATCCAACCATGGACAGGATCCGGGCGGCAAGTGCCTACGAACAGGACAAGTGCTATCCTGTTTTGCAGTCCCTCGCCGGCAAGCTGCTCCGCGCGCGAGGTGTTTCAACAACCGCACCGGCGAGCCGCATCTCGCAAGGTCAGATTGCTGGCGCGACCGTTTCTGGCGCCGCGGCCGGCAGCGCAGACCCCGTTCCTCAACAAACGATCCAATATTCCAATACAGTGGCGCTCGGCGTCCTCTATGGACAGATGACGAGCGCGCTCGTCGCAAGATCGGTGGTGCGCTGTGGCGTGCTCAGTGGAGCCTCGCACGAGCGCAGCACCTTCCCCACGCCGGAACACTACGTGCTTGCGTTTGATTGGGCTCTGATGGACGGCCAGCTTGTTTTCCTGTGCTGGGATCCTGACAGTTTCAGAAGCAACATCGAGGACACAAAGCTGAACCCGACCGACTCCTTATGGGGCCCAGGCTTCACCTGTCTCTTTGCCCTTCCGGATCGGTTGTCGACTGCGTTCAATGCAGGGGATCTGATTGGCGGCGTGGAGAGACATCACGGCCTGAATTTCGGAGACCACTTCACCTCGCCGCGCAGGCATGCCTATCAAGTCTACCACCTTCAAACCCTTCCGGCTTAGAGGGCATCCGACCTTCGCTATCTGCCGTGCGAGCCGGACACGCTTGCAAACGCGCCGATCTTGTCACGGTTTTTTGTGTAAACGGAACATTGTTGAGACTTTCCTGCATCGCAAAGCCGCTCGCCCGGCTTGATGACATGACAGGGCGTAAGCCAGGGAAGGTTAAGTGGCGATACGGCCGAGGATGCCGCCGGTGTAGCGCTCGTCGATGAAGGCATGCGCGAGCTGAAAGCCGGGAGCGACGTGGTGTTGCCCGCCGATATGTCGGCCGTCATTTTGAAGGGCGCCGGCACCTTGCGCACCGTTCCAGCTAAATAGCCAAAGGTATAGAAACCCTGTCGGGGGCGCTTCCCCGCGCGTGCAATCCGGATTACGGTTCCGGCGGCGACGAGCGTAGCTGGCTCTCATGAAGAGAATTGCCCGATGCGAAAAACGTTGATTGCTGCGGCCCTGTTCGGATTCACCGCTTGGGCGATCGTCACGTTTGCTATGATGGTAGCGAAGTGGACCAGCCAAGTGCGGACCGAGTCCCGATCCAATGTCACTCACACTAGCCATGGGTGACGGCCCACCGAACGTCTCAAACCGTATCAAGACGACAGTTGCGAGCCGTTTCCGTGAGGTGGATGGTCGTTATCAGTGCTGCATCCCGGGCTGCTCATTGACCGTTACCGCGATCGAGAACCCTCTGCCAGGGCCTTGATTGATGCGGGAAGCAGCACGGCTTGGGGACGGGATCGCCGCCTGACGACAGAGCCCTGCCGCGGCCGGAGAAGCGCCAGAGCTTCGCGGCATCGGGCTGAACCTGCAGGAATTGCGCGGATGTCGGCGGATAGTGGCGCCCGCTCCGGTCAAGAAATGCCCGGTTTATCGGACAGAACTCGCTTCTTTCAAAAGGGTGGCGGAGGCTTGCGGATAAGCCTCTGGTGCCCCTGGCCGGAATCGAACCAGCACTCCTTGCGGAACTCGATTTTGAGTCGAGCGCGTCTACCAGTTCCGCCACAGGGGCATTCGCGGGGCCGTGCCAAAAGCGGCGGGGCCTTGCGAAGCGGGCGGACTATAGCGGGCGTTCCTTCCCGGTCAACCCGCGCCGCCGATGCGGCAAGAAACCTGAGAGCCGAGACAACGCAGTGTGATGTCCGCCGGCTCGACAGCGGCGAGGCGCGAGGCTACGACGTCTTGAGCGGGATGAGGAAAGTGGGGTGCTGTTTTCCGTCCCGCATCCCGCTCAAAAGAATCGATCACGTGCATGATTGATCCAAGATCATCGTGATTTAGCACAAGCGAAGCAGTCAGCCGGAGCCCACCCGCCATGAATCCCGATGTCGCCGAGACATCCACCTCTGCGGCCCGCGGAAAGAAAACCGCCTTCGCCGCGTCGCTGGCGGTGGCCTTCATCGCCGCGGCAACGATCGCAGGCGCGTGGTATTTCCAGCTCGTGCTGGATATCCTGCCGTGCCCGCTCTGCCTCGAGCAGCGCTATGCCTACTATCTTGCGATTCCCCTCGGCCTGTTCGTGGCGTTTATCACGGGGAAGGGCGCGCCGCGTTGCCTGATCATGCCGGGTCTCGCCGTCCTCGCGCTGGCCGTGCTGGGCAATGCCGGGCTCGGCGCCTATCACGCCGGCGTCGAATGGGGCTACTGGCCGGGACCGGCCGATTGTACCGGACCGGTGCTCGATCTCGGCAAGGCCGGTCTGCTCGACAACCTCGACAAGGTCAAGGTCGTGCGCTGCGACGAGGTGCAGTGGCGCTTTCTCGGTCTGTCGCTTGCCGGCTACAACGCGATGATATCGCTGTTGATGGCGGCGCTGGCGGGGTGGGGCATCGCAGCCCTGGCAGGCAAGGTCCGATAATCCTTAAAGCAAAGACCCCGAAAACTGGAAATCGGTTTTCGGATAAGATCATGCCCAGTCAGAAGGATAGAACTTGAGTCTGATTCAATGTCGTTGAATCAGACTCAAAGGGCGGCCCCGCCAGCCCTGCGCACGGCAAAGCCGGCGGTGTCGGAGGTCGGTGACCCGCCGACACTGCCGGGCGCGCGGGATCAGTTCGGCTTGGCCGCCTTGGCCTTGCACTCCGAGCGGAATTTCTTGCGCTCCTTGCCGTGCAGGCCCTTGGCGTCGGCCTCTTTTGAGCATTCGAGCGAGGCCGCGGTGCGCGGCTTCTCGGCCTTCTTGGCGGGTGCCATCTTCGATGCCGGTGCGGGCGTCGCGGGCGCGGTCATCTGCGCGAAAGCCGTTCCGCCAAGCAGCAGCGATGCGGCGATGGTCGCGATGACACGGGAAGACATGGTCATGGGAAATCCCTCGGGTTGATGAGGGCGTCACCGTCGCGGAGCCCGGCTGAACGGCGAATGAATGGCACTCGGATCACCCAAAACATGCAGCCACATTTTTTTGATCCGGGATTCAGGCGCGCCGTTGAAACGGCGGGCGGTCGCGCTAGGATATCGGTCCCATCCTTGATGTCCCGGGAGGACAGACATGACAGGCCATTTGAAATTGCTTGGCGCGCTGACAGCGTCCGGCTTGTTTGCGCTTTCGGTGATGCCCGCCAAGGCGCTGACCGCGCAGGAATGCAGCGCGAAATATAAGGCTGCGAAATCGGCGGGCACGCTCAACGGTCAGAAGTGGAATGATTTCCGCAAGGCCGAGTGCGGGGCGGGGGCCACTGCCGCCACAACGCCTTCGGCAACGCCCGCGGCCACGCCTGCGCCGAAGACCGCTGCGACGCCTGCCGCGCCGGTCGGCAATGCGGTCTTCCCGTCGGCGGTGTCGCCGAAATATGCCAACGAGTCTGCGGGCAAGGCGCGTGAGCATACCTGCCTCGATCAATACAGGACCAACAAGACCACCAACGCCAATGGCGGGTTGAAGTGGATCATGAAGGGCGGCGGCTACTACAGCGAATGCACCAAGCGGTTGAAGGGCGTCTGATCGGAGATGCCTGAATCGCAAGGCGGGGCGAGCATCCGGACGACCAGACGCCGGATGCTCGGTGCTTTCGGCTTTGGCGCGGCGGTGGCGGGTCTGAGATTCGTCCCCGCCCTCGCCGTTAGCTCCGACGAGGTTCTGACCGAGAGCGCGGTATTGCGCGATCCGGAGATCCCGCCGGCGGGCAACGCGCAGGGCGACGTCACCATCGTCGAATTTTTCGATTACAATTGCCCGTACTGCCGCAAGCTCGCGCCGGAGCTTGCACAGGTGGTTTACGACGATGGCAAGGTCCGGATGATCTTCAAGGACTGGCCGATCCTCGGGCCGGTCTCGGTCTATGCGTCGCGTCTGGCGCTGGCGTCGAAATACCAGGGCAAGTTCGCGGCCGCGCACGAGGCGCTGATGAGCACCAGTTCACGTTTGACGGAGCCGCGCATCCGCGAGTTGCTGGCGGGCGCAAAGATCGACGTCGGTCGCGCGCTCAAGGACATGGCCACCAACGCCGGCGCCATCGATGCCATTCTGAAACGCAACAACGATCAGGCGACCGCTTTCGGATTCAACGGAACGCCGGCGTTCATTATCGGAAAATTCCGCGTTCCCGGCGCGTTGACCATGGCGCAGTTCGATCAGGCCATCGCGGACGCACGCAAGGCGTTCCGTCGCGACAAAAAATAAGGCGGCGTCAGGTCAGGCTCGCGGATGCCTGCGGCGGCCACGGCCGGTCGGGCCGATAGAATACCGCGATTTTCAGGCTCTCGGCGATGCGCTCGGCCTTTTCCATGAAGGCGGCGCGGATCGGCTCTTCGCAAAGTTCGCGGCAGGTCTCGTCGAACAGCGAAAGCCATTGGGTGAACAGCTCCGGCCTCAGGCCGGGTATCACCATGTGCTTCATCATGGGATTGCCCTTGTAGCGGCCGGTGGTCAGCATCACTGACGACCAGAACGCGTACATCTTCTCCAGATGGTGGGGCCAGTTGTCCTTGATCTTGTTTTCGAAGATCGGGCCCAGCTCCGGGTCGGCGCGCACCTTCGTATAGAAGGTGTCGACCAGCCGGACGATGCCGTCCTCGGAAACATGATCCATTTTTTGCGGCGCGCTGTTCATGCGAGAAAAGCCATAACGATGACCCCGGCTACAGTCCAGATCAACGAATTGACCAACATCCGGACCAGGTTGGAATAATCGCCCGGATTGCTGCCGTTGATTCCGATAATGTTGCAGACAACGGTTCCCGGCAGCAGAAAAGGCTTTAGGACGGTATCGCTGATTGTGGCGTGACTCGAGTTCATGGAGCCCTCCGTTCAAAAGGATGGCACCGCTATACATCCGCGGTTGCCTAAAAGCAATATTTAAAATATAGCTTTTACGTGACTGCCCCCGCGGGAGAGATGCATGCGCCTCACCACCTATTCGGACTACGCATTGCGGGTGCTCATGTACCTTGCGCTGAAATCCGACGGACTTTCGACCATCGCCGCGATTGCCGAAAGCTATGATATTTCCGAGGCGCACCTGATGAAGGTCGTCCATCAGCTCGGCGTGGCCGGATATATCGAGACGGTGCGCGGCCGGGGCGGCGGCTTGCGCCTCGCCAAGCCGGTCGAGGCGATCAGCCTGGCCGAGGTCATTCGCACCACGGAGCCGGACATGGCGGTGGTGTCGTGCCTGAAGCCTGTTAACGCGTCCTGCACGATCAACCCGAGTTGCGTACTCAAGCGCGCGCTGAAACGGGCGCAGGACGCGTTCATGGAAGTGCTTGAAGGATATACGCTGGCCGACCTCGTGGCGCCCCGCGCCCGCCTTGCGGGGCTGCTCGGCATTCCACAGGGCACATCACCGCAATAAAAGCCGGCGAGGCCGATTCCGTCGCGGCGACAGGCGTTCGTCGCGACGCGTTAGTGGAATCGCGGCCTCTTCAGCATTCGGTCCCGGTCGATTGACGCCACCACCACGTCGAAGATGTCGCCCTCGCGATAGAGCGTCAGCGGCACGTCGACGCCTGCGGGACCCAGCGCCCATAATTTCCGGTAGAATTGCGCCGGATCCGATACCTTTTCCCCCTTTACCGCGAGGATCACGTCGCCGGTGCGCAGCTCGGCGCGGGCCGCCGGTCCCTTCGGCGCGATTCCGACCGCGACGACCCTATCTTCGATCTCGGTGGCGTAGATGCCGAGCCACGGGCGGGCCGGCTTGTTGACCCGTCCGAATTTTCGCAGGTCGTCGAGCGCAGGCTTCAGCAGATCGATCGGCACGTTCATGTTGAGATGTTCGGTCTGGCCTCCATTCACCCGCTCGAGCTGCAGCGAGCCGATCCCGATCAGTTCGCCCGCTGCCGAGATAACGCCGCCGCCGCCCCAGTTGGGGTGCGCCGGGTGGGTGAAAATGGCGTCGTCGATCAGGTATTCCCAGTAGCCGGCGAATTCCTGCTTGGCGGCAATGCGGCCGGCGAGGGAGCGGGTTCGGCCACCGACGCCGCCCACCACGACCCTGTCGTTCACGCCGGCCGCAGCGGACGAGCCCAGCGGCAGCGGTTCGAGATCGAGCCGGCCGAGCGTCTGCAACAGGCCGAAGCCGCTCTCGCGATCAATGCCCAGCATGTCGGCCTGCACAACGCGGCCGTCGGCAAGATGGAGCCACACGCTGTCCGCTTCGGTGATGAGATATCCGATGGTCAGAACCAGGCCGTCGTCGATCACGACGCCATTGCCGGCGCGCTCCTCGCCGAGGGTATGCGCGGTGAAGGCGTCGGGTGGAATGATCGAATGCAGTCCGACCACGGCGGACAGTGCGCGGTCCAGATCGAATTCGTAGTCGTCCTGGCGCGGCTGCGCGGCGGCCGGAACCTTCCATTCGGTCAATGAGGCCATGCGCATTCTCCGTTCGACGCGGATGGGGGCAACGGTCTGTCGTTGAACAGAAGTCACCGCACAACGATCCTAGACCTCAAACGTTCGCTGTGAAAGCGGCGGGAATTCGGCCCCGCGCGATGCGTCCGCCCACACAACCGCGACGCAAGCCTATGGATCGAGTTCGGTATCCCAATAGAGATAGTCCAGCCAGCTATCGTGCAGATAGTTCGGCGGAAACAGCCTGCCGTTGCGATGCAATTGATGCACGGTCGGCGCGAACGGCGTCTGGCGGGGGAACATCCCAGCCTGCTGCGGCGTCAGGTTGCCTTTTCGCAGATTGCATGGCGAGCAGGCCGCGACGACGTTCTCCCACGTGGTCTGGCCGCCTTTGCTGCGAGGGATGATGTGGTCGAAGGTAAGATCCTCGATGGCCGTGCAGTACTGGCACATGAACTTGTCGCGCAGGAACACATTGAAGCGGGTGAAAGCGGGATGGGTGGACGGCTTGACGAAGGATTTCAGCGACACCACGCTCGGGAGCTGAATTTCGAACGAAGGGCTGCGCACGGCGCGGTCGTAATGTTCGACGATATTGACGCGGTCGAGAAACACCGCCTTGATCGCGTCCTGCCACGACCAGAGGGACAGCGGATAGTAACTCAGCGGCCGGAAGTCCGCGTTCAGGACCAGCACCGGCCAGCCGCCTTGCGAGACATGCGCGTTCAAGCAGCGCCTCCAGAACATTTTCCGGCGAAGTGAACGCCGGTTTGCCGCCGAAAATGCATCCAATTATGACATGCACACAACTCTGATCGCAAAACCGGCACCTTTTGCGATCTACGCCCCAACTCCTGTTCTGCCGCACTTCGAGGCGGCTTGCGCCGGCATACTACAGGCAGCGTGACGGGATTGTGAAGAGCGCAAGCTCTGCTTTTCCGGCGGGCACGGTTGCGGGTTGATCTGAACTTGCCGGTCACAACCATGAATTTTGCGCGGCACTGGCTGGTTTGCAGGCCTCGACACAGCTAAACCGCCTCAAGCTAACTGTCTCTCCGCCCGACATCGTCCGGACCTGACGAATGTTTGCTGATTTCCGTTTCATTGAAGCGCCGCAGCGGTTCCGCGCCTTCGTCCGCGCGCATGAGACGAGCCTCATCCTGCTCGCGGCGGTGATTGGAACCATTGGCGGGCTGGTGGTTGCGGCGATGGGCGCTGCCGTCCTCAAGATGCATGAGGTGCTGTTCGCCATTCCGGCCGGGGAGCATCTGTCCAGTCAGGACAAGATCGATCCGCTGCGCGGCATGCTGGTGCCGGGCATCGGAGGATTGCTGCTTGGCGGCGCTTTCCTGCTGCTGTTGCGCTGGCGGCCGGCGCGCGAGGTCGACCCGATCGAGGCCAACGCGCTGCATGGCGGACGGATGTCGTTTCGCGGCAGCGTCATCGTTGCGTTGCAGACGGTCTGGTCCAGCGGCGTCGGCGCATCGGTCGGCCTCGAGGCGGGCTATACCCAGCTTGCAAGCGGCCTCGGCGCCTCGATCGGACGCGGCTTCCATCTGCGTCGCGCCGACCAGCGCATCATGGTTGGCTGCGGTGCGGCCGCCGCGATCGCGGGGGCGTTCGGCGCGCCGCTGGCCGGCGCGTTCTATGCGTTCGAACTGGTGATCGGCGGCTATACGCCTGCCAGTCTGACGCCGGTCGGAGTCGCGGCCGTCATCGGCTATCTCGTCGCCCACAACTTCCTGCCGCTGTCGCTCGGCGTCAGGGTGGGGCCTTTCGGCGTGATCTTCGGCCACGATCTCGCGATCGCGGCGCTGATCGGCATGTTCGCGGCGCTGACCGGCATCAGCATCATGCGCGGCGTCGCGTTGTGCGAGGCGGCGCTGACCGGCATCGGGCCGCCGGCGCGGCTGGCGATCGGCGGGCTCTCCGTCGGATTGCTGGCGCTGGTGACGCCGCAGGTGATGTCGTCGGGGCACGGCGCGCTGTTCTATTCCGGCATCGTGATCATGCCGCTGAAGATGACCGCGATCGTGTTCATCTTGAAATCGCTGGCATCGATTGTTTCGCTCGGCAGCGGCTTTCGCGGCGGACTGTTTTTTGCGACGCTGTTTCTTGGCGCGCTCGGCGGCCGATTGTTCGCTGCCGGCTTTGATGTGGTGTGGCCGGGTCTCGACCTCGACCCGGATATCTACGCGGTGATCGGAATGAGCGCGCTCTCGGCATCGGTGATCGGCGGCCCGCTGACGATGTCGTTCATCGCCTTGGAATCCACCGGCAATCTCTGGCTGACCTCGGCTGTTCTGATCGCGGTCATCATCTCGACGCAGATCACTCGGGAATTGTTCGGCTATTCGTTTGCGACCTGGCGCATGCATCTGCGCGGCGAAACGATACGCAGCGCCGCTGACGTCGGATGGATCCGTGATCTCACTGTAAAGAGCATGATGCGTCCCGAGACTGTGACCGTCGCTTCGACCATGCCGATCGAGGAGTTCCGCGCGAAATTTCCCCTCGGCTCGAAAACCCAGGTGATCGCAGTGGATGAGGAAGGTCGCTATGCCGGGCTGGCGCTGGTTGCCGAGGCGCATACGCCGGAAGCCGGCGAGATCACGCATATCGCGAACATCCTGCATTACAAGGACGTGGTCCTGCATCCTGCGATGAACATCCAGCAGGCGATCGCCGTGTTCGACGCGGCGGAAGCTGAAACGCTTGCGGTGGTGGAGGCCGGCGACGACGAGCGCCCGATCGGAATCCTCACCGAAGCGCACGCGATGCGCCGCTATGCCGAAGAATCCGAGCGCCGTCGCCGCGAGGTTGTCGGTGACTTGTGAGCCCAGCACGGCGGATGAGCGGCTACGGGACCTGACGCATTATTAGTCGCGCGGGCGCTCGATGTATCCGACGCGCGCGGCGACGTAGCGCGGCGCCTCGTTTTTCGGAATGTGACCTTGTGCAGGCGCGTCCTTATCCTTGTGACCCAGATCACAGATGCAGGGCGCGGCTTCTGGGATAGTCCCGTCATGGCGCATGCGAGCCATTCCGGTTCGCGGGCCACCAGACAAGGGAGAATGGACATGACCCGGATTTCCGATTTCGAGGGCAACGGCCTGCGCGCGCTGAACGACGTGGAACTCGAGCAGGTTTCCGGCGGCATCTACGATGACGGCGGTTGCATCCGCCTTCCGACCCTCGGCCCGATCCAGCCGCCGGCGCCGCCGTGGACCTTCAAGGACGTATTCGCGAAGCATACGATCGGCTGATTGCCCGGCGATGCGACATCCAAAGGGCTGGCGCTCGGGCGCCGGCCCTTTTGTTTTGGCCGCACGCGTTGTCCGCGGCGGCCTGCGGACGAGGAGGAAGCGTCGATCATGTCCGCCTCCGCACTGTGTGAGCCGCATCACGACGCTTCCCCCGATCTTTCGGCAAACTGGTTGCGGCGGCGATGGATGAGCCAGACGCTGCATCAACCTTGAGGAGAATGTCATGAGCGAACACGAGACCGGCAGCGCGATCCGCGCCTTGTCGGCAACCGAACTCGATCTCGTATCGGGTGGCGCCGAAGCCCACATCGGGCCGGTGAGCATCTACACATTCGAGAAGGGCTTCAGCATCCAGGTCGGCGGGGCCGGCATCTGGGTTGGTCCGGCAGGCGTTGCCTGGTGGGCCGGAAGCTCAGGCGGTCATACCTGATCGAGCATAAGTCGCCGGCTCCGCGGTGCGAGGCCGTGCTGTTCATGATAACCCGCCGGATTATCCGGCGGGTTTTTCTTGCGGGTGACCTTGCTTCGCGAGACTTATCCGGCCACGCCAGCCTCACTGGCACAGCTTGGCGAGCGCCTGGCTGAGTTCGTGAATGGCGTACGGTTTCCGGAGGATCGGGAATTCGTTCTGACTGCAGGCGAGAGCCTCGCTGTAGCCTGTCGTCAGCAAAATGGGCAGATCGGGACGCTTGGCGCGAAGAGCCTTGGCGAGACCGAGGCCATCCATCTTTCCGGGCATGACGATATCGCTGAAAACCAGGTCGATGCCCTCGCTCTCGATTTCCTTCAGGGCCGTTTCGGCATTGGTGGTGATGCGAACGCGATAGCCGAGTTCTTCGAGAAGACCAGCGCTCGCACTTGCGACGTCCGGATTGTCTTCGACGAGGAGGATGGTGTCGCTGGCGTCATCACGCCGGCTTTGCGGGCGGTTCTCGACGGTCAACCCTTCAGTGTGCGGAAGATAGATGGTGACCACGGTGCCGCAGCCAAGTTCGCTCTCGATGTCGATGCGACCACCGGCCTGATGTGCGAAGCCATGGACCTGTGACAGGCCGAGGCCGGTGCCCTTGCCGACCGGCTTGGTGGTGAAGAATGGATCGAACACCTTCGCCAGAATGTCGTTGGGAATGCCATGGCCGGTATCCTCGACGGAAATTGCAACAGCGTGCCCTGTTTCCGGGTCGCAGACGTTTTGCGCCTTGACGGTGACCCTCCCGCCCTCGGCCATGGCGTCGCGCGCGTTGATGACGAGGTTGATCAGGGCTGTCTCGAATTCGGCTGTATCGACCGTAACCGGCCACACCTCGCTGGGCATGTCGATGTCCAGGGCAATCGCGCTGCCGAGGCCGCTCCTGAGAACGTCGGCGACCGAACGGATACGGGCAGGGATATCGGTCGGCAAGGGATTGAGGCTTTGGCGCCGGGAAAATGTCAGAAGCTGCCGCGTCAGAGCGGCTCCGCGCTGCATTGCAGTCTCGATGGCCTGAATCGCTCGTTGCGTTTTCGGGTCGCCTTCGACTCTGGTTTTCAAAGTCTGGATGTTTCCGCTCACGATCATCAAAAGATTGTTGAAGTCGTGCGCGACGCCGCCGGTTAGCTGGCCGAGCGCATCCATCTTCTGCGATTCGGCGAGCTGCCGCTGCACGCGCTCCAGCGCCTGCTGCGCCTCGCGCCGCTCGGTGATGTCCCGCGTGATCTTGGCGAAGCCGATGAGCCGTCCGGTGTCGTCCCGGATCGCGTCGATGACGACGCTCGCCCAGAAAAAGGATCCGTCCTTGCGGACCCGCCAGCCTTCCTCGTCGTAGCGGCCGGTGGTGCTGGCAATGCGTAGCGCGCGGGCGGGCCGTCCGGCCGCTCGATCTGGATCGGTGTAGAACCGCGAGAAATGCTGACCGATGATTTCATCGGGTCGGTAGCCCTTGATGCGTTCGCCGCCGATGTTCCAGTTGGTAACGATGCCGTCGGGATTGAGCATGAACAGCGCGTAATCGCTTACGCCGCCGACGAGAAGGCGAAACTGATTTTCGCTCTCTGTCAGCGCATTCTCGGCCTGTTTGCGTTCTGTGATATCGCGGGTGACCTCGGCAAAGCCCACCAGATCACCGTGCTCGTAGATGGCGTCGATAACGATTGATGCCAGAAATTTCGTGCCGTCCTTTCGAATCCGCCAGCCTTCGGCTTCGAATTTGCCGGTGCGCCGCGCCGTTTCAAGAGACCTCGCGGGAACGCCGGCTTCACGCTCCTCGGGAGTATACAACACGGCGAAATGCTGGCCGACAGCTTCCTCGGTCCTATACCCCTCGATACGTTCTGCGCCTACGTTCCAGTTTGTAATGATCCCCGTGGGATCGAGCATATAGATCGCGTAATCCGTGACACCTTCCACCAGAAGGCGAAACCCACGCTCGGTTTCAAACAACTTTTTAGTGTTGTTGGCGTCTTTTGTTGTATCCAGCATTTAAACCCCGGAAGCCCTCGAAAAACATAACCTCCCTGCAATCGTTAGGTTCCAGAGGTGTCGCGCCGGCGGGAACCGGAACGAACGAGGCCAGTTCGCTCACTTTGTCCCGGCAGCAACCCCCTCGCGGTTCTTGATGACCTTGTAGTATGCCCACCACAGATGCGCCGCCGCGCCGCGCAGGGGCCGCCACGGTTCCGCGAGCGGCGCCATCTGTTTCGGCGAAGGTCGCGTGGTTAATCCGAGGCCGACCTTGATCGCTTCCTGAAGCGCGACGTCGCCGGCGGGCCAGGCGTCGCCGTGGCCAAGGCAGAACAGCAAATAGACGTCGGCGGTCCAAGGCCCGATACCGCGATACCGGACCAGCGTGGCGTGAGCGGCGTCGGCATCCTCCTCGGCGAGTACATCGAGGTTGAGGCGCCCCGCCGCGATCTCGCCGGCGAGCAGTTTCAGCGCGGCGATCTTCGCCGCCGACAACCCCAGCCGGCCGAGACGGTCGATGCGGGCCTTGCGGATCGCGTCGTGGTCGAAAGGCGTGAACGCCGCGCTGAGCCGTCCCCAGATCGCGCTCGCGCTGGCGGTGGAGAGTTGCTGGCCGCACACGATCGCAGCGAGGCCTTCGAAGCCCGGCTGGCGTCGGCGCAGGGCGGGAGGGCCGGTGCGGTCCAGGATTGGCTTCAATCGCGGGTCCTGCTTCACCAGCGCATGGATGGCGTCGTCGAGGTCGGACTGGGTTTTCAGATGGACGGTCATTTGTTCGTCTCACCTTTGTGTCATGGTCGGGCGTGTCCGGCCATCCACCTTTTGCAACATCTCTGCGCATGGATCATTCTGGGCGCTCTGCATCGTATGAAGACGGGCCATGACGAACAATCGTTGAGCAAGAACCGATGCCGCCACCCGTTTTCCGTTTTGCGCCATCGCCGAACGGCTTTCTGCATCTCGGGCACGCCCGTTCGGCGTTGCTGAATTTCGACGCCGCCCGACGAGGCGGGGGACGGTTTCTGTTACGGATCGAAGACATCGACGCAACCCGCTGCCGTCCCGAATTCGAGGCGGCGGTCTATGAGGACCTCGGCTGGCTTGGGATCACCTGGGAGACGCCGGTTCGACGGCAGTCGGACCATCTTGCCGATTATCGGGCGGCGCTCGACCGGCTGGCCGCACTTGGGTTGCTCTATCCGAGCTTCGAGAGCCGCGCCGAGATTGCGGCTTTGGTTAACGCACGCGAGACGGGAGGGATCTGGCCGCGCGATCCCGACGGCGCACCGCTCTATCCCGGCGCGGCGAAGTCGCTTCCCGCCAGGGAACGGCGGTTGCGATCCGGCGCGCCGTTCGCGCTGCGGCTAGACATGGACGCGGCGTGCAAGCTCGCCGGCGATCTCACATGGACCGAGCGGGGCTCCGGCCCCAATGGTGAGACCGGCGCGGTCGTTGCGCGGCCGGAAATCTGGGGCGACGTCGTTCTTGCGCGCAAGGAAACGCCGACCAGCTATCATTTGGCGGTGGTGATCGACGACGCCCTGCAGGGCGTCACCGACGTGGTGCGCGGTCACGACCTGTTCTGGTCGACCGCCGTGCATCGGCTGCTGCAGAAAATCCTCGACCTGCCGCAACCGGCCTATCGCCACCATGATCTGATCCGCGACGATGCCGGGAAGAAGCTGTCGAAGTCGTCATCGTCGACCGGGTTGCGGGAATTGCGCGCCGGAGGGATGACGGCCGAGGAAGTCAGGAGACTGACCGGCCTGCTGTGAAATTGCCGCAACGCCGCAAGACTTGCCTGGATTCAAAACACGCGCCCGCGTGACTCCCGCGCCCCGGCCGTGGCATGCTGGCGCAGGGCCGGGGGAGGACATCATGGCGCCGACATCGCGCGCGCCGCGCAAGCTCAAGTCGCGCAAGCGTGAAAAACGGCCGGCAGGAACGCGCGGTCCGAAGAAGGCTTTGAGCCCGGCGAAGGCGAAGCGACCGTCTGCGCGATCCTCGTCCCATATCGTCGAAACCGCGCTGGCGGCGTTCGCTCATGAGGTGCGCACGCCGCTCACCGGAATCCTCGCAGTCAGCGACCTGCTCGCCACCTCCGATCTCGGCGAGCGCGAACGGCGCTGGGTCGAGACCATCAAGGCGGGCGCCGATCATCTCGCCAGTCTGGCGACGCTGTTCGTCGATGCGGCGCGAAGCCGTCATTCCGCGCCGGGAGGACGGCAGGACTTCTTCGATCTGCGCGCGCTGGCGCGCAATGCCGGCGACTCGCTCGCCGGCCGCGCCACCGCCAAGGGCTTGCGTTCGGCAGTCGAAATTTCCGACGACCTGCCGGCATTCGTGACCGGAGATCCGGTTCGTGTGCGCGCGGCGCTGGAAAACCTGATCGACAATGCCGTCAAGTTCACCGAGCGTGGCGACGTCGTGCTCAAGGTCACTGCATCGCAGCGGCCGAAGGGAAAAATCGGCGTGACCTTTGCGGTGTCCGATAGCGGCATCGGCCTGTCGCTCGCCGAGATCAAACGATTGTTCCGGCCGTTCTCACAGGCCAATGTCTCGATTGCATCGCGTTTCGGCGGCGCCGGCCTCGGGCTGTCCTCGGTGAAGCAACTGGCCCGCGCGATGGGCGGGG
>NZ_MKRN01000030.1 GCF_001896955.1 Nitrobacter sp. 62-13 | reverse complement strand
TGACGACCGATCCCAATAACCCGTTGTTCCAGACCCAGAACGGCGAGGTGACGTCGCGCGGCATCGAACTGGAAGCTCTCGCGAACATCACTCGCGATTTCAAGGTGGTCGCGAGCTACACTAACTACGAGCTGTTCGTCAGCAAGGATCTCGACCCCACCCTGATCGGCACGGTGCCGACCGCCAAGCCGCGTCAAGTCGCTTCGCTGTGGATGGATTACACATTCCGGGACGGCTGGCTGGATGGCTTCGGTTTCGGTGGCGGCGTGCGCTACGTCGGCTCGTCTTTCGCTGATGCGGCCAATACGCTTACGGTGCCGTCAGCGGTGCTCGGCGACCTTGCCGTTCACTACGAATGGGCGAAAAATTGGCGCGCAGCGATCAACGTCGTCAACATTGCCGACACCCAATATGTCGCAAGCTGCGGCTTCCCCACGTCATGCTTCTACGGCGACCGCCGCCGCATTACCGGCAGCATTGCTTATCACTGGTGACGCCGCGCTGATGGCCATTCTTGGCGTATATTGTTGGCGATATGACAGGCGCAGCGAAGGTCGAGATTTCCGGATCGCCGCCGGCGCGGCGTACGGAAATCACTGAACGGTTTTTCAACGACCTGCCAGTCTTGATGTCTCACAAATGATGGTCTGGGCGGCCGGCGTAACCGACAACAAGGACATCTCTCCAGCATGTCTCCAGCATGCGGACGAGCGCCTGTTTGAGCCGGTGCCGCATTGTCGCGATCGATTCGGAATGCGGCGCGCGGTTCGCAGCGGCAGATCGTCACGGTTTGCAATCGGCGGAAACAGTTTGGAATAGTTCTTGATTCTGTTCCTTTGAGAGTGCTGCACGATTGGCTATGGGAGGATGGTCAGCCGCGCGCCATGAGGGCGCGTGGTGTTTGGGTCTTTTTCCCGCGATTCCTCCGATGGTCGATAAACCCGCTTTACGACGTCTGCTCGGTGCCTTCGCCGGACGTCGTCCCGCGCTCGAAGCGGCCTTGCGGCGGCAGCTTCGCAACAGCGCCGTCGCGGCCGATGTCATGCAGGAAAGCTGGCTCAAGCTCAGCGGGGGCACAGACGCCACAATCGAGAATGCGGATGCCTATGTGCGCCGCGTGGTGCGCAACACCGCAACCGATCATATCCGCAAGGAACGCCGCCGCGCCGCCATCAATGCAGAGGTCCGCGATCTGTTGTGGCCGGTCGATGATGAATGCTCACCGGAGCGCATTCTGATGGGGCGCCAGGCGCTGGCGGCGGTCGCAGCGGCGCTGGAGCAGATGCCGGAGCGCAGCCGCATCATCTTCGCGATGAGCCGCTTCGAGGGCAAGACGCATCGCGAGATCGCCGAGCGGTTCGGCATCACCGAGCAGGCCGTCTTCTACCATATTCGTCGCGTGCTGGAGCACCTTGCGGTCATTCGCGACGACATGCTGGACTGACGTGCCGGGATCGTCGGATCATTGTCATTTAGGAACTGCCGCTTCGCGCGTCTTTAGCGTAGAAGCCTGTCCAGGCATCGGCAATATCGCGATACGCCAGATGAGAGAACGACAAGCGCCAGCCGTCAGTGACCGTGCCCGCAAGGAAGCGCGCGACTGGATCGTGCGTCTGTCGTCCGGCGCGGTGTCGGAGGCCGAGCTTGCGCAGTTCAAGGCCTGGCAGGCGGCATCCGATCATGCGCGCGCCTTCGCCGAGGAGCGGCGCTTCTGGGGGCAACTCGGTCGTCTCGAGACGAGCCGGACGTCTGCGGCCACGGAAACTGCGGCCAAGCCCCGCCTCGTCGGCCGTCGGGCCGTTCTTGCCGGCGGCGGGGCGCTCGCCGCATCGATCGCGGGCGTTATGGTTGCGCCAAGGATCAAGCTGCTGTGGGAGGCGGATTACCGCACGGCGGTTGGCGAGCAGAGGCGCGTCGCCTTGCCGGATGGCGCGGTGGCGACGCTGAACACCGATAGCGCGATTGCGCTGGACTATCGTCCGGATTTGCGTCTCGTTCATCTGCTGCGCGGCGAGGCTTTTTTTGAGGTGAGGCCGCAGGGAGGGCGAGGGCTACGTGTCGCCGCGCTCGGTGGAGTGACGCGCATGACCGAAGCGGCCTGCGCGGTCAGGCTGGCCGATGCCGAGGCTGTAGTCACGGTGGCCTCAGGACAGGTTGAGGTATTTTGTCCGGCTTCGCCCGCTGCTGCGGCGCTGGGCGAGGCCTCGCCGGTTGCCCTCGGCGCGGACCAGATGACCCGCTATGCGCAAGGTCATCCGCCTGCTTCGGCGACGGCCGTGGACATGCAGGCGGTCTTGGCATGGCGGTCTGGCCGGATCGTCTTCGAAGGGCGGCCGCTCGCGCGGGCGCTGGTCGAGCTTGAACGCTATGTGCCCGAGCGGATTATCCTCGCCGACCAGAGCCGAGCCGGCGAGCTGGTCAGCGGCGTCTTCTCAATCCGCCAGGCTCAAGCCGCGATCGAGGCGCTGGCGCAGACGCAAAATCTCACGGCGAGGCGCATCCCCGGCGTGATGATCGTCATCAGCTAGAATCGTTCCAAAATTTTACCTTCCTCCTTTTGGTCCGACGACCCTCGCGCGTCTTGCTTACGTCGGCTGACGTGGCGAGAGGGTCGCCGCACGCGGCCGCTTGCCGATGATGGGCCGCGAGGCCGGAACAAATGGGGAAATGGGGAATGGTCGAAACGAGTTGCGACGGCGGGATGCCGCGAGATACGCGCCGATGGTCGCGCGCGCTTCTGATGTCGGCGGCGCTTGGCGCATTTTCCTTGGTCGTCACGTTCGGTCCGTCATCTGCCATTGCCCAGGTGCAGACGCGCAGCTTTGCGATTCCGGCGCAGCCTTTATCGTCGGCGCTGCGCGCCTTCGCCGATCAGTCCGGAATGCAGCTCGCTTATCGGACTGCCGATCTCGGCGGCATCCGTTCCCCCGGCTTTTCGGGGACCGCATCAGGCGGGCAGGCACTTGCGCGGCTTCTCGCCGGCACCGGCGTGACTTACACCGTCACCGGCGCCAACACCGTCACCATTCAACAGCCATCGGTCGCGATCGGCGCTGCGATGCCGGCCGGCGCCATCTCGCTCGACACCATCGATGTACAGGGAGCCTCGACGAGCGATCCCGGCATGACCGAGGGTACCGGATCCTACACGCCAAGCGTAACCGCGAGCGCGACCCGGCTTCAACTCACGCCGCGCGAGACACCGCAGTCGATCAGCGTCATCACGCGGCAGCAGATCGAAGATTTCAACTTGAACACCGTCGACGACGTGATGCGCCAAACCCCGGGTATCTCGACGGTGACCTATGAAAATGAGCGTGTCGAATATTATGCGCGCGGCTTCGCCATCCAGAATTTCCAGGACGACGGAATGCCGGGCCACTACGACAGCGGTTATCCCGCCGGCCAGTCGCTCAGCGACACGGCGATGTATGATCGGGTGGAGGTGCTGAAGGGCGCGAACGGCCTGATGACCGGCAGCGGCGACCCCGGAGCCACCGTCAACCTGATCCGCAAAAAGCCGACCCGGACTTTTCAGGGCCACGCCACTCTCAGCGGCGGCTCCTGGGATACCTATCGCGGAGAAATCGACCTGAGCGGGCCGTTGAACAAGGAAGGGACCGTGCGCGGCCGCTTCGTTGCAACTCATCAGGATCGCGGATCCTACATGGATCATTTCACGAACCGTGGCTCGATGGTTTACGGCATTCTCGAAGCTGATCTGACACCGGACACGCTGTTCACGGTTGGCGCGCACTATCAGCATAATCTCCCGAAGGGGACGTCCTTCGGCGGCATTCCGCTGTTCGACAGCAACGGCAATTTCAACGACATGCCGCGCTCCTTCAATCCCGGCGCGCGCTGGAGCAGTTGGGAGCAATATGTCTACAGCGTGTTCACCACGTTGGAGCATCACTTCGACAACGAATGGCGCGTCAAGGTGCAACTCAAGCGCCAGATCAACGGCTATGACACGCAACTCGGCTCAGCGAGCAACGGCAACCCCAACCCGCTGGATGGGTCGGGCGTCAGCATCTGGTCCGGAGCGTTTCTCGGCAAGACCCAGCTCGACGTCGCCGAAGCCTATGCGACCGGACCTGTGCATCTGTTCGGACGCAAGCATGACCTCGTTTTTGGAGGAAGCATCTCCAAAAGACATTGGGTCAATTCGATTTCGTCGGCCGATCCGGCCTACGATCCCACGGTTCCGAACTTCTATGGCTGGACCGGGAATATTCCGCAGCCGCCATGGGTCCTCGACGGAACGGGTAACGAACTGGTGCAGAATCGCGCAGCCTATGCCGCCTTCCGGTTCAACCCGCACGACCGGCTGAAGCTGATCGCCGGCACGCGCCTGGTGCATTACGAATCCGCGCAGCGTCCTTATTGGGATCCTGCGAATGAACAGCGCATCGACAAGTCGGTGGTGGTGCCCTACTTCGGCGCGATCTTCGACATCAACGAGCACATCTCGATCTACGGCAGTCATACCGGCATCTTCCAGCCCCAATACGAGCAGACCGAGCAGGGGATAACGCTGCCGCCGCAGGAGGGCGTTAGCAACGAGGTGGGTCTGAAGTCCGCCTTCTTCAACGGACGTCTCAACTCCAGCGCCGCCTATTTCGAGATCCAGCAGAACAACTATCCGGTCGAAACAGGCGGCCTTGCCCCCGATGGCAATCCCGCCTATCGGGCGGTCGACGGCGTCGTCACCAAGGGGTTTGAGCTGGAAATCTCGGGCCAGCTCTCGCCGCAGTGGCAGATCCAGGCCGGCTTCACGCACAAAATTGCGAAACGCGACACCATCAAGGTGTCGACGCTGACGCCTGAGAACCAGTTCACTCTCTATTCGACCTACAAACTTGAGGGCGCGCTCGACGGGCTGACGGTCGGCGGCGGCGCGCGATGGCAGGACGTCACATGGAGCGATGAGGTCTGGAACGGAGTCATCGGCGACGACGTCAGGAGCACGGCGCCGAGTTACTGGGTGGTCGATCTGATGGCAAGCTACAAGATCAACGAGAACCTGTCGGCCTCACTGAATGTTCGGAACCTGTTCGACAAGAAATATTACTCGATTTACAACTGGTACAGCAGCTACACCTGGGGCGCGCCGCGCAGCGTGCAGCTCAGCATGACGTACAAGTTCTGAGAAGCCGGGCCGAGTGATTTCGCGCAAGGCAACGACAGCCGGATGCGTCATGGTCTGCAGTCCGGTTTAGAACCGATCTTAATTATCGAGATTGAAGACCTTTCGGCTTTGGCCTACCACTTCAATGAGGCCGGCGACCGTAATCGGATTTGACAAGATCTGCTTCCGCGTGTCTCGGCTCGATCGAGGAACGGAATGCGTGTCCACTCTGGCCGGAATTCTGTCGGACGCCTTGCCGGAGCGAAGATAGCCGGCTGCACGCATCGCCATGCTTCCGTTCGGCTGCGCGACACGACGCATTGCGTCTCAAGCGCTGCGAGGCGGTGAGGTCGGTATGAAGGCGATCGGCAATCTTCTGTCCGAGATGTTTCGGCTGTACCATCGTGAGCTGGTGCGCTTTGCCACGCGCCTGGTCGGCGATCGTGACGATGGCGAGGAAATCGTGCAGGACGCCTATATGAGCATCGCGGGGCGTGGGACTCGGGCCGGCGCGATCGGGCATCCGAAGAGCTATCTGTTTACTGCCGCGCGCAACGCCGCCATCGACTTCACCGCTCGACGAAAGATCGAATGGTCCTATCGCGTTGACGTCGACGGCATCGAGGATCTTGCGTCGGAAAACGATCCGTTTGCAGCACTCGAGCAAAGGCAACAGCTCGCCCGGCTCATCGTCGCGCTCAACGAGCTTCCCCCTGCCTGCCGCCGCGCGTTCATCCTCAACAAGATCGAGGGGCGCGGCCATCAGGAGATTGCGCGATTGCTCGGGATCTCGGTGAGCATGGTGGAAAAGCACATCATGCGCGCACTGCGGCAGGCCCGCGACCTGCGGCGCGAGGATGGTTCTTTTTAAGACCGGGATTGAGGATTATGCCCCCCGATCCGGTCTATAGAGACGGGAGCTGAAATTCCATAGTCCTGCAGTCTCTGATAGGTCGCCGTGAGCCGAGATCATCCCAGACGCCCGCCGCCATCGACCGAAATCTCCGATGAAGCCTTGCGCTGGGTCATGAGGTTGAATTCGGGGACCGCCACGACTGCCGATCATCGTTGCTTTCAGTCGTGGCGGACGCTCAGCGGCGAGCATGAAGCAGCCGCACGGGAGGCCGAAGCCCTGTGGGCCGATGCCGAAAACCTTCACCTCGATCCGGTGACCGGCATCGTGAAGCCCGGCCGCCGCGGAGAAGGCCCGACGCGCCGCAAGGTTCTGACCGGCGCGGTCGCGCTTGCGGCGCTGGGAGGAGGCGTGTGGGCGAGCGGCGCATTCCGGGGCAATCGCGCCGACTATGCCACGGGCCTGGGCGAGACGCGGACCGTGGCATTGCCGGACGGCTCGCGAGCGACACTGAATGCCCGTTCGGGGATTGCACTTGCGTTCTCCCCGTCGGAGCGTCGTATCCATATGATCGAAGGACAAGTCTTCTTCGAGGTCGCGCCTGACAGAACCCGGCCGTTCGGGGTCGAGGTCAATGGCATCGTCGCAACAGCGGTGGGCACGTCGTTCGATGTCGACTCCAATCTCTCGAATGGAGCCGTCTCGGTTTCGGTGACGGAGCATGCCGTGGATGTTGCCTCGTCGTCCGACCGACGGTTTTCGGGGCCGGTGAGGGTTCTCGAAAGCCAGGCTGTCGTCATCGATGCGCACGGCCGCATCGGCGCGATCGCCGCGCAACCGTCGTCGGTGACCGCGGCGTGGCGCAGCGGCATGTACATCGCCGAGAACAGAACGCTCGGCGATGTGGTGGCGGCGCTGCGGGGATATCATCACGGGTGGCTCGTCATCCGCGGAGAAGGAACCGCGAAACTCCTCGTCAACGCGGTTCTGAACCTGCGGACGCCGGACGAGTCTCTTGATGCTCTGGCAAGCGGGCTTCCGATCACCGTCCGCCGGATATCCCCCTATCTCGTCGTTATTTCGGGCTGACGTTGTCCGTCGAACTTTCTTGCTTGTCCCGTTGAGGATTTTCCGCGCCAGCCGGTCTAACTCCTTGAGGGCTGGGGATGGTGCGAATGCCTCGGTGTCCTCGGGAACGAGCTGAAGCGGGGACGTCCGATGGATTTTCGAAAGCGAGGTCATTTATTCAGGGCCGTTCTGTCGGCATCGACGGCTGTCGCCCTGATTGCTTCGCTTGATAAGGCAAGCGCGCAGCCCGCCAGCAGTGTCGTCGCCTATAATATTCCGGCGCAGCCTCTCACCGCGGCGTTGACGGCCGTCGCACAGCGCAGCGGTTTGCGGCTGGCCTATAGCGCGGATCTTTCCGCGGGGCACTCCGCGCCCGCCTTGCAGGGATCGTTCACGCCGGCGCAGGCGATCGGCCAGTTGCTTGCCGGCAGCGGGCTGACCTATCGCTTCACGTCGCCGAACGCCGTCACCATCGAGCGACAGGGACGGTCGCTGGCGCGATCTCGCTCGACACCATCGACGTGCAAGGACGGCCCACCAGCGATCCCGGCGCCACCGAGGGATCGGGTTCCTACACCACCACGCAGATGAGCTCGTCGACCGGTCTGCCGTTGTCGATCCGCGAAACGCCGCAGTCGGTCTCGGTGATTTCGCGGCAGCGCATGGACGACCAGAACATCCGCACCTTCAAGGATGCGATGGAGAATGCCACCGGCATCACCTCGCAAAGCTGGGACAATGACCGCGTCGAATTCATGTCGCGCGGCTTCAAGCTGGCCGAATTCCGCTACGACGGCGTGCCGGTCGATGTGGACGGTGCGGGGGATCATGGCCTGTCGACTGTCGACATGGCCATCTATGACCGGGTGGAAGTCACCAAGGGCGCCAGCGGTTTGCTGCAGGGCGCGGGCAGTCCCGGCGCGGCCGTCAATCTCGTCCGCAAGCGGCCGACCAAAACGTTTCAGGGCTCGATTTCCGAAACCTTCAGTTCCTGGAACAATTTTCGTACCGATCTCGATCTCTCCGGCCCTCTCAATGAGGCCGGCACCGTGCGCGGGCGCTTTGCCGGCGCCTTGCTCGACGGCGATTCCTGGCTCGATCATTACCACAAGCGTCGTAACGTGCTGTATGGCGTGATCGAGGCCGATCTCACCGACAACACCATGCTGACGATCGGCAGCGACTATCAAAAGGACAAATCGCGCGGCGCGCAATGGGGCGGCCTGCCGATGTTCTTCTCGGACGGCACGCGAACCAATTGGGACATCTCGACCAACCCGGGCGCGGTCTGGAGCCGCGATGATCTTTCGGTCAACACTTACTTTGCCACTCTTGAGCACAGCTTCGACAATGGTTGGAGAGCGGTCGGATCCTTCAATCATCGCCGCACCGTATCGGACTTCATGCTGGGATCCGCCAGCGCCGGATATCCAGATCCGGTGACCGGTGCAGGTGTCTCTCAATTCATCTGGAAGGGCCCGTTCAATACGATCCAGAACACCGCCGATCTCAAGGTCTCGGGCCCGGTAGACCTATTGGGACGGACGCATGAGTTGATGTTCGGCGTCCTGGCGACGCGCAGATCGGAGAAGGGGCTTTACTACGATGACCCTTCTTATCCGTTTTTGGGTGGGCCTCCCACCTACGATCCTTCCGTTCCCAACTTCTTCACCTGGAGCGGCAATTCGCAGGTGCCTCCTTTCGAGCTCTTAGGCAGGATCGAGAGTTCTTATTCGCGCACGGGCACCTTTGCCGCGACCCGTCTCAAGCCCGTGGACAAGCTGTCCATCATCCTGGGTGGCCGGCTCGACTGGTGGAGCTTCAACGACAAGGGAACCTATATCGACCCGTTGGCGGAGTGGTTGTATCCGGCTCAATATTCCGTCAATGCCAAGATCACGCCCTATGCCGGCATCGTCTACGACCTGACCGACGTTTATTCGCTATACGGCAGCTATACGAGCATCTTCGCGCCGGATGGCTATCGCGACGTCAACCGCAATTTTCTCCCGCCGACCGAAGGCGACAGCTACGAGGCCGGCGTCAAGGCCGCCTATTTCGGCGGCGCGCTCAATCTCACCGCCGCCGTGTTCATGATCCAGCAGAAGAACTTCCACGAATTTGCCGGATTCGATCCGATTTCCGGAGATAATTACTATCGTTCGATCGACGGCGTCACATCGAAGGGCTTCGAATTCGACTTGGCGGGACAACTGGCCCCCGGGTTGCAGATTAGTGCCGGCTACACTCACACTCACGCCCGGACGTCCGACGGATCGCTGGTCTATTCGTACATCCAGACCACGGCTCCGGAAAACGTCGTCAGGCTCTTTGCGACCTATCGTCTGCCGGATCAATGGGATCGATGGACGATCGGCGGCGGTTTCCGCTGGCAGGATACCATTCACGGGTACGTCAATTCCAATCCGTTCGGCGAAAGGCAGGACTTGGCGCAGGGCGATGTGTTTCTTCTCGACCTGATGGCGCGCTTTCGCCTGACCGAAAAGGTCGAGATCGCATTCAACGCGACCAATCTGCTGAACCAGAAATACTATTCCGTATTCCGCAATTACGACACGGGCGTGTACGGCGAGCCGCGTCGATACACCGTGTCCACCAAATTCCGGTTCTGAGCTTTCGGGAGCGGGCGTTGGCCACTTGGCGAGTCGTTCAGGCGGCTAAAAATTTGCAAGGCGGGGTTCAAAAAGCGGCCGCTCAAACGTCTTTACCATAGAGGGGGCGCCTTTTGCGTTGATCGGCGGTTGATGCCCCCGGCCAGGCAGCCGGCGTCGCAGCCGAGGGAACAGCAGGAGTGAGTGGGACAATATCGCGTAAATCCTCCAGCGCCCGTCTTTGGTTTGTTGTTCACGGTTGGCTTGCGCTGCCGATCTGGGCGTTTTTGTTCTTCGTGTGCCTGACGGGGTCGATTGCGACCGTCAGCCAGGAGATCATGTGGCTGGCGAGCCCTGCGGTTCGGGCCCACGCGCCGGCGGCCGACGCGCGGCTGCTCGGCTACGACGAGATTCTGGCGGCGGTGGAGCGCGAGGTGCCTGGCGCGCGGGTGCGATTCATCGCGCGACCGGTGAAGTCGATCTTCGCTCTGACCGTCTCGGTCACGCGCCCCGACGGCAGCACCGAAACGCTCTACGTCAACCCCTACACCGGCAGGGTGCAGGGCGAGCAGGGCGAGTTCGACTTCCGTGATTTCGTGCGCGCCCTGCACGGCTGGCTGCTGGTGCCGTTCAACAACGGTTTCTCGCTCGGCTGGTACGCGGTATCGGCGCTGGCGATCCCGCTGCTCGGCTCGCTGATCACCGGGATCGTGGTCTACAAGCGGTTCTGGCGGATCTACCTGCGGCCGCGCCTGCGTGTGAGCAAGGGCAGGCGGGTGTTCTGGGGCGACCTGCACCGGTTGGCGGGCGCATGGTCGATTCCGTTCATCGCCATCATGGCGGTGACGGCGGGCTGGTTCCTGGTCCGGGCGATCCTCGACGACAACCATATCAGCATTTCGACGGCGGGCGTGCCGCCGGTGGTCGCGCGGGGCGACGTTCCCGTCGTGGCCATGGGCGCGCCCGCGCCGCGGATCACGCTGGGGCAGGCGGCGGAAGCGGTGCGGCGGCAACTGCCCGATCTCGATCCGAGTTTCGTGCAATTCCCGAGCAGCGCCTATGACCACATCAGCGTCGGCGGGCGGGGCGCCTATCCGCTGTTGTTCGAGACGGTCGACGTCAATCCTTACAACGGCAAGGTCGAACGGACGCGCCGCATCTCCGACCGCTCCGCGCTCGAACTGGTCACTGGCTCGATGCGTCCCTTGCACACCGGCGACTTCGCCGGCCTGTGGCTGAAGTTGGTCTACCTGGCGTTCGGCCTGACGCTGACCACGCTGGTGTTCTCCGGGATGATGGTGTGGACCAAGCGCACCGCGATCGAGACGGTGAAGCTCGTGCGTGAACGTGCGCCCGCGCGGCTTGGACTGGAGGCGGCTGAGTGATGACGACGCTCGCATCCCCGTCGCGCGGCACGTCGCTATGGCAGCGATGGCGCTTTCACCTGAGCGCGCTTGTGATGATCGTGCCGATCGCTTTCACGCCGGCGTTCTTCCACGAGAATGCGTTTTTCGACGGCAGGAAAGGTCTGGGCGAGCGCGAGATCGGCGAGATCGCGGTCGGGCCGTGGAGCGTGCGGCTGGCCGAGTTCAAGGTGGTCGAGCCGGATGCGGAAGGCCGCGCCGGCTACGCCAAGGAATTCGCGCTGGCGCTGTGCCCGGCTTGCGTCGACCAGGTCAAGGCGGCGTATCTGCGTGTCGGCAAGCCGCGCAATATCCGCACCATGGGTGCGCTGTTCTCCGGCACGCCCTATCGTCAGACCGCCGAAATGCGAATTCCGGACCGAACCACGGCCGACGATGTGCTGTGGCTGACGCTCGAGGGCTGGGACGGCGCGCTGCATCAGGCGACGATTCCGATCCGCACCGCTTCGCCGGTGACTGCGGCATGGCTGGCAAGGAGGCGGTCATGAACGCGCGCTCCAGATGCGTCGCGGCACTTCTTGTCGCGCTCGGTGCGGTGCCGCTGTTCGCCGGTTCGGCTTCGGCGCACCCGCCATTCTGTATTTGCAAGATGGCTGATGCGACAACGGTCCGCTGCGAAGGCGGCTTCGCGGATGGCACCGGCGTTCCCGGCGTCAGGCTCGACGTGATCCGCTACGACGAGACCGTCGCGCTCGAGACGAAGTTCGGCGCGGACTCGACCGTCAGCTTCAAACGGCCGCAAGGCGAGTTCTACGTCCTGTTCGATGCCGGTCCCGGACAGTCGTTCGACGTCGACTACAAAGATATCCAGTGAGGGGCCGGCGATCATGAACGCCCCTATTCCCCCGGATGATGTGGACAGCGTCACGGTGCCGCCGCCATGGACGCCGCCGGCTCGCGCCGCGCGCAGGTCCGGGCGGGTCATCACCGGCATCAAGGCATCCGGGCCGTCCGCGAAGCTGAGGGTGGAGTCATGAGCGCGCCGCGCGCCCCCCTTATCGAACTCGCAGGCGTCTGCCGTTCCTATCGCAGCGGCGACGTCGTGACGCACGCGTTGCGCGGCGTCGCCCTGTCGATCGAGGCCGGCGAGTTCGTGGCCATCGTCGGAGCCTCCGGCTCCGGCAAGTCGACGCTGATGAACATCATCGGGCTGATCGATCGACCGAGCCACGGCAGCTATCGATTTGACGGCAGGGACGTCGCAGGATTGAATCGCGACGACCTTGCCGCGCTGCGCCGCGGCTGCTTCGGCTTCATCTTTCAGCATTATCACCTGATCCCGACGGTGAACGCGCTCGGCAATGTCGAGATGCCGGCGGTTCACGCCGGCGCACCGCGCAGCATCCGCCAGGCCCGCGCGGCGGCGCTGCTGGCGCGGCTCGGCCTTGCCGGTCGCATCGCCAATCGCCCATCGCAACTGTCGGGCGGTCAGCAGCAGCGCGTCTCGATCGCCCGCGCCCTGATGAACGGCGGCGCGGTGATCCTCGCCGACGAACCGACCGGGGCTCTCGATACCAGGAGCGGGACTGAAGTGCTGGCGATCCTGCGAGAGCTTGCCGCCGGCGGACACACGATCGTCCTCATCACCCACGATGCCAAGGTCGCCGCCGCAGCCGAGCGCATCATCCGGATCGAGGACGGACTGATCGTCTCGGACAGCGGCCGCGACGCCGCCAGGGCTTCGTCGTCGTCGATTGCCGTTGCTGCATGGCGGGCGAGCGGCGCCTCGCCGCCGCTCTGGACGTGGCTGGAGGAGGCGGCTCGTTCCGCCTTCGCCGCGCTCGCGGTCAATCCGGTGCGCACCGCGCTGACGCTGAGCGGCATCGTCATCGGCGTCGCTTCCGTCGTCGCGATGATGGCGATCGGGCGCGGCGCGCAGGCATCGTTCATGGAGCGGGCATCGGCCATCGGCACCAACTGGGTCGTGGTCAGCCGCGCGGGCGAATCCGCAGCGACTAGCATGCCCATGACGTCAGCCGATGCGGAAGCCATCAAGGATCTCGGCAACGTGTCCGGATCGATGCCCGCCGTGTGGGAAGCCGGCACGCTGCGTCACGGCAACATCGATATCAATGCCGAAGTGATCGCCACCACGGCCGAGTTCAGGACGGTTCACAACTGGGATACGGCGAAGGGAGCGTTCTTTACGAAAGAGGACGAGATCAGCGGCAACGCCGTGATATTGCTCGGCGCGACGCTTGCGGCGAAACTGTTTCCCACCATCGCCGATCCTTCCGGCAGCCATATCCTCGTCAACAACATTCCCTTTCTTGTCACCGGGGTGCTCGCAAGCAAGGGACTTTCCGAGAGGGGTACGGATCGGGACAATAACGCGGTGTTGCCGCTGCGGACGGGCGCGATGCGTCTCTACGGCAAGGACGATGTCACGGAGATCGTCGTCTCCATCGCTGATATGTCCCGCCTGCAACAGACCAAGGACGCCATCAAGGCGCTGTTGATCCGCCGCCACGGCCGCGAGGATTTCTGGCTGCACGATGCGGCGTCGGCGTTCCGCAAGGCCGAGGAGGAGCGCCGTTCCACCAACCTGCTGCTCGGGGCGATTGCCGCGATCTCGATGCTGGTCGGCGGCATCGGCATCATGAACATCATGCTGATCACTGTCGCCGAGCGCGCCAGGGAGATCGGCGTCCGGACCGCGATCGGCGCCAGGACCGCCGACATTCTGGGACAGTTCCTGACCGAGGCGGTCGTCCTGTCGGCGATCGGCGGCGTGGTCGGGCTCTTGCTCGGCGCGCTGATCGGAATAGTTGCCGCCACGCTGTTCGGCATGACGGTGATCTTCTCAATCACGATGGCGATCAGCGCCCTGCTGGGGGCCGTGGTCATGGGAACGTTGTTCGGCTTCATGCCGGCGTTCCGTGCCGCGCGGCTCGATCCGGTCATGGCGCTGTCAGGCCAGTAAATATGGAACGGGGATGATG
>NZ_MKRN01000029.1:3029-23787 GCF_001896955.1 Nitrobacter sp. 62-13 | reverse complement strand
CGATCTTGTACTTCGCCTCACTGCGCTTAGTCATCGCGTCCTCTTGTCAAGTTTACGGTTGAGGAGACGCGCCCTCCTGTGCGGATGATCCGGGCGTGATCGCAAAATCGGAAAACCGCTTTCGGGATCGTGCCGAATCCGCCGCCGACAGGCCCGGCCCATAAGCATGATGGGACAGGACCACGGGTCGCGAAACGCAACGCGGGCCGAAACCGGCCCGCGCGCAGCCGTTCTTTAGGGATAAACCGTCCTGCTGTCAAACCAAGCAGAGGCGTTTCCGACCTGGGAAGCAGGCAAACCGGCTCGGATGTGTCACTTGACGGGCGAGGCCAGTGGCCTGGTTTTGTCCACAATGTAAGTTCCAAGGACCTTCAACGGCTTATCGCCGGTGACCTTGGCGTCATGGATAACCCCGGCCGGAATCGAATAGGAATCGCCCGCCTTCAGATGCAGCGGCGGTTTGCCGTCGATCAGGAGGTCGGTTTCGCCCTCGAGAATATATCCGGTCTCGATTCCGGGATGGGTGTGCCGCCCGGCCGTACCGCCGGGGCCGATTTCGGCGAGGCCGGTGACCGTCAGATAGCCCTCGGGAAATTCGATTTTTTGCAGTGGCGTGCGTTTGATGCCCTGTGCAAGCGCCGCGCTCGCGCACAGCAGTGCGGCGATGCTCAATCCAGCCAGTATCTTTTTGGACATGGCGGTTCTCCTTTCCGGTAAAGCTAGTAGGCAGACGGAAAAACCGAAAGCGATACTTGGCTAGGCCGGAACGCGACCGCCGAAGAACGGCGCCAGCGCATCGGTCAGCGCGTGGGAGCGGCCTGAGGTAAAGATCAATTCGGGCGGCAACTCGCGGCCGCCGTTGTCGACCGGCCCGAGCAGATCGACGACGCGCCGGGCGATCGCCGGTGCCGGGTCGATCCAGGCCACCGGCCAGGGCGCGAGCCGCTGCAACCGATCCAGCAGCAGCGGGTAGTGCGTGCAGGCGAGCACGACGGCGTCGGTGCGCAGATCTCCGCCGTCAGCGGCCGAAACGAAGCAGGGCGCGATCTCGCTCAGGATATCGGCGTCGCTGACCGTCTTGCCGCGCAGGGCGTCCTCCGCCAGCGAAGCGAGGCTCGCCGCGCCAACCAGCGTCACGGTGCAGGCCTGCGCGTGGTCGCGGATCAACGCCTGGGTATATTCGCGCTGCACGGTCGCTCGCGTGCCGAGCACAGAGACGCGCTTGGTCTTCGATGCCGCGCAGGCCGGCTTGATCGCCGGAACCGTGCCGACGAACGGTATGGAATAGGCGGCGCGCAACGGTCCCAGCACCGAGACCGACATCGTGTTGCAGGCGATCACCGCGATGTCGGGGGCGTGGACGGCAATCAGTTCGCCGACCAGCGGCACAACCCGGGCGATGATCTCGTCTTCGCTGTGATGGCCGTAGGGAAAAAAGACGTCGTCGGCAACGTACACGTAGCGCGCGCCGGGCAGCACCTTGACGATCTCCCGCAGCACGGTGAGACCGCCGAGGCCGGAATCCAGGACGAGAATGGTTGGGGTGTGTGCCACGCAAAAAATTCGGGACGGTCGAGTCGCCGTCGAGTTTTGACCGATTGTATCGATTTGTCCATTGCGGCCCGGCCTGCTGACGGTACTTTCGGGCAGGGAGCCAGCGGCTGAGCGACTATCGTGACCGGACTGCCGGTTTCGTGCCGTTGAGTGCGACACCCTGAAACGCCTTCACCAGAGCGCCTTCCAGCTTGCCGTTCATGCCGCAGAGGATCTTGTAGGCATCCGGCCGCGACATAGCCGGCCGATAGGGCCTGAGTTCAATCAGCGCCGCGAAAATGTCCGAGATCGTCAAAAGCCGCACGAGGTCGCTGATGTCGGAGCCTGCAAGGCCGTCCGGATAGCCGGAGCCATCGAGATACTCGTGGTGGTGCCTGACGCCGTCGAGCGCCTCGTTGCTGATCCTGGGTATGTCTTTCAGCAGGTCGTATCCGATCACGGGGTGCCACCGCATGATCTCTTCCTCGGCCGGCGTCAGTTCTCCCCGCTTGTCGAGAACGGCGAGGGGAATCCGCGCCTTGCCGATATCGTGAAGCGTTGCCGAGAGCCCGAGCCGTTTCACGTCCGCCTCGCAAAAGCCAAGGTCGAGGGCGAAGCCCACCGCTATTCCCGTCACCAGCAGACAATGCTGAAACGTGCCTTCATGGTGTCGGCGAATTTCGTCGAGCCACCGGTTGAAACCGTTTCGCGCGATGTTCGTGATGATCTGCGAGGTGGCATATTCGGCATCCGCCAGGTTGACCGGCTTGCCCTCATGCGCGGTTGAGAATATCGACTCAAAAGCCGTTGCGCTGTTCCTCGTTTCCGGCGAGGCGCTATCGGCATCGTTATGGTCCGCCTTCTCGTCATTTGCGAACTGGATCAGCTTCGAAATGATTTCGCGCGGGCGGGACACCACCGCGGTGGCGCCCAATGCATAGGCTTGTGCGATCATGACCTGAAGATGGCCGGGAACGACGAACATCTTTTCGGGGTTCGCGCGCTTGACTCGCAGGACACGTTTGATCCGTTCGACGCAGTCCATCTTGCGAAGGTCGGCATCGACCATCAGCATGCCGTTGGCGCCGGTTTCCGGATCGTCGCTTTGCAGCACTTGCGGCAGGATGTGGAATTGCGGCTCCAGCATCGCGCGGATTGCGGGGATCTTCCCAGGCTCGTCAGTGACAAAATTCACGAGCATAACGATGTTCTGGCTCTGGCAATTCGAATAGCAGTTGCCGCCTCGAAACCTTGGGAAACGGTATTGGAGTGCTGCATCCTACCCGCGAAATTCCTAACGCGAGCATAAGGACATCTGTACCGGTGGTTGCGGGTGGCGACCCGGATCGGGTGACCGGTCAGCGCAGTCCTTCGTAGACCATGAAGCCGCGCGCGATCGCGAGCTTCTTCAGCGCTCGGGGGATGAAGCGCTGCGGGGGATGGTTCATGTAGCGCCAGGAGGTGAGGGCGAACTCCCCGAGCGGTTGCCCGTTGTGCTGCATCGGAGCCAGCAGCCCGGTCAGGCTGATCGGCGTATGGGTGCGATTATTGAAAGGAAGCAGCAGCAGTTCGAGGTGCGCGAGCGATCCGTCCCGCGCGGTCGCGGTCACGCCGGCGACGGCGGCCAGGAGTTCTTCGGATACCACGCCGAGTATTTCGGTGATCTCGGCGCGGCTTGCAGCGCCAAACAGGGTCGCAAAGTTCTGACCTTTGAGGTCGCGGTCGAGCAGGGCGCACACGCGCGTTCCTGCAACGCGGAAGGGATAGCCGAGCCTCGGCTCGCAGGAGAGCACGAAGATGTCCCCGAGCAGTTCGCGGATCGCGGCTGGCTCGATGTCCCGCCGGTCCGGAGCGCGCTCGCCGTCACGCTTTTCGTCCCAATAGGCATAGAACGCCCGGTTCGATGGATGCTTCATGACTTAAACCGTCCTGACGCGGCGCGAAGCGGACATATCTGTCCGGTTTCAGAGCACCGCAGCTCCGTTTCCGTTGTGCAGGAGGGTTGTTGCAGCGTCCATGCCGCAGGGCGGCTTTGAAGTCGCCGGGGCGCGTCTTTGTGCCGTTAACGTTAAATTAACTATCAATTGGGGAGCGATCGAAAGCGCGTTATGATCCGGCCACTGCTCCCCCGCCGTTTCTCCAAGGTTGCGGCGGTGACGTGTCGAACAGATCCGGTCTTCGTCGGGCCGCACGGTATTTGCGGATTTCGGCCTCATCGAAATTCGTCCGGCGGCGGAAGACTGGCCCGCGAAAAAAGTCGAGACGAAAAGAGGGTTTCTCAGGCCCTCTTTTTTCTTTTTTGGCCCGCGCGAGCGGTGCGTCATCGCCGTCGCCAAGATCGACAGCAAGGGCAGGATTGAGGTATTGGTGGCGCGATCCGGCACCGATGCCGGCCGAAATGGTAATGGCATGAGACGGATAGAGCGCAGTTCGGCGGTTATCCCGTACTCGATGATGGCAGAGGCAAACGCTGGATGAGACAGGCGGGGAAAGTCTTGCGCTTTTGGATATCCGTTCTCGGTCTTGTGATTGGCCTTCAATCGGCCGGTATCGCGGCCGGTTCCGAAGATTCGGGGACCACGGATCAGGCCGTTCAAGGAGAAAGCTCCCCAGCGGCTGTTCCGAGCAAGGATGCCGCCGCCCCGGCGTCCGAGCCCGGCGACCGGCCCGCCGCTCAGGCGAGCGAGGCCGCTACGAAGAAGGAGGAGGTCGTCCCTGCGGAGAAGGAAGAGGTTTCTCCGGTGAGAGAAAGAGACAGGGATCACAGCGCCCGAAGTCTGCACGAAATGTTGATCCTGTTCCTGAAGGGCGCGGCGGCCCTGACCGCTTTGGTGCTCTTCTACAAAGGGCTCAAGCGCGTTTTCGGCCCCAAGCAACAGAGCGAGTGATGTTGCAGCACCGTCTGGCGATATCTTTCGTCAGTCCGATTTTATCGTTTGCCTGCTCCGCCCGAGCCGCCGGTTGCGGCCCATCGTCCGCTTGAGCCGTCAGGTCGCAGCCCTTGGACTCTCCGCCAAACTTTCCCTCAGACATCCCGCCAGAGCCGCGGCGTGAACCGATCCTGACCCTGCCTGGAGGGTTGACCGCTTATATCGGCCTGCTTGCGATCGTTCACGTCGTGTGGTCGGCCCTTCCGCCCGAACTTGAATACTGGACCATCGAGACGTTCGGCTTTATCCCGAAGCGGTACGATCCCAGCCTCCTGGCGACGGCGTTTCCCGGAGGAAGCGGCGCCAAGGTCTGGACTTTCGTGACCTATTCGCTGCTGCATGCCAACCTCAGTCACATCGGCTTCAACGTGCTGTGGCTGTTGCCGTTCGGCAGCGCGGTGGCGCGCCGCTTCGGTGCCTTCAGGTTTTTTCTCTTCATGGCGGTGACCGCTGTCGCCGGCGCGGTCGCGCATCTTGTGACACACGAGCACAGCATTGCGCCCATGATCGGCGCGTCGGCGTCCGTGTCGGGCGCGATGGCGGCGGCGATCCGCTTTGCCTTCGTGCGCGGCAGCTTCCTGTCTTTCCGCAGCGATGATGCCGACGCAGCGGCGCAGGTGCCGGCGCTCTCGCTGGTGCGCGCGCTGCAAAATCCGCGCGTGCTGGCGTTCCTCGCGATCTGGTTCGGCATCAACATCATCTTCGGGATGGGATCGGTCGCAATCGGCGCCGAGCCGGGCTCCGTCGCCTGGCAGGCCCATATCGGGGGCTTTCTGGCTGGCCTCGTGTTGTTTTCGCTGTTCGATCCGGTGCCTCGTTCGCCGCGCGATGCCGCGAGCGAACCGTCCGGCGGAACGGACCGGATCCCATAACGCGCGCTTGCGACTAACAGCCTGCTTGCGGGACCGATCGATTTCATCCATCATCGTCGCTTATTCAGGCGAAGTGGAATCCGGTTCGCGTGAAGAAAAACTTTCGCTGTTTCGCGCGAAAAATTGACGTTTCAACTGTCGCCAGAACGATGATCGCGGATTGCGCGTTGATGCCGCGCGATCTCCTCCGCAGGAGGCGGCAATGACAGTACGTGCCATTCTCAGCGCCAAGGGTCACCAGGTCGTGAGCGTCGAGCCGGACGCAAAACTCTCGGCTGCGGTGAAGATTCTGTCGGACCAGCAGATCGGTTCCGTCCTCGTCATGAGCGGCGCGCGCATCGACGGCATTCTGTCCGAGCGTGACGTCGTTCATGCGCTCCATGAACGCGGCGCGGGTGCGCTCGACGAGGCGGTCAGCGCCGCCATGACCCGCAAAGTCGTGAGTTGCCGTTTGTCGGACACGGTCGCCCACCTCATGGAAGTCATGACGGCCGAAAAATTCAGGCATCTGCCCGTGGTGGAGGACGACAGGCTGGTCGGTCTGGTGTCGATCGGCGACGTCGTCAAGCTGCGTGTTCAGGAATACGAGGTCGAGCAGGAAGCGTTGCGCGACTACATCAAGACCGCCTGAGCACTCCCGACATCAGATATCGGCCCCGGCATCCGCTTCCGGGCTGGGAGAGGGCGGGGCCAGCGTCTCGATCGCCTCGACGATCGCTTCGATGGCGCGATCCGCGGCACGGGTGCCGTGCGCGATCAGGTCGTTGGCGCGATGGAAATCGAACCAGCCGATCTGGCCGACCCGCGGCTGGATCAACAGGTCCGGCGGATCGCCGGCTAGCCGGGCGCGGGTGATGCGGTCCTGCATGATGTTGAAGGCGTCGGTCATGACCGTCATCACCCCGGGACGGCCGCCGCCCCCGAACAGTTCGCGCTTGACCGTTCGCTCGGCGGAAAAGAACTTGCCGAAGCCACGCCTTGGCGGAGCAGCTTCAACGATATTTTCCCGCGGCTCGCTCTTCGCGCCGTGCGAGAAGATCGTGATGCTGTGACCGAAGACGTCGTTGGAAAGGTTGGCCGCGATCACGATCTCGGCGCCCAGCGCGCGGGCGGTGGAGACAGGCACCGGATTGACCAGCGCGCCATCGACCAGCCAGCGATCGCCAACCAGCATCGGCGCAAAAATTCCGGGCAATGCATACGACGCACGCATCGCATCGACCAGCCGGCCGTGCGTGAGCCAGATTTCATGGCCGGTGCGGACTTCGGTGGCGACGCTTGCGAATTTGAGGGGGAGGTCCTCGATCCGAATCTGGCCGAGTGACGCCTCGAGCCGGGCCGTGAGCTTGGTGCCGCCGATCAGTCCGGAACCGTTCAGGCGGATATCAAGATAGCTGAAGATATTCCGGGGCTGCAGGCTGCGCGCCCATTCCTCCAGCGTGTCGAGGCGACCGGCGGCATAGGCGCCGCCGACCACGGCTCCGATCGAGGTGCCGACCACGACATTGGGCTCGATGCCGTGCGCGATCAGAGACCGGAGTATGCCGATATGGGCGAAGCCGCGCGCAGCGCCACCGCCGAGAGCCAGCCCGATCACCGGCCGCTTGACGCTGTCCAATCCTGGCTTCTGGCCATTCGACCCGTTCCGGTCGTGGCCTTTCGGACCCTCAAGCACAGCGGGATTTTCTGACCGCGACATCGGTTTTTCCGTTTCTCAGGGGACGCGGTAAGCGCACGAAAGACATGACCCGTGCCGGAGAAATTATCACCGGATGACGACGTTTCAACCGGGAGGTCGGGTTTTATGCATTCCACAGCGGGATGCAGTCATGAGGGTATGGTGAGGCTTGAATTTGCCGTGTTTTCCGGGAAAAACCAGCGCCATGATCTTCGGGGGCAGTCATCGATTCATTTCGGGCTGGCGCGTGTGGCTTTTGCTCGTCGCGCTCCTTGTGACATTTCCGCACGCGGCCCCGGCGCAACTCTTCGGCGAGCGGCCGCCTCCGGTGCCGCCGGCTCCCGTTCCCGAACCGCCAGCGGGGCCTGCGATCAGCCTGGCGCCGTCTTCCGGCCCGGCTTCCATGCCGAACCTGCCTGCGCCGCTGACCCAGGTGCCTGCCGCCGCCGTACCGCTGACGGCGCCGTTGCCCAGCGTCGCGGCTCCGGCGCAGGGTGTTCTGTCGCTGGCGGCGCGTTACGGCAAGGACCTGCCGGTCATCAATAGCGGACTGACCTGGCGAGTTTATTCTGATCGACCCGATGAGACCGGCGCATTCAAGCTGGTGCGCGAGGATCATGGGGCGACTCCCAACATCATGCTGCCTCCCGGCAGCTATGTGGTGTACGTCTCGCTGGGGCTGGTCAGCGCGGTGCGTCCCGTAACGCTGAAACCGGACACCGAGCGGGAGTCGTTCGTGTTGCCGGCAGGGGGGTTGCGGATCGAGGGCCGCGTCGGCACGTCGATGATCCCGCCGAACCAGATTTCCTTCAGCATCTACAAGGGCAGCCAGTTCGAAGGCACCGAGCGCGCGCCGCTGGTTCCTAACGCCACCGCGGGCGATGTGCTGATTTTGCCGGAGGGCACCTATTACATCGTCTCCAACTACGGCGATGCCAACTCGGTGGTGCGATCGGACATCCGCGTGCAGGCGTCGAAGCTGACCGACGTGACGATCTCGCATCGCGCCGCGGTCATCACGTTGAAACTGGTCAGCGACAAGGGTGGCGAGGCGCTCGCCAACACCGCGTGGTCGGTGCTGACGCCAGGCGGCGACGTCATCAAGGAATCGATCGGCGCGTTTCCTCGCGTGATCCTCGCCGAGGGCGAGTATCGCGTGATCGCCAAGAACGAAGGCAAGGTCTTCGAACGCGGCTTCGAGGTGGTCAACGGCGTCGACGGCGAGGTCGAAGTCGTCGCGCGCTAGAGCCTCGCTTCTGATGGAATCAGAATGCTCTATGGTTTTACATTGATGCGTTTTCTTGACGCGAAACGCGATCCACCTCGCTCGAAACGCCAGAGGTGGAGTTCACATCATTTCTTTGTAAGGCGAACTTCGGACGGAAGACGCTAAGAGTCCTCTCTGATTGGGGTCGTTGAAGTCAAGCTGCTCCATTTGCCATTCCGGATCGCGTCGCCCCATGGGTCACGCGCTTCTCTTCGCGGTCGGCGTAGAGCCGCCGCATGCTGGGGTTAGGAAGGCAAGGCGTCTCAATCTGTTTCACGACCTTGCGGGTTGAACCCGCAGGCTCTGGACTCTCAACGAGATCGCCTTGCCCATCGTCCCCACAGGAACGATCCGGTTCACCCTTTCGGGCGATGTCTTGATCCTCTCTCCTGCTGAATGAAGCTCCTGATATTAGGCGGCAATGCCGACGTCGGCTTCTTTTCCCCAGCGGAACGGGGAGCTGTCACTCCACATCCGGTGAAGGATTACGGCAAGCTTGCGGGCGACCGCGACACGCGCTCGCGCTATGCCGCGATGCTTTGCGATCTTCATTCCCCAAGCCCGCAGACTCGACCATTTGCGGCTGCGCACGAGCAGCGTGTGCGCCGCCTCGTAGAGGGCTGTGCGAGCGAGTTCGTCACCGCATCGACTGATCTTGCCCTGGATGTCGGTCTCCCCGGACTGATAGCGTGCAGGCGTCAGGCCGAGATGCGCGCCGACGTCCCTCGACCGCCTGAACCGATCCGGCCGGTCGATCGTGGCGCGGAAGGCGAGCGCGGTGATCGGTCCCACACCGGGAACGCTCATCAGACGCCGGCAGACCTCTTCCTTCCGGACGAGATCGAGAACCTGTTTGGTCAGGCGGCTGAATTGGTCCAGCATCGTGGCGAGGACCGTGAGTAAAGGGGCGACGAGCGGCTTCACCAAAGTGTCGTCGCCGACCATGGCTCGGACGCGATCAGCAAAGGCAGCTCTGGACGGTGTGCCGAGCTTGATACCGGCCTCGCGCATGATCGCACGCACCACGTTCTCGATTGTCCGCATCTCGTTGAGAATCGTTCGGCGCGCCACAAGAAGCGAGCGCCACAAGCGACACTGCCGGCTCTTGACGTGCACCGGTCGGAACCAGCCGGTTCGCATGATTTGCGCCAGTGCCCGAGCATCGTTGCGATCTGTCTTGTTTGGCATCGTCTTCATGGCTGCATTCGCCTGCCGTGTCTCAATGCAGATCGCCGGCAAGCCTGCGCCCCGCAGAGCGTCATGAAGCCAAGCCGTCAGCGAACAGGCCTCCAGGCCAACTCGTTCGAACACCAGACCCATCCCTTCAAGGGCTACAACCAGGGCATCCGGCTCACTCGCAAAGCGAGCTTCCTTGACGATGCTGCCCGTCTCGTCGACGACGCAGATAGCGGTCTCTTCCAAAGACACGTCCAATCCGGCAAAGTACTTCATGGCTGTTCCTTCTCGATGCTTGTGGCGATTCAACACCGACCACGTTTCAACATCCTGACTGGAACAGCCACCCTCCGGCCGAGACCGCAATCACCCCATCTGTTTCAACCGAGTTGAATCAGAACTCCTCGCTTATCCTTTTGTTTGAGCATGATCTTTTCCGAAAGCCGGTTTCCATTTTTCGGGATCATGCTCTAATCGAAAATCCCGCCATCGATATTTTCCGGACCGTTCACGCCGCGCCAGCGGGCGTAACGCCAGGGCAGATACCAGACGGCGCCGGGCGGTTTCACGGTCGGAACATTGTCGATCCCTGACGTTCCCCAGGGATGGCAGCGCAGCAGCCGCGCCAGCGTCATCCAGCCGCCGGCCCATAGTCCGAACCGCTCGATCGCTTCGTCACCGTAGGCCGAGCACGTCGGCAGATGTCGGCAGTTGAAACCGACCAGGGGCGAGAGCGTGTGCCGATAAAGCCAGATCAATGCCCGTCCGGTATTGCGAGGCAGCCGCAGGGCGGCTCTCGCGCAATCCGGACAAAACCTTGAACTCGGCGGCGTCGGCTTCATGACTCTCGCAGGGTTCCGAACTGGGAACCAATCAACTTGGTAATTTCGCCACGGTGCCAAGATATCGCATATTCCTCCTGCTACACGTAGCAAAGGTTGTATGGACGCTGACGAATACCGCAGCTAGTTTTCGAATGTCCCGGTGTCAGAATCACTCGCGTGAACTTTGGCGCCAGGATCGGGCGGTGCGTTGGATCGGGGAAGATCGGGGTACGGGGAAGAACCGAATTGAGGCGCGCGGAATCATCTGGGGTCTACGGACGGGCGCTCCTGTGCGCCGCGTTTTTATGCTTCGCCTTGCCTGGCTTGGCAGCGACGCTCGATCATCCGGCTTCAGCTAGCTCGACCGCCGAGGCCCGCAAGCAGCCGATGCAGTTCACCTTGATCGCCTGCCAGCCGCATTGCCAGGACTGGATCAGCGCGGTCGGCATCGTCACCGCCGATACCCCGAAAGCCTTCGACGATTTCAGCGCCGGACGCAACGTCGCCGGCATGACGGTCGTGCTGGATTCCGGTGGCGGCTCAGTCAATGACGCCATCGCGCTTGGGCGGCGCTGGCGCAAACTCGGCTTGCGCACGACGGTCGGGACCAGCGTTGTCGTCAAGACCGACGCCGGCGACCGCGCCGCGGTGCTGCCGGACGCCTATTGCGAGTCCATGTGCGCGTTCATGTTGTTGTCCGGCACAGCGCGCTATGTACCTGACGGCGCGCATGTTCGCGTTCATCAGATCTGGATGGGCGATCGCGCCGAAGATGCCAGAGCCGCCAGCTACTCCGCCGATGATCTGATGATCGTGGAGCGCGACATCGGCCGGCTCGCCAAATACACCTTCGACATGGGGGGCGACGGCGATTTGCTGTCTCTGGCGCTCAGCATTCCTCCGTGGGAGAAGCTCCACGAGTTGTCGGCGGCAGAATTGCACTCGACCAACCTGGTAACGACAGACCGCATCGCAGATGTGCTGCCGGGCGGAGGCATCATGGATGCTCCCGTTGCCGGCCTTGTCACGAAACCGGTGCAGGATCGCTTTCCGGCAAGCGTTGCGAATACGACTGCTGCGGGGACGATCGTCAGCAAGCAGACCAAGACCGCCGAAGCGGTTCCGACCGGCGGCGTGGCGGTGGCTTCGCCAGCTCAGAATCCGTAGGAGTATTCAGGCGGAACGGCTTGACCCGTTTCAGCTTTGCGCAGGAGTGAGCGCGGCCGATCTGGCTTCGATCTGGCCGATGGCGTCGACCACGGCATCGAACGTCAGCATGGTGGATGCGTGTCGCGCCTTGTAGTCGCGCACCGGTTCGAGCAGCGCGATGTCGGCCCATTTGCCCTCTGGAGGCGCGCCGTTTTCCTTCAGCATCTTGCGCACGGTCTCGCGCAGTTCACGCAACTCCGCGGCGGTCGACCCGACCACATGCCGGGCCATGATCGACGAGGAGGCTTGGCCGAGCGCGCAGGCTTTCACGTCATGGGCGAAGTCGGTGACGACGGGACCATCCATCTTGAGGTCGATCCTGACGGTGGATCCGCACAGTTTCGAGTGGGCGGTGGCGCTGGCGTCCGGCGCGGGAAGGCGCCCCAGGCGGGGAATATTGCCGGCCAGTTCGATGATGCTCTTGTTGTAAACGTCGTTCAGCATCAGATTCCAAAACTTTGAATTCGCTGAAGAGGCGGGCATCGCTCTTGGCGACGGGAACCTCGATGCCTATATATGTATCTATTGCCGGGAAACGCAATCCGGCGATTTTCCGTCGCACCCGGATTGAAGTTGAATTCGGGCGTCGCAATGTTCAATATCAAGGGACTCAGGCGTCCGGTAGCCGCAACGCTGCCCCGTCTGCCCGGTGACACTCCGGTCTCAAGCGAGGCCGGTCGAACGGAGTAAAGATGGACGCTTTGATCAAGCCGCTGCGCGGCGCCAAACCCGTTGAAGCCAAATCCAGCAACACCAAGCCTGCCGGGTTCGCTCCCGCCGAACTGGATCCGTCGGAGTTTCTGGCGGCCGCCGCTCAGCCGGACCGCTCGCGTCCGTCGCGGCACGAGGCGGAATACGCGGTCAGGACCCTTTTGTCCTATATCGGCGAGAATCCCGACCGGGAGGGGCTGCTCGATACTCCGCGCCGCGTAGTCGAGGCCTATGACGAGATCTATCAGGGCTATCATCAGTGCCCGGCCGAGGTGCTGAACCGCACCTTTGGCGAGACCGCCGGCTACGACGATTTCGTGCTGGTCCGCGACATCGCCTTCACCTCGCAGTGCGAGCACCACATGATGCCATTCTATGGCAAGGCGCATATCGCCTATACGCCGGTCGAGCGGGTGGTCGGACTGTCCAAGCTCGCGCGTCTGACCGATATCTTCGCGCGGCGGCTCCAGACTCAGGAACACATGACCGCGCAGATCGCCGCCGCCGTCGACGAGGTGCTCAAGCCGCGCGGCGTCGCCGTGATGATCGAGGCCGAGCACACCTGCATGTCGGTGCGCGGCGTCGCCAAGCATGGCGCGATGACCTTCACCAGCCGCTTCACCGGCGTGTTCCGCGACAATCCGGCGGAGCAGGCGCGCTTCCTGTCGATGGTGCGAGGGGGCGGCCGCTAGAGATTTTCCCGCTTCTGACGAAATCAGAAGCGGGCTCTGCATTGCGCCACGCCGCGCCGTCAACCCTCGAGGGTTTTTCTGAGGGATTCCTTGTGTCTTCACCCGTATCTTCATCTCAGGCCGGAATCGAGGAGGACCTCACGTTCCGGCCCCGCTTCGATGCGTCGGGCCTGGTCACATGCGTCGCGACCGATGCCACGACCGGCGACGTGCTGATGATTGCGCATATGAACGAGGAGGCGCTGCGGCGGACCGTCGAGACCGGGGACGCCTGGTATTACAGCCGGTCGCGCAAGGCGTTATGGCGAAAGGGCGAGAGTTCGGGTCAGGTCCAGCGGGTTGTCGAGATGCGGACGGACTGCGATCAGGACGCAATCTGGATCAAGGTCGAGCAGCGCGGCGCCGCCTGCCATACCGGACGACGCTCGTGTTTCTACCGCGCGGTGACCAAAGGCGAGGGCGGTGAAGCGCGCGTGACGTTCATCGATGCCGACAGATTGTTCGATCCGGCCGACGTCTATAAGAAGTCCTGAGGGGCGCGAGACTCCATTTTAGAGCTCGATGGGATTTGATTGAATCGTCATGCCCGGCTTTATGCCGGGCATCCACGTCTTGAAACGGGAGCCGGATCAAAGACGTGGACGGCCGGGACAAGCCCGGCCACGACGCGTTGAACACTTCACCCAGTCCGTTAACGCACCGTTAACCATAATCTTCCACCTTGCTCCGCAGTGAAAGCCGTGCGCTGCCGGTGGGAGTCGGCGTGGACGGCGAATTGCCGAGATCGCGTTGAGATGCGAGCGGTCGTTTCGCGGGGAGCGAGAGACCACCATGACCTTCGATGCCGCCAACGCCGCCAGCGATCCGTCGCGCGCCGGGCTGACCGGCCTTTTCGGAGGGATCGCGACCGCCATCCGGAAGGCGGCCGACGCAACGGGCGCGAGCTTCGAATACCTGCTCGCAACCGCCAAGATGGAATCCAATTTCAATCCTCAGGCCGCCGCGCCGACCTCGTCCGCAAAGGGTCTCTTCCAGTTCATCGAGCAGACCTGGCTCGGCACGGTGAAGGAGGCGGGACCCGCGCTCGGCTACAACGGTTACGCCGACGCCATCACCCGGTCTCCGTCGGGCAGCTATTCCGTCAGCGATCCCGCCACGCGCGCCGCCATCCTCAAGCTTCGCGACGATCCGGCCATCGCGTCCGCCATGGCCGGCGTGCTGACGCAATCCAACAGCTTCAAGCTGACCGGCCTGATCGGCCGCCGTCCGGGCCATAGCGAACTTTATATGGCGCATTTCATGGGCGTCGGCGGAGCCGCGAAGCTGATCGCGAATGCGCAGGACAATCCGCAAGCATCGGGCGCGCGGCTGTTTCCGAATGCCGCCGCCGCCAATCGTCCGATTTTCTATGAGCCTGACGGTCGCGCGCGCAGCGTGTCGGAAGTCTATGCCGATCTGGACCGGCGCTATGCGGTCGCCGCCAACTCGCCCGCGACCCGCACGGTAATGGCCTCGCTCGGCGTCACCGCGCCGGTGGCGGTCGCGTCCGCGGCGCAGTTCTCGTCGTCGTCCGACAACGCGCTTTACCTGTCGCGTCTGCCCGACACGCGCGGCGTCACACCGGTCGCGGCATCATCCGCGACGGCTGCGTCCGCCGCGCCGGGCCAGCCGATGTTCCGTTCGCTGTTTCAGGTCGGAGAGCGCAGCGAGCCGGTTTCGCCTGCGGTGCAGCAGCTATGGGCACATCCGGCAGCGGTCGCGAGCGCATCGGACCCATCGCCGACGACTCAAGCACCGGCCGGCGGATTGCAGCCGTTCGATCTGTTCAGCGATCGCAGCGGCAAGTACAGCGGGTAGAGCGCAAAGCTTGCAAAGCGTCCGAAACGACGATTGAGTCGGAAGATTCAGGCATGAAGACCCTTGGAGTTCTACTGACCGTCATCGTCGTTGGCATCGTCGCCTATAAGCTGGCCTATCCAACGACCGTCTACCGATTTCGTATCACTGTTAATGTCGACACCCCGCGAGGACCGAAAACGGGTTCAAGCGTTTTGGAAGTGCGGCATCGTACTTATCCGGCGTGGACCACTCTCGGTAACAACACGGGGGAGAGCAGGCTAACGGGCGAGGCGGTGTTTGTTGATCTCGGTTCAAACCCCGACGGAAGACCGTTAAATGTTGTCGCGTTGTTGGCTAACGGTCCGCGAGCAGAAGGTGTAGATTTTTATCTGGTGCCGGGAATGGCGTTTGCCCCCCATTGGAAGGGCGAGTCCAAACATTTTATAACATATCGGGAAGTATCAAAGCTGCCAGTCGGGACGCGTGCCGAACTGCAAGGCAACCTCATTCCAACTTTAGTGAGCTTCTCGAATCCAAGCGATCCGAACACAGCGCGTGTGGTGCCGCCTGACGATTTCGGGAGCATCTTTGGTCCAGGGTTCAATCTCCACAGCGTCGAAATCGAGATTGTCTCGCGAGGAACTTGGCCTCTTACCATCTTTGGAGCAAGTGGCACTCAAATGACGCGCGTGATCGAACGCTCACTGCCGTTCTTAGTAACTCATCGCGAAAAACTAAAGCGCTTGATCGACGACATGCCTCCAAGATTTCAACCCCATTACTTCCTATTCACGAGATAGAAGATGAGCATCTTGGATGATCTGTTTCGCGCGATCTCGGGTTTCCATTTCTAATGGTCTGCGGATTCTCCCCTCAATGCGATTTTGAGACTGGACCTCGTTTCCACGTTAACGAAACGTCAACGAAGGCAAACGGTTATGGTGAACCCTTTGTTAAGCGTCATGGTTTATTTTCCATGACACTGGCATCGGGTCCCGGTGTCATCTCAAGTTGTGTAAGCCGGAAACACCATGATCGTTCGGCAATTCATCAGTTGGGTGCGCACCGCTCCCGCAGGCGAGCGAGCGGAAGCAACACGAGCGCTGGCCAGGGCCTGGCTCATCTCCGATCTCTCCGATGACGATCGCGCGGCCGCCGAGGGCGCACTCCTGATGCAGCTCGACGACTCCTCGCCGCTGGTTCGACAGGCGATGGCGGAGGTCTTTGCGCACAGCACGACCGCGCCGGCGGCCATTGTCCAGGCGCTGTCGATCGATCAGTCTTCGGTTTCCGTCCCGGTTCTCCAACATTCGCCGCTTCTGATCGACGCGGATCTGGTCGACATCGTCGCGACCGGCAACAATGACGTGCAATGCGCCGTCGCCCGCCGCGCCTGCATTCCCGTATCGGTCTGCGCGGCTATCGCCGAGGTCGGCTCGGCGGCGGCGGCCCTTGAGTTGATCGAAAATCCGGGCGCTAATATCGCGCCGATGTCGTGGGACCGCATCGTCGAGCGGCACGGGCATCTCGCCGCAATTCGGGAGTCGATGCTGGCGCTCGACGATCTGCCGGCAGCCACGCGGTTCGCGCTGATCGGAAAGCTGTCGGATACGCTGGCGCAGTTCGTCGTCGCGAAGAACTGGCTCAGCGCCGATCGTGCCGACCGCGCGGTCGGCGACGCGCGCGATCGCTCCGTCGTCAACCTTGCAGCTCAAGCGCGAGACGACGATATGCGCGGTCTGGTCGCGCATCTTCGCGCCACCGGGCAACTCAACGCCGGCTTGATCCTGCGCGCGCTGCTGTCGGGCAATCACGACCTGTTCGACCATGCGCTGGTGGAATTGTCGGGCCTGCCTTTGAACCGCGTCGTCGCACTGGTTCACGATCGCGGCGGTGCGAGCCTTTCCGCGCTGCTGACGCGGGCAGGGCTGCCCGAATCCACGTTCCCCGCGTTTCGCGCCGCGCTTGAAGCGCGCGACGAGATCGGCTTTGTCGGAACGGTCGGCGGTGCGACGCGATTGCGCCGTCGCATGGTGGAGCGCGTCCTGACGGTGTGCGAAACCGCGCCAACGGAGGTTTCCGAGCCTCTGCTGATTCTGCTGCGGCGTTTCGCAACGGAATCGGCGCGCGAGGAGGCGCGCGTGTTCTGTGACGAGCTGGTTGCGGAAGGAATTGCGGAGCCGACGTTCGAGGAGGCGCCAGTTTACGCGACGGAGTTGTCCGAACCCGAATTGTACGAGCCGAATTTCCCTGAAGAATTCTGCGAACCTATGTCTGACAGGCCGCGCTTCTTCGATCGCTTCAGGTTCAAAACTCAGCTCGACCGTGAGCCTGATGAAGCCGTGCTTGAGGAAACGGAATCTTACGAGGCGGTTTCTTGCGACATGGAGCCTTGCGAAGCGGAGCTTTATGAAGCGGAGCCTTGTGCAGTTGCGTTTTATGAACCCGAGCGCATCGAACCGAGGTTTGACGAGCCGGCGCCGTGCGAATCCGCCTTTCGCACGCCGAGCCTTGACGAATCCAGAGATGCGCCGCGATCATATCGCGAACCGCTGCTCAGCGATCTGCTTGCGGCTGCGTAACTGTACGACATCATCGTCGTCCTTTGGGACGCAGGGACCTGTACGTCGCGGACTAGGCGACAGGAAGCCAGCGATCAGGCCTGGCATTTTCGCGCAAAGCCTGTCCTCGGGCTTGGCCGGAGGATGAAATCCGGTTTGCGTGAAGAAACACGTCAATCAAAGCAGAGTCTTTCACCGTCCTAGAGTCTTTCACCGTTTCATGGAAACGATGAAAGACTCCAGCTTCTTGATTTGACGCGTTTTCTTCACGCGAACCGGATTCCACTTCGCTCGAAAACGCTCTAGGGTCCGGACTCAATTGATCCACCAGGTAAGTACTGCGGCCAGGAAGATCGTAGAGAGGAAGATATCGGCCCGCTTGTCATAGCGGGTTGCGATGCGTCGGAAGTCCTTGAGGCGGCAGAACATCCTCTCGATGACATTACGTCCTTTGTAGGCAGTTTTGTCGTAACGGTGCGGATGCTTGCGGGTCGGGTTTGGCGGGATGACGGCCTTGATCCGCCGCCCGGCAAGCATCTCCCTCAGGCTTCTGGCATCGTAAGCGCGATCGGCGAGAAGCCTCTTGGGCTGATGTCCCATCGCGAGCAGACTGCGCGCCCCTTCGAGGTCGTGAACGTTCCCGGCCGTGATCAACAGGGCGCGGGGGCGGCCCATCTCGTCAGTCAATGCGTGGATCTTGGTCGTTTGCCCGCCACGCGACCGGCCGATGGCGTTGTTGAACGCCCCCCTTTTGCACCGGCGGCAGAGCGATGGGCCTTGATGTAAGTCGAGTCCACCGAGGCCGATCCATACATGCCCGTCGAGCCGGTCAGGGCATAGAAAATATCGGTCCAAATCCCCTGACGGCTCCAGCGATTGAAGCGGTTGTAGATCGTCGTGTAAGGCCCATAGACCTCAGGGCAATCGCGCCAGCGTGCCCCACAGCGCAACATGTGGACGATGCCGCTGATCACCCGGCGATCATCAACCCGACGCGCTCCGCGCCGCCCTCGCGGCAACAAAGGCTCAATCCGCCGCCACTCCGCATCGCTCAGCCAGTAAACCTGCTTTGCCATCCAAACCTCCATGAGTTGGAAGCTTGAATCACAATGCCTCAGTTCGCAAAATCCTTATTGAGTACGGACCCTAGTGAAGCGGTGAAAGACCCTTACCAACAAAAATGTGATGAACATCCCGCGTTGGCAGGAACGACCGGACGTTATTCCACCGGCGCGATGCTTGGCGCGAGGATGGCTTCGAGGTGCTCGGGCCGGTCGCGGTTGACGGCGGCGAGATATTCGTCGGCGACGAGGCGAAGTTTGCGATTGATTTCTTGGGCCATGGCCTCGGTGCCGGGGCTCGTATGCTCGCGCACGATCGCCTGGATCGCGTTGATGTGATAGGCGATCAGTTCCGCAGGCACGCGCTCGAGAGACGGCGAATGCTCGATGATGCGGCAGAGACTTTCGGCGCCGGCGGCGGCGAAGGGATAGCCGAAGGTCGCGGCGTCGCCCTTGATGTCGTGCGCGGCGCGAAACAGTTCATCGCGCGTGGCCGGAGTGAATCCGTCCTTGACGATCGCCGCGTGGGCGGCGGCAAGACGGTCTCGTTCGATCGCCATCCAGGTTGAGAATTCGTTGGACAGTCCCGCAAGCGCCTTCTCGGCGCGCGCGACCGGATCCTCGAAAGTCTCTTCGTCGACAAGACGCACCACTTTGCGCAGCCGATTGGGCGGCGTGATGACGTGATGGTCGGCGAATGCCTCGACCTTAAGCTCGGGTGTGTCGTCCTTCTGCATGGCGCGGCTCGTCAGCCCGGGGTCCGGGCTTTATCCAGAAGCGATGGATGCGGAATGACGTCGGGCTCCTTGGTGCCGCGGCGCTCCGGCCCGATATAGGCGTTGCTGGTGTTACGCCGGCGGTCGGGGCCGAAATAGTTCTTGGTCTTGATGAAGGGCCGCGGCGAGACCACGACGTTGAGAATTCGCTGATAGAGCCCCTTGGCCGAAATCGGCTTCGCCAGGAATTCGGTGACGCCCGCATCGCGCGCAACGGTGACGCGCCGCTTCTCCGAATGTCCGGTCAGCATGATGATCGGAGCGAACGGATTTCCTTTCGATTCCGGCTGGCGGATCATCTGCGCAAGCTCGATCCCGTCGAAGATCGGCATCGCCCAGTCGGTGATGACGATGTCGGGAACGTAGTGCGTGTACATTTCGAGCGCGGTGGCGCCGTCCTCGGCCTCGTAGACTTCGCGTGCGCCGAACGAATGCAGCAGGGTGCGCAGGATGCGGCGCATGTGCGCATTGTCGTCGCAAACGAGAAATCGCAGCTTGTTGAAGTCGATGCCGTACATGGTGGAACGCGGACCCGGTATACCCACCATTAACTATATGCCGACGCCGTTAACGAATGGTTGCCGCTCTTTCTCGCGACGGGAGAGGGAAGATGGACCTAGTAGCCGAACTGCTCGCGCAGGATTCGTTCCTCGAGGCTGTGGCCGGGATCGAACAGCATGCGCATCGCAATCGTCTTGTCGGACAGGACCTCGACGCGACGGACGTTGCGGGCTTCGTCGTGGTCGGCGACGGCGGCTACCGGGCGCTTTTGGTCCTCAAGCACCTCGATCGCCACGACGGCGGTGTCCGGCAGCAGCGCGCCGCGCCAGCGCCGCGGGCGGAAGGGGCTGATCGGGGTTAGCGCCAGCAGCGCCGCATTGATCGGCAGGATCGGCCCCTGCGCCGACAGGTTGTAGGCGGTCGAGCCAGCCGGTGTCGCGACCATCACGCCGTCGGCGATGAGTTCGGCCATGCGTTCGCGCTCGTCGATCAGGATGCGCAGCCGCGCGGCCTGATGGGCCTGGCGAAACAGCGACACTTCGTTGATGGCGTGATGGATGTGAACGGCGCCGTGGATATCGGTCGCACGCATCAGGAGCGGGTGGATTACGGTGTCGGTCGCGGCAGCGAGGCGGGCGCGTAAAGCATCCCGGCTGTATTCGTTCATCAGAAATCCGACGGTGCCCCGGTGCATGCCGTAGATCGGCTTGCCCGATCGCATGTTCCGATGCAGCGTTTGCAGCATCAGTCCGTCGCCGCCGAGCGCAACCAGCACATCGGCGTCCGCGGGATCGTGATTGCCGTAAATCGCGACCAGTTCGGCCAGCGCCTGCTGGGCTTCGGGGCTTGCGCCCGCGACAAAGGCGATCCGGTCGTACGGTGGGGATGAGGTCATGATCGTTCGAAGGCTTCCGCCGCTGCTGTCGGCGTATCATATCCGGTTGCGCCGGTTGTCGAGGCGGCACTTAACCGCGCTTTGCGGTCGCGTGTCGAGGCCCGGGTCTGTCCATGGTTAGCGGCCACGACAAGACCCGCAATGCCGATGCCGGAAAAAGCGCGAAAATCCTGCTCGGCGATGCCCGGGCGGGCCGTGCAGCAGCCGCGACCCGGGGTTTCGTGGAATCGGCG
>NZ_MKRN01000029.1:0-2954 GCF_001896955.1 Nitrobacter sp. 62-13 | reverse complement strand
CAACTCGGGTGATCATCTCCAGGGAGACAACCCATGCTGAAAGTGATTTCCGCCGCGCTGCTCGCCGCTTCCGTGTTTGTTGCGCCCGCGATGGCCGGCACCGCCCGGACGGGTCATGCCCCGGCGGCCAAATCAGTAACCCTCAAATCGAAAACGCTGAACGCCAACGCCAAGATGGGGCGCCATCATCATCATCATGCTCGCCGGCACGTCCATCACCGCCACCATCATCACCACTAATTCCGATGTGCTGATCACTTCGGAAGCGGATCACGGCCCATGGTCATCGTTCCCGGTGGCCGCGGGCCGGATTCATTTTCTCCACCTTTCATTGTATCGATAACTGAATTGCGAATTTCATTCCGCCTTGAGGCAGGCTAGTCATCGGTGAAGTCATGAACGTGAAGACGGACCGGTGTTGGGGGCATCTGCAAAATTTCTGGCGGTCGCGCTGCTGGCGGGATCGCTCGCGGCCTTCGTGACCGACGATCAAGGCGGCGGTCAGGGCGGCATGGTCTATACCGATGATCGCGGCGTGGCCGACCAACCGTTTCCGGGCGACTATCGCGCGCAGGTCCTGGCGTTCCTCAGAACTTACCTCAACAATCCCGTCGGCATCCGCGACGCCGCGATGGCCGAGCCGGTTCAGCGCACCGTCGGCGGCCGGCTGCGTTACGTGAGTTGCCTGCGCTACAATGCCCGCGAGATCGACGGCAGCTACGGCGGTGTGGTGCAGCGTGCGGCGGTGTATGTCGATGCCCGGCTCGATCGCATGATCGAGAAAGCCGGCGACGTCTGCGCTGGCGTCGCCTACGCTCCGTTTCCCGAGTTGGAGAAACTGACGCGCTGAGAAGCCGCCGGTAGTCGAGCGTTTACCGAACCGATCACATTTCAGGGAACCCGGAACCTTCCGACCGGGCGAGCGACCCATTTGAATGGTGTTGAATGGCGTCTCCCGCGCAGCAACTTGGCTTTGCGGCTGCGGGATCCTACATCGGAACTAACGGTGTTGTTTGCAGGTCACGGTTGTAAATCATCGCAGGTAACGCTGCCGCCCTCTGGCAACCAAATTCGCGCCACGTTGTTTGACGATGGTGAGGTCCGAAGGATGAATTCGACCAAAAAGGGGGAACCCCTCATGAAGAAATTCTTGCTCAGCGCGGCGGCGGTTGTCGCTTTCGCCGCACCGGCGCTTGCGGCTGATCTTCCGCCGCGGCCCTATACCAAGGCGCCGCCCTATACGCCGCCGCAGGCCGTCTACAATTGGACAGGCTTCTATATCGGCGGTCATCTTGGCGGCGCGTTCGGAGGCGGTCTGGGTGGAAACGACGGCCGTTTTCTCGGCGGCGTGCAAGGCGGCGCGGATTATCAGTTCGCGAACAACTGGGTGCTCGGCCTCGAAGCCGAATATAGCTGGCTCGCCAGCGCCAACAGCAGCCTGGCTTTCCCGGGCGGGAGCATCGTGAACAGCGATGACCGCGGTCTCGGCTCGGTGACCGGCCGGCTCGGCTATACCTGGGGGCCGGCTTTGCTATACGCCAAGGGCGGTTATGCGTTCCGCGACAGCAAGCTCGGCATTACCGATGCTGCGGGTGTGCCGCAGGCTTTCGCAACCACCGGCAATCGTGACAACGGCTACACCGTCGGCGCCGGTCTCGAATACATGTTCGCGCCGAACTGGTCCGCCAAGGTGGAGTATCAGTATTACAATTTCGGCAAGACGACATTTGCCACAGGCTCGCCTCCGGATGTCGTCGGAGCGAGCTTCCGCAACGACGAGCATGCCGTCAAGGCTGGCGTGAACTATCGCTTCGGCTGGGGCGGACCGGCCGCCTCTCGCTATTGAGATCGTCGGCGGAGCGACTCAACGCCCGCTCGGAAAAGCACATCGAACGACAAAGGCCGGCTTTCACGCCGGCCTTTGTTTTTTTTCGGTGCGGAAGTCTCGCAACCCCGCGGCCGCGCCTCCGCATCAAATGCGGTCGACCCTTAGAAACAGCGTCCAGATCGCCAGCATCAGAGTTGCAATCGCCAGCCAGTGCGGATGGACACAGAATGTCGCGCCGTAATAGCACAGTTGATCGGCGGCGATGCCGTAGTTGCCGGCGCCGTAGAACACCAGCGTTGCCAGCGCCATCATGGCAGTTACGAATACCATCGGACACTCCCGATGTTGCCGACGCAGTCGAATTCTCCTTTTCGGGAAATTCGCTGCGGCCACTTCCGTCTGGAAAAAATTCTAGAGTGGCTCCGGTGAAGCAAGCGTAAATCGATGCTTCGGTTTTTCTACGAACCTCGCGGTGTGCTGTTGCCGCGGGGGCCGGCGCGGGCGACTGCTGTTCAGCGGGCAACGACGGAAGAAACTCGTTCGGGCGTGGGAGAGGCGGACGTAGGGCAGGGGTCGGCTGCCTATCCATGCAGCAGGACGAGGGCGCCGCCGATGAGCGCGGCTCCGAAGATCGCAATGGCGATGATCATGCCAAGGCGGCGGGGTTTGCCGTCCGTCCGAGTTTCGCCCACCTGCCGCTCGGCCGCCTCATAGGCTGTTCTGTTTTCCGGATCCTGATCGATCCACGCTTCAAAGGCGCGGGACTCGTGTGCGCTCTGGTTGGCGTCACGATTTTTCAGGACCCAGGCGGCTGCCTCTTGCTGCCGTTTGCTGTCCGCCTGTGGTGATTGGCTGGTTGTCATCGTGACCTCTGATCGCCCGTTGCGCCCCGCGTCGTGGAGATGGCCTCCTCCGAAGGGCCGCCTACTCAATACCGGGCGGGCGGTCGAGGCAATACGGGAGTGCCCGGAAGCTTCCGGGCAACCCATGTCTGGCGGGATAGCGAGCGGTGGTGCGGTCTTTGACCCGACGTTGCCGCCCGCCTCCTCAAAAGCAGGCCCGATGCATTTTAGGGCTGACGGAGCGTTTTGCGTTCGCTATAGAGGCACCGCGCTAGGAGTGTAGC
>NZ_MKRN01000028.1:14284-18631 GCF_001896955.1 Nitrobacter sp. 62-13 | reverse complement strand
AGAGAAGGAAGCCATCGCGCAATATGGCTCGTCCGACTCGGGCGCGACGCTGGGCGACATCCTCGGCACCGCGCTGAAGCAGCGCACGGACAAGTAAGCTCAGCTTCCTTGCCGCAGCAATCAAGGTCCCGGTTTCCACCGGGACCTTTTTATTTTTGCGCCGATGATTCGGCCCGGAACCCGAACGCGGGTGTTCGCGTTTTATGGGGCACGCAGGTTTTCCCGCGGCAGGCCGGGGTTGTGACCCCGCCCCCGACGGCGATCGATGAGCGAGCGCGCTCTAGATCGTCTTTTCCGGCCAGCGGCACAGGTCGTTAATCAGGCACACGGCACAGCGCGGTGATCGCGCCAGGCAGGTATAGCGTCCGTGCAGGATCAGCCAGTGATGCGCATGCAGCATGAATTCGTCGGGGATCACGCGCTCCAGTTCGAGTTCGACCTCGAGCGGCGTTCTGCCCGGCGCCATGCCGGTGCGGTTGCCGACGCGGAAGACATGGGTGTCAACCGCCATCGTGTGCTCCCCGAAAGCCATGTTCAGCACCACGTTTGCGGTCTTGCGGCCCGCGCCGGGCAACGATTCGATTCCGGCGCGGCTGCGCGGGACTTCGCCGTTGAAATCCGCCAGCAGTTTTTCCGACAGCGCGATAATATTCCTCGCCTTGTTGCGATAGAGCCCGATGGTCTTGATGTAATCACGGACCTTCTCCTCGCCGAGCGCCAGCATCTTGGCGGGTGTGTCGGCGGCCGCAAACAGCGCGCGAGTGGCCTTGTTGACGCCGGCGTCGGTCGCCTGCGCCGACAATACCACCGCAACGAGCAACGTGTAGGGATTGAGATGTTCGAGTTCGCCCTTCGGCTCGGGATTAGCGTTGCGGAAACGCGTGAAGGCGTCCCGGACTTCGGCCCGCGTCCAGGGTCTGAAGGGCGGCATGCGCGCCGCCGACCCTCGCACGGGCTTGACAGGAGGCTTGGCGGCGGGCCGGACGGCCTTGGCGACGGCTTTCGCCTCGGATGTCGGCACCGGTTTCCGCAGCTTTTTTGCCGCCGGAGCCTGCCTCGATTTCGCCGCAACGGGTTTTTGCGGCCGAGAATCCGCCGCAGGGCCGTTCTTGGGTTTGGCGGTCCGGGCGAGAGCGGGCCTCAGCGTTGCAAAGGTGCGGCGGGTGTTTTTCGACATGATCGTGGTATAGTGGCATCCTATGACATTAGACAGTAACTTGGCTGGTCCGGAGCTTGCCGAGCAGACGCTGTTTTCGGCGCTGCTGACGCCGCACCGTTCGTTGAATCGCGCCCGTTTCATGGTGATGATGGCGGTTCTGACGCTGGTGAGTTTCGCCGCGGGAATGATCTTCCTGATGATGGGGGCGTGGCCGGTATTCGGCTTTTTCGGTCTCGACGTTCTCGCCGTCTATTGGGCTTTCCGCATCAACTTCCAGCGCGCCCGAGCCACCGAGGAAATCTCCATCACGCACCTCGAGTTGCGGGTGCGCCGCACCACACACCGCGGTCATATCGTCGAGTGGGTCTCCAATCCGCTATGGGTGCATCTCGAAAAGATCGTGCACGAGGAATTCGGCATCGAGCGGCTCTATCTGGTTTCGCGCGGCCGCCGGATCTCGATCGCGAACTTTCTTGGCCCGGACGAAAAATCGAGTTTCGTCAAAGCCTTCTCCAATGCGCTCCAGATCGCGAAACGCGGTCCGATTTATAACCCGCTCTAGCGGCCATCACGGGAATCGGGTGGCTGCGACATGGCAGCCGCTCTACATCCAGGCCATGATGACGTTTGCAAAAGACCTGGCCCTGACCGATCCGCGCCTCGCAAGGCCAGGTCCGCAAATTGCTGCGTTGCGCGATTACGATTCGGTACGGCGCGCCATCGCCTTCATCTCAAAATTCTGGCGCACCCAGCCGACGGTCGAAGCGATGGCCGATGCCGCCGGCGTCACGCCGGATGAACTGCATCACCTCTTTCGCCGTTGGGCCGGGCTGACGCCGAAAGCCTTCATGCAGGCGCTGACGCTCGACCACGCCAGGGGGCTGTTGCGCAAGTCGGCCAGCGTGCTCGATGCAGCCCTTGACTCCGGCCTGTCGGGGCCGGGCCGCCTGCACGACCTGTTCGTTACGCATGAGGCAATGTCGCCCGGCGAATGGAAGAACGGCGGTGCAGGCACGAGGCTCGCCTTCGGCTTTCATCCTTCGCCGTTCGGGGCCGCGATCGTGATCGCCAGCGACCGCGGCCTTGCCGGACTCGCTTTCGCCGACCCCGGCGAGGAGCAGGCCGCCTTGAGCGATATGAAGCGGCGCTGGCCCAATGCAACCTATGTCGAGGACCACGTCCGAACGGCTGCGCTCGCGCAGCGTGTGTTCGATACGAATCTCTGGCGAGCGGATCAGCCGCTGCGCGTGGTCCTGATCGGCACCGACTTCGAGGTCCGGGTCTGGCAGACCCTGCTCAGAATCCCGATGGGCAATGCCACGACCTATTCAAGCATCGCTGCCGACCTGGATCGCCCGAAGGCGTCGCGCGCGGTCGGCGCCGCGGTCGGCAAGAACCCGATATCGTTCGTGGTGCCCTGCCATCGCGTGCTCGGCAAGAGCGGCGCATTGACCGGCTATCACTGGGGTATCACCCGCAAGCAGGCGATGCTGGGTTGGGAAGCCGGACAGATCAGCCCCGAGTAGGGCCTCTATCGCAGAGACTTTCGCTTCTGAATCAGAAGCTGGCTCCAAGATTTGATCTGATGCGTTTTCTTCACGCGAACCGGTATTCCCCGGGTCGAGCCCGAGGACACGCTTCGCTCGAAAACACGCGAGAGTCTGTTTCAACCGAGTTGAATCAGACTCCTCGCTTTTCCTTTTGTTTGAGCATGATCTTCTCCGAAAACCGGTTTCCACTTTTCGGGATCATGCTCTAAAGGCCTTTCAGGCCGCGAGATCAAGCTTCGAGGCCACGGTCGCGTCGGCATTCAGCCGATAGATCACGGGCGCACCGGTTGCAAGTTCGCGCTTGAGAATTTGCTCCGGCGACAACTTTTCCAACACCATGACGAGCGCGCGCAGCGAATTGCCGTGTGCCGCAACGAGCGTGCACTCGCCGCGCAGCACGCATGGCAGGATTTCCTGCACAAAATACGGCAGCGTGCGCGCCAGAGTATCCTTCAAGCTCTCGCCGCCGGGCGGCGGCACGTCATACGACCGACGCCAGATCAGCACCTGCTCCTCGCCCCATTTCTTTCGAGCCTCGTCCTTGTTGAGGCCGGCAAGGTCGCCGTAGTCCCGTTCGTTCAACGCCTGATCTTTCCTGACCGGAATTCCGGTCTGGCCCAACTCCTCCAGCACGAGGTCGAGCGTATGCTCGGCACGGATCAACAGCGAGGTAAAGGCGATGTCGAACACAAAACCCTGCGCCTTCAGCTTGCGTCCTGCCTCCCTGGCCTCAGCCACGCCGAGCTCGGTCAGATCGGGATCCTTCCAGCCCGTGAACAGGTTCTTCAAATTCCATTCGCTCTGGCCGTGACGCACGAGCACCAGAAGACGTTCGCTCATTCTGCCTGTTCCCGCTTTCTTTAGTCTTGATACCGATTCCAGCTTCGCTTCTGATTGAATCAGAAGTTAAGCTCTAGATTGTTGTTTCACGCGCTTTCTTCACGCGAACCGGTATCCGCTTCGCTCGAAAACGCTATAATATCTTAGGAAGCGGGATGCGGGCGGAAACCGCACCACACTTTTTCTCATTCCGCTCCAGATGCTAAATGTCGCCCAGTCCCAGCACGTCGGCCATCGAATAAAGGCCGGGTGCCTTGCCGTGCGCCCACTTTGCGGCTTTCAACGCACCATGCGCGAAGATCATCCGGTCTTCGGCATGATGAGACAACGTTATACGCTCATAAGGGCCCGCGAAGATGACGCTGTGGTCTCCCGACACGGTGCCTCCGCGCAGCGAGGCAAAACCGATGTCGCCCGATTTGCGGGCGCCGGTGATCCCGTCACGCCCACGCGCCGCGTGCTGGTCCAGCACGATCTTGCGGCCGTCTGCCGCCGCTTGCCCCAACATCAGCGCGGTGCCGGAGGGCGCGTCGATCTTGGCCCGGTGATGCATTTCAAGAACTTCGATATCGAAGCTTTCGTCCAGCGATTGCGCCATCCGCTTCACCAGCGCGGCGAGCAGATTGACGCCCAGACTCATGTTGCCCGACTGCACGACCACGGTGCGGGAGGTCACGCTCTTGATGACCGCCATATCCGACGCCGACAGGCCGGTGGTGCCGATGACGTGAACCAGCCGGCGCTCGGCGGCGATGGCGACATTCGCGATGGTCGCCGCCGGAACCGTAAAATCCAGGA
>NZ_MKRN01000028.1:0-14250 GCF_001896955.1 Nitrobacter sp. 62-13 | reverse complement strand
AGCTCGGATCCCGGCGATTCGAGCGCGCCCGCCAGCACCGCGCCGCCGGTTTCCGTCATCGCGCGCACCAAAGCACGGCCCATCCGGCCGCCTGCTCCCGCAACAATCAAACGCATGTCGGCCACGAACCGAGTCCTTGAAAATGCTCTCCGGGTATAGCGGGGGCCGGGTTTCCCGGCAACCGATCATGCTCCGCATCGCCTGCCGCGCCGGCAAGAATGGTCAAGAATGTCATGGCGCTCGATGACCGCAGGCGTCTTCCGGATAGAGCGGGCGGTGAGCAGGCAATTGTTTCAGGCCAAGCTTCAGCGCGCGTTCCCGGCGATCTCGATCAATTGGCGCACCATGGCCCTCAACGCATCGGCATCGGCGGGATGCTTCAAGCGTTCCATATCGTCGTAGGCATCGGCTGCGAACGACAGCGCGAGCTGATTGGGTATCACCATCGCGCGGCAAGCGGAGAGGACAAGGCGCAACTGGGCCAGACATCGCGCGCCGCCGAACCGCCCGGCGGAGGCCGACGCGATCGCAAAGGCACGGCCGTGAAAAACCTGACCGCGCATTTCGTGGGGAGCCTGAACGCACGAAATCCAATCGATGGCATTCTTGAGCAATGGCGGCAGCGAAGCGTTGTATTCGGGCGTCACGATGAGAATACCGTCATGCGCCCCGATTATCTGCTTGAGACGGACCGCGCTGGCGGGCACGCCGGAATTTGCCTGCAGATCGGCGTCGTAGATCGGCAACGGAAAGTCGCCAAGCGAAATGCGGACGGCTTCGACATCGGCCCGGACAAATTCCGCGACTGCAACGGCGGCGAGCCTCGCATTGTGCGAGCCGGTGCGTAGCGAGCCGGGAATGATGAGGATTTTCGGCACGGACATTGGTCGCATTGCAGGCAAACCAGCCGCCGCGCTAGCGCCCTGAATCGGACGTCTGCTTCATTGTGCGGCGCCTTCCGGAGCAAACTTCGGATTCGAAAGGGCACGAGCGAATTGAGTAAGTTCTGGTGCGGTTTCGGTTCGAAGCTCGCTGACGCCCTCGCAAGGAAAAGGCAGCGAACATCTGAACCACCACACTGCCCCGTCAGCGCCTGCGATACACCCAGACGCGTGCTGGAGGGAGATTCATCCAGATCCGCTCGGACGCTTCCGTCGAGATGCCGGGCAACGATTTGGGGATCGGAGGCACGACCGAATAAGTGAACTGCACGAACGGCGCGCCGGGGGCGAGCGTCGCAAAGGCATCGCGGATCAGCCTGAGCCGCGTCAACATCGGTTTGGTGACGAGCGGCAGGCCGGAGACGATCGCCGAGGCGCGGGCGCCCAGCACGTTCCACAGCGAGTCACGCAACGTATAGGCGTCGCCCTGAACGACCGTCGCCTGCGGGTAACGGTCGCGAAGCAGCGCACAAAATCCCGGATCGTACTCGACCAGCACAAGACGTTTCTGATCGACGCCATGTTCGATCATCGCATTGGTGATGGCACCCGTTCCCGGTCCGAGTTCGACAACCGGGTCGTTCGACCCGACATCGACGTATTGCGCCATGGTGCGGGCCAGAAGGCGCCCGGATGGCATCACTGCACCCATATGGAGCGGCTTTTCGATCCACGAGCGGAGAAAGCGAACCTCGTCGTCAAGGCGGAGCGGTTTCTTCAACGCACGCGCGGACATTTGCAAAGGCATTTTGCACCCAGATGGGGTCACTACTGGCAGGATGTGAGACTTAAGTTATACACAGGTACAGCCGGCAATCGAAACGGTCAAGCAAAACGGTCTTCAGGGACTTGCACGAGTACCGAAGAAGTCCTTGACCTTAGTGAAGAAACCCGCCGCCTCCGGTTGGGTTGCACCGGACGATAATTTTTCGAACTCGGCGAGAAGATCCTGCTGCTTCTTGGTCAGATTCTGCGGCGTTTCAACTACCACTTGCACATACATATCGCCGGTCTGGCGCGAGCGGAGCACCGGCATGCCCTTTGATGCGATGCGGAATCGACGGCCCGACTGGGTCCCGGACGGGACTTTCACCTTGGTCTTGCTCTTGTCGATGGTCGGCACCTCGAATTCTCCGCCAAGCGCGGCCGTGACCATCGAGATCGGAACACGGCAATGCAGATCGGCGCCGTCGCGCTGGAAGAACTCATGGGAAGCGAGGGACAGGAAAATGTAGAGGTCGCCCGGCGGCCCGCCACGGATTCCGGCCTCGCCCTCGCCGGCCAGGCGGATGCGGGTGCCATCCTCGACGCCGGCCGGAATGTTGACCGACAGCGAGCGTTCGCGGCTGACGCGGCCCGAACCGTTGCAGGAGGGACAGGGATCCTCGATCATCTGGCCGCGCCCCTGACAGCCGGGGCAGGTGCGCTCCAGCGTGAAGAAGCCCTGGGCCTGACGAATCCGCCCCGCTCCGCCACACATCGCGCAGTTCTTCGGCTTGGTCCCGGCCTTGGCGCCGGTGCCCGAGCAGGACTCACAGGTGACCGAAACCGGAATTTCGATCTGAGCCGTCCTGCCCTGGAAGGCCTCCTCCAGCGAGATTTCCATATTGTAGCGAAGGTCCGCGCCACGCTCACGGCCACCGCCCCGGCCGCGCTGTCCGGCCATTCCGAACAAGTCTTCGAAAATGTCGGAGAATGATGAAGCGAATCCCGCGCCGAATCCGGCGCCTCCGCCACCACCCATGCCGCCATGCTCGAACGCGGCGTGACCGAAACGATCATAGGCGGCGCGTTTATCGCCATCCTTCAGGACTTCGTAGGCCTCGTTGATTTCCTTGAAGCGTATCTCGCTGGTGGCGTCGCCCGGATTTCGGTCCGGATGCCATTTCATGGCCAGTTTACGAAAGGCCGCCTTGAGCTTGGATTCGTCCGCGTTCCGATCGACCTCAAGGGTTTCGTAGTAACAGCGCTTGGTCGACATCAGTCCATACCGCCCGAACGTCGCTTCATCCCCAAAGACGCATGAGTGATTCGTTGGCCAGAGGATGCAGCGTCCCGCTTAAAGAAAAATGACCCCCGCCCTTCGAGACGCCTTGCGTGCTCCGGGGAAACGGGGGTCATGGTCATTCTCGCCGCTTAAGCAGACTTCTTGTTCTTGTCGTCGTCGACCTCGGTAAACTCGGCATCGACGACATCGTCCTTCGCGGCGTCCTTGGCTGCATCGGCTTCAGCCTGCTGCTTGTACATGGCTTCGCCGAGCTTCATGGACGCCTGCGCCAGCGTATTCGTCTTGGCCTTGATCGCCTCGGCATCATCGCCTTTCAGCGCTTCCTTCAGATCGCTGACGGCGTCTTCGATGGCACGACGCTCGCTTTCCTCGATCTTGGAGCCGTGTTCGCTCAACGCCTTCTCGGTCGAGTGCACCAGGCCATCGGCGTGGTTCTTGGCGTCGACGGCCTCGCGGCGCTTCTTGTCCTCGGTCGCGTTGGCTTCCGCGTCCTTGACCATCTTCTCGATGTCGGCCTCGGACAAACCGCCGGACGCCTGGATGCGAATCTGCTGCTCCTTGCCGGTCGCCTTGTCCTTGGCCGAGACGTTGACGATGCCGTTGGCGTCGATATCGAACGTCACCTCGATCTGCGGCATGCCGCGCGGGGCGGGCGGAATGCCCATCAGGTCGAACTGGCCGAGAATCTTGTTGTCGGCCGCCATTTCGCGCTCGCCCTGAAAGACGCGGATGGTGACGGCGTTCTGGTTATCCTCGGCAGTCGAGAACACCTGGCTCTTCTTGGTCGGAATCGTGGTGTTGCGATCGATGATGCGGGTGAACACGCCGCCCAGCGTTTCGATGCCCAGCGACAGCGGAGTGACGTCAAGCAGCAGGACGTCCTTGACGTCGCCCTGCAGCACGCCGGCCTGGATCGCAGCACCGATCGCGACAACCTCGTCCGGATTGACGCCCTTGTGCGGCTCCTTGCCGAACAGCTGCTTGACCACTTCCTGGACCTTCGGCATGCGCGTCATGCCGCCGACCAGCACCACTTCGCCGACTTCGCCCGCCGTCAGGCCGGCATCCTTCAGCGCCTTGCGGCACGGCTCGATGGTCTTCTGAACCAGATCGTCGACCAGCGCTTCGAACTTGGCGCGGGTGAGCTTCATGGTCAGATGCTTCGGGCCGGACTGGTCGGCCGTGATGAACGGCAGGTTGATCTCGGTCTGCGTGGTCGACGACAATTCGATCTTGGCCTTCTCGGCGGCTTCCTTGAGCCGCTGCAAGGCGAGCTTGTCGTTGCGAAGGTTGATGCCCTGCTCCTTCTGGAATTCATCGGCCAGATAGTTGACCAGGCGCATGTCGAAGTCTTCGCCGCCAAGGAACGTATCGCCATTGGTCGACTTCACCTCGAACACGCCGTCGCCGATCTCCAGAATGGACACGTCGAACGTGCCGCCGCCGAGATCGTAGACGGCGATCGTGCCGCTCTTCGCCTTGTCGAGGCCATAGGCCAGCGCCGCCGCGGTCGGCTCGTTGATGATGCGCAGCACTTCAAGGCCGGCGATCTTGCCGGCGTCCTTGGTCGCCTGTCGCTGCGCGTCGTTGAAGTAGGCAGGAACCGTGATGACGGCCTGATCGACCTTCTGGCCCAGATGAGCTTCGGCCGTCTCCTTCATCTTCTGGAGCGTGAAAGCCGAAATCTGCGAGGGGGAATAGGTCTTGCCGTCCACTTCGACCCAGGCGTCGCCGTTGCCGGCCTTTGCAATCTTGTATGGGACAAGCTTCTTGTCCTTTTCGACGGTGGGATCGTCGTAACGGCGGCCGATCAGGCGCTTGACGGCGAAAATGGTCCGCTCGGGATTGGTCACGGCCTGGCGCTTGGCCGGCTGCCCGACGAGCCGCTCGCCGTCATCGCTGAAGGCGACAATGGACGGGGTGGTCCGCATCCCTTCCGCGTTCTCGATGACTTTCGGCGTCTTGCCGTCCATTACGGCAACGCACGAATTCGTGGTGCCGAGGTCGATCCCGATGACCTTTCCCATGGTCTTTGTATCCCTCTTGTTGCGGCAGTCCGGCCGGGCCCTGACGGCACCCACCTCCAGACCCCCAGATATCAAATGCGCGCGATATAGCGACGGTGAGCCTCATATAGGAGGGGGGGTGGGGGCCGCAAGGACCGGCGCGATCCTTCATGGCGGAAAACATCCATTTTCAGGGAAGCCGGCCTCTTTTCCGGATAGCCCGGCAGATCGCGAAATTGCAATCCGATCCGTTAACGAAAAGCGGAAGCTCCCGCCAAGACAGGTTGGCGAAAGCAGCGAGAGCGTCGTACGGACCGATCATTGAACGGCCTTAATGCAACCCCAAGAGAGCTTCCATGAGATATCTCACGCAAGCGGTAGCCGCTCTGTTTCTGCTGGCCGGCGGCGTTACCGCTTTCGCCGACGGCCTGATCTATGCGCCTGGCAGCCGGATCGGACTGGTTCCGCTGATCGGCCTCTCGGCAGCAAAGACATTTCCCGGCTTCGAGACCGCCGATCACCAGGTCAAGGTCATCGTCGCAGAACTCCCGCCCGCGGCCTTCCGGGACGTGGAGGCCGCCGCCAAATCCGAACCGGCCGGCGTCCAAGGCCCAAAACCGCAAAGCCTGGAGACCGCGAGTGGAAAGGCCTATTTCATCGTCGAGACCGCCAAGAACGGCAACGACAGCGTTCGGCGCTATTCGATGGTGGTGTCGGGCGACACCTTCTCAGGATATGTAGCGGCGCAAGTGCCGGAGAATGCCGAAAAAATCTATTCCGACCAGGCCATGCAAAAGATGTTTGCAACGGTGGCCTTGCGCAAGGAAGTGCCGATCGAGGAGCAGCTCAGTCTGCTGCCTTTCAAGTTGACCGAATTGAGCTCCTTCAAAACGGTCCGCACGCTGGCGCCGGGAGCCGCCATCCTGCTCGCCGACGCAACAACGGATAACGATATCGACAGCAAGGCCTTCATGATCATCGCGCCGACCGGGTCGGCTCCGGAACGGCCGGACGATCGGGGCCGGTTTGCGCGCGACATCGCAACCACGATTCCGAACCTGCGCGATGCGCATATCACGATGTCGGAGCCGATGCGGATCAACGGATCGCCCGGCTTCGAAACGCGGATCGACGCCACGAACGCACAGACGAATGCGCCGGTAACCGTCGTTCAATGGCTGGTGTTCGGAAGCGCAAACACGGCAATGCGGCTGATCGGCAGCACGCCGCGAGACGAATGGTCTACTGCGTTTCCACGCTTTCGTGCGGTTCGTGACGGCATCCAGCCGCGTTAGGTCCAATAGGCAGGCCTTGCGGCGCAGCCCGCAACCACGGGCTAACCTTGCTCGGAAGCGGCCGGCTTGGCGCCGCCCTTCGCAACTCCCACCAGCGCCGGACGCAACACCCGCTCGCCGATCATGTAGCCGGCCTGGATGACCTGCGCGATCGTTCCGACGGGAACTGACGGATCGGGGACTTCGTACATCGCCTGATGAACGTTCGGATCGAACTTCTCGCCGGCCGGATCGAACTTCCGCACGCCGTGCTTTTCCAACGCGTTGTGCAGCGAGCGTTCGGTCAACTCCACGCCCTCGATCAGGGCTTTCAGCCCGGGCTCGGCCGCAGCGCGCGCCTCGGCCGGCACCGCATCGAGCGCGCGCTGCAGGTTGTCGGCAATGTCCAGCACGTCGCGGGCGAACCCCGATATCGCATAAGCTCGCGCATCCGACACCTCCCGCGCGGTGCGCTTGCGCAGATTCTCCATTTCCGCCAGCGTGCGAAGCATCCGGTCCTTCGCTTCCGCGGCTTGCTTGGTCAGCGCATCGAGCGACCCTTCCTCGGGATCGTCGGGCATGATGTACGGCTTGGAAACCACCGGCTCGGCCTCCGGAGCGGGATCGCCGGAATTGTCTGTTTTGCCGTCGGAATCGGTCATCACGCAGCCTTCTCGCAAATGGTCTCGAACGAATGGATGGTCCGTGCGGGATATCGTGGTTCCGGCGTAAAAATCAAGCGCGCGCGGGACCGGCTCATCCGCCGAGCATCCGGCTGACGATGCGGGCCGCGTAGTCGACCATCGGGATCACCCGCGCGTAATTCAGCCGGGTCGGACCGATCACGCCGAGGACTCCGACAATATGACCGGCGCCATCGCTGTAGGGCGCGATGATCGTCGAGGATCCCGACAACGAGAACAGCTTGTTTTCCGAACCGATGAAGATACGGACGCCATCGGCGCGTTCGGCGCGGCCGAGCAAGTCGATCACGCCGCGTTTGGTTTCGAGGTCATCGAACAACAACCGCACCCGCTCAAGGTCTTCCATCGCGTGCAGGTCCTCCAGCAGATTGGCGTGGCCGCGCACGATCAGTTGCCGATCGTCGCTGTCGCCGCCCGACCAGCTCGCAATCCCGGCCGCAATGATCTTCTGGGTGAGCTGATCGAGTTCGGCCTTGCTCTGCGTCAGCGCGGTCTCGAGTTCGAGACGCGCGTCGGCGAGCGTTCGCCCGCGGATTCGCGCATTGAGGAAATTCGACGCTTCGGTCAGCGCGGATGCCGGAACGCCGGAGGGCAGCGTCAGCACGCGGTTCTCCACCTGTCCGTCCTCGGCGACGAGCACCACCAGCGCCTTCTCCGGCTCCAGCCTGACAAATTCGATGTGCTTCAGACGCACGTTGGATTTGGCGGTCAGAACCACCGCCGCCGCGCGGGTCAATCCCGACAGCCTCGTCAAGGCTTCGCCCAGCGCCGCCTCGACCGATTGCGCCTTACCGACCGCCGCAAGCTGGGTCTGGATCGACTGGCGCTCCGCCTCGGTCAGGTCGCCGACCTGCATCAGGGCGTCGACGAAGAACCGCAGGCCGAGTTCGGTCGGCAAGCGCCCGGCCGAGGTATGCGGCGCATAGATCAGCCCGAGTTGTTCGAGATCCGACATCACGTTGCGAACCGACGCCGGCGACAGCGGCACCGCGATCAGGCGGGAAATATTGCGCGAGCCCACGGGCTCGCCGGTCGCGAGATAACTCTCGACAATCTGACGAAAAATGTCGCGCGACCGCTCGTTCAACTGGGCAAGCCCGGCATTCGGCGCAATCAGGCCGATCGATTCGTGATGAACCAACGCTATCTCCCGCGCATCATGGTTGCCTCTAATTTGTCCCCCCGACGCATCGCCTGCAAGCCGCCTTTGCGACGCTCGACGCTCGGGCCTTGCCGCCGCGGCGTCCTGCCCCTAGGGTCCTGCTCGATTGCGTGGAATTCGGACTCCAGCCTTTTTGTTTGAGCATGATCTTCTCCGAAAACCGGTTTCCACTTTTCGGGATCATGCTCTAAAAGCACCGCAAGATAATTTTCATAAGCGAACTGGAGAGGTTCCCATGCGGCCGAGCCGCCGTGCACCCGATGAACTGCGCGCCGTGTCGCTCGAACGTGGCGTCGTCAAATATGCCGAGGGCTCCTGCCTGGTGAAATTCGGCGATACCCACGTGCTGGTGACCGCGACGCTTGAGGAACGGCTGCCGCCGTGGCTCAAGGGCCAGGGGCGCGGCTGGGTCACGGCCGAATACGGAATGCTGCCGCGCGCCACGCTGGAGCGGACCCGGCGCGAGGCCTCCGCCGGCAAACAGGGCGGCCGCACCGTCGAAATCCAGCGCCTGATCGGCCGCTCCCTGCGGGCCGCGGTCGACCTCGAGGCGCTCGGCGAACGCCAGATCACGATCGATTGCGACGTCATACAGGCCGACGGCGGCACGCGCACCGCCTCGATCACCGGCGCGTGGGTTGCGCTGGCCGACTGCGTCGGCTGGATGAAGGCCCGCAACATGCTCAAGACGAGCGTGCTTCGCGACAACGTCGCCGCAGTGTCATGCGGCATTTATAACGGCACGCCCGTCCTGGACCTGGATTATGCGGAGGATTCCGAAGCCGATACCGACGCCAATTTCGTCATGACCGGCGACGGACGCATCATCGAGGTACAGGGAACCGCCGAAAAGACGCCGTTCTCGGAAGATGAATTTCGCGCGCTGATCACGCTCGCAAAAAAAGGGGTCGCGCGGCTGGTGGATTTGCAGAAAATGGCGGTGGCGTGATTCGTTCCTCGCGCGTTTCTCCCGCAGGACCCGCGTCCTGCAGCGTTTTGGAGCGCAGCGGGTGCCGGTTCGCATCAAGAAAACGCGTCAAAACAGGAAACTGAAACCCGATCGGCCATGCATCGTCGGATAACCGGCAAACTCGTGATCGCCACCCACAATCCCGGCAAGCTCGCCGAGATGCGCGAATTGCTCGCGCCGTACGGCATCGAGGCGGTCTCCGCCGGCGAACTCGGTCTCGGCGAGCCTGAGGAGACCGGCGCCGACTTCCGCGCCAATGCCCGGATCAAGGCCGTCGCTGCGGCCCGAAGTGCGAAGATTCCGGCCTTTGCCGACGATTCCGGTCTTGTCGTCGATGCGCTCGACGGCGCGCCGGGCATCCATTCCGCGCGCTGGGCCGGCAAACCTGCGGATTTTTCCGCAGCGATGGCCCGTATCGAGCGGCTGTTGCAGGAGCGCGGCGCGACGACGCCGGAGAAGCGCCGGGCTCATTTCGTATCGGCACTGTGCGTCGCATGGCCCGACGACCATCTCGAGGAGGTCGAAGCCCGCGTCGACGGCACGCTGGTCTGGCCCCCGCGAGGAACGGCCGGTTTCGGCTATGATCCGACGTTCCTGCCGGACGGTCACGCGCGCACGTTCGGCGAGATGACCAGCATCGAGAAGCACGGACTGCCGCCTCTCGGCCTCGGCCTGTCGCATCGCGCCCGCGCATTCGTGAAGCTTGCGGAGATTGCCCTTGATCGCCGCTGACACAAAGCCCGCTTTCGGCGTCTATGTGCACTGGCCGTTCTGCCTGTCGAAGTGTCCGTATTGCGACTTCAACAGCCATGTCCGGCACGCGCCGATCGATGAAGAACGCTTCGTGCGGGCATTCGTGCGCGAGGTCGCAACCACCGCCGCCCGCGCACCCGGCCGCGACGTGTCCTCGATCTTCCTCGGCGGCGGCACCCCGTCGTTGATGCAGCCGCGGACCGTCGGCGCCATCCTCGACGCCATCGGACAACATTGGAACGTTGCTGATGACGTCGAGGTCACGCTGGAGGCCAATCCGACCAGCGTCGAAGCCACGCGGTTCCGCGGCTATCGCAACGCGGGCGTCAATCGCGTCTCGCTCGGCGTGCAGGCGCTCGACGATGCCTCGCTGAAAGCTCTCGGGCGGCTGCACACCGCGCGCGAGGCGCTGGACGCGGTCGCGATCGCGCGCTCGGTGTTCGACCGCTATTCGTTCGATCTGATCTATGCGCGCCCCGACCAGACGCCTGACATGTGGGCGGAGGAATTGCAGCGCGCGATCTCGGAAGCCGCCGAGCACCTGTCGCTCTATCAATTGACCATCGAGGAAGGCACGCCGTTTTTCGGCCTGCACGCGGCCGGCAAACTCAAGACGCCGGATGAGGCGATCGCACGCGCTTTGTATGACGTCACGCAGGAGATCTGTGCGCGTCATGGCTTGCCGGCCTACGAGATATCAAATCACGCGCGGCGCGGCGCGGAATGCCGGCACAACCTGGTCTACTGGCGCGGGCAAGAATATGCGGGCATCGGCCCGGGGGCACACGGACGTCTCGATATCGACGGCCAAAGGCACGCCATCGCCACCGAAAAGCGGCCCGAAGCCTGGCTGATGCGGGTCGAGGCGATCGGCAACGGGATCGTCACCGACGATCTCCTGAACAGCGAAGAGCGCGCCGACGAATTCCTGCTGATGGGGCTGCGCTTGCGCGAGGGCATCGATCCGCAGCGCTACGCGGCGCTGTCGGGCCGTCCCCTCGATCCGCAGCGAATCGCCATCCTGCGCGAGGAAGGCGCGATCGCAATCAGCCCCGACGGGCGTTTGCGGGTTACGCAGGATGGCTTTCCCGTGCTCGACGCCGTGGTGGCCGATCTCGCCGCCTGATTCCGGCAGTCCAAAGATCAGGCGCCAAAGCTCTTGGGCGATCCGGCAACCGGCTGGCCACCACCGGACGCGACGCGCATGACGGCGAGGCCGCGTTGGTTGGTGCCGTCGGAACGGAATCGAAACAGGCCGTCGATGCCGGCGAAGCCCGACGGGTTCGTCAGCGTCTCCCCCGCGAAGCGCTGCGGCCCCTGAGTGCGGGCGAGGGCCGCCACCAGTGCAACCGCATCATAGGCGAGAGTCGCCGTGCGCACCGGTTCGCCGCCGAACTTGGCGCGGTAACGGCCCGCGAAGGCGCGGAAACCGGACGGGTCGGGAGCGGCGTAGAGACCGCCATGCAATGCCGCGCTGGCGGATACGCGTGGATTGTCCCACAGGCCGGTGCCGAGAAGCTGGACATTGCGCAGGTTGGCGCCCGCCGCCGTGAGCGCGTCGGCAACCGAGACCACCGCATCGCCATCATCGGCGATGAGCAGAGCGTCTGCCGAGCGAAGCGACTGCGCCACGTTTTTCGCCGCGGCGGCGCGATCCGCGCCATATTTCTCGAATGCGACGATACGCCCGCCGTGGCGGCCGACCGTCTGCTTGAAAGCGACCTCCACCACATTGCCGTAGGCGTTTTCGGGCACCATGGCGGCAAACGAGCGCTTTCCGACGCTCGCGGCATATTCGACGATCCGGTTCACATCGGACTCGGGAAGAAAGCTCAGGAGATAAACGCCCCGGCCCGCGACGCTTGAATCGGTCGAGAACGCGATCACCGAGATGCCGCGCGTCCGTGCGGCCTGCGCGGTCGCCGGAACGGAAGCTGCAAACAGCGGACCGAGGATGATTTCGGCGCCTTCATCGAGGGCTTGTTGCGCGCCCTGCTGCGCGCCTTGCGCCGAACCGGAGTCGTCCTTGACCAGCAACTGGATATTCGGGTTCTGAAACTCCGACAGCGCCATTTCGGCGGCATTCTTCATCGACTGCGCCGCAATGCTGGCATTGCCCGCGGCCGACAACGGCAGGACCAGTCCAACCTTGACTTGGCCCGTCCCGATGGTAACGCCCTGCTGAGGCGGAGCGGCCGGCGAAGGTTGCGTCGACGAACCGATCAGCGATTGCTGGACACCCGAGCACGCCCCGAGCAAGGGCGCGCCAATGACGAAACCCAATGCCGCTCGGCGGGTCGTGCCCGGACGTTCGGGTTTCGGTTTGAACGGGTCCGCCATTATCATCCTTGCCATGAACTCGTCCGCACGGGCCGAGCGCAATCTCCCGAGGGAATCAGGCATATTGCTGACGAATAATTACCTGAACAAAGGGATCGTGTCCCGCCTCGACTCGGCGCCGTACCCAACCTTGTGGACGGCGGAACCCGCCGACTTCGCTGAAATGACGTAAAATCGAATCCCTTCTCGCCCCCCCTGGGCCATTCTGGCTTTTATTGGAGTCAAAGCCACGGCTTTCGTCCTCACTGATTTTTCTGGGCGCGAAGCGGTATCCACGTCGCCCGAAAACGCTATAGAGTGCAGCGCCATGCGCGCAAAATCAGCCCCGCTGAAACCGGACGCCGAAACTCCCGGTATCCGGACCTTTTCCATCGCGGGTCATCAACTGGTCGCGCCCAGGGCTGCGCCAGGTCTTCATCTCGTCGCTACGCCGATCGGCAATCTCGGCGACATCACCCTGCGGGCACTGGAGACACTCGCCGGTGTCGATATGATCGCATGCGAGGACACCCGCATCACGCGTCGTCTTACCGAACGCTTCGCGATCACAGCCGTGCTTAAGCCATATCACGAACATAACGCTGCGACCGCCCGTCCGAAAATTCTGGAGCAGCTTGCGGCTGGGGCCTCGATCGCGCTGGTCTCCGACGCCGGAACGCCGCTGATTTCCGACCCCGGATTCAAGCTGGTCCGCGAGGTCTCTGCCGCCGGCCATCGGGTCGTTGCGTTGCCCGGACCATCGTCCGTGCTGGCTGCGCTCGCAGTCGCCGCGCTGCCGACGGACCGGTTCTACTTCGAAGGATTCCTGCCCGCAAAGGAGGCTGCCCGTCGAACGCGCCTTGCCGAGCTTGCAAGAGTCGATGCCACGCTGGTCATGTTTGAATCCGGCAGCCGCATCCGGGAATCCTTGCGCGATCTCGCAGCCATCCTCGACCGTCGCGACGCCGCGATCTGTCGCGAACTGACGAAACTGCACGAGGATATCAGCCGGGCACCCCTCGGAGAACTCGCGGCAGCGGCAGAGACGCTGGAAACGCGGGGCGAATTTGTGCTGGTGGTCGGCCCGCCTCCGGCTGACGCAGGCGTGATGTCGTCCGAAGATCTGGACGAACTGCTGCTGACCTCGCTGAAGGAAAGCAGCGTCAAGGACAGCGTCGCTCGGGCAGTCGAAATCTCGGGCCGCCCGCGTCGCGAAATCTATGCCCGCGCCCTTGAACTCGCCGGACAGGGTCGGGCCAGGGACGACAATGACCGCGGGTAAGGACGATTCCCTCGACCGCGCCAGAACCGCAGCGCCGGAGCGGGTCGCGGCCTTCCACACGGGTCTTTCGGCGGAGAGTCGCGCCGCCGCCTATCTGATCGCCAAGGGCTACCGGATTCTGGCGCGGCGGTATCGCACGCCGCATGGCGAGATCGACATCGTGGCGCGGCGGCGTCAGCTTCTCGCCTTCGTCGAGGTCAAGGCCCGCCGCAGCCTCGATGAAGCCGCCTACGCGGTGACGCCACGGCAACAACTCCGGATCATCGCCGCCGCGCAAGGCTGGCTGATGGCGCATCCCGAACATGCAGCTTTCGAGCTTCGTTTCGACGCCATGCTGATTGCGCCGCGACGCTTGCCGCGCCATTTGCCAGGTGCATTCGACGCCAGTACATAGCCTGGGGCGTTTACGCGTCTCCGGTTGAAATCAACGGACGAGCACGATGACATTGAAAGTCGCCGTTCAGATGGATCCTATCGCACGCATCAACGTTCGCGGCGATTCGACCTTTGCGTTGTTGCTGGAGGCGCAGAGACGCGGCCACACGCTCTCGTATTACACGCCGGACAAACTGTCCCTGCGCGGCAAGGACGTGGTCGCGCCGGTCCAGCCGCTGACCGTGCGCGATCAGGACGGCGATCATTTTACGCTCGGCGATGCGATGCGCACCCCGATGGAATCGTTCGACGTCGTGTTGCTGCGGCAGGATCCGCCGTTCGATCTCGCCTATATCACGAGCACTCACCTGCTCGAGCGCATCCATCCGAAGACGCTGGTGGTGAACGATCCCGCGAGCGTGCGCGACGCGCCGGAGAAACTGTTCGTGATGGATT
>NZ_MKRN01000027.1:27617-29725 GCF_001896955.1 Nitrobacter sp. 62-13 | reverse complement strand
GGGATTGAGCGTGACGCCCGCCTTCTTGCCGAGGTTGCGAATGGCCTGCAGCGAGCGATGCAGGTGCGGCCCGGCCTCGACGTGAACCGTGATGTGGTCGCAACCGGCCTTGGCGAAGGCTTCGAGATAGGGATCGCAGGGCGAAATCATCAGGTGGGCGTCGAAGATCTTCTTCGTGTGCGGGCGCATCGCCTTGATGACATCGGGGCCGTAGGAGATGTTCGGCACGAAATGGCCGTCCATCACATCGAGGTGGATCCAGTCGGCGCCCCCCTGGTCGACGGCGCGAACCTCCTCGCCCAGCTTCGAGAAGTCCGAGGCCAGGATCGACGGTGCGATGACGAGAGGACGCGGCGCAAAAGTCTGAGACATGAACGTTTCCGGGAGTTTCTGCGGGCTTGAGAAAGCCTCGCCTAACATGGGCCGCGCCCGGGGGCAATGCGCGGCATCGACTGATCGGGGTGACGCAGGCCGCGGCAAGTTCTGCCGCAAGCGGCATGTTCTGCCCCGGTTTCGCCGGGGCGTCGCGCGGAAACTCCCTGTTTATCGGCGTTTCGTGGTGGCACGGCATTTGCTGGACTTGTTGCCGAACGGGATTGCGCCGCGCGCGGCACGGATCGGGAGCTTGGCCATGCTGTTTGCCTTGGGGGCCGTGTCGTCGGCGATCGAAGCATTTCAATCGCTGGCGTCGTCGGCCTCCTCGAAGGTGAAGACCGGGGTCGGCCAGCCTGCACCGGGGTCATTCGATCCGGTCAGCGGCGGCGCGAGCCCAATGGGGCCGACGGCTTCATCGGGCTGCGGGTCGGGAGCCTGCATCTCGCCGGCCACCATGAGCGCCTTGCTTGCGGCACAGGGACAGTCGCCGGGCACATCGGCGTCTGCCGTCAGCGCGTCCGCTGCGTTGCAGGATCTGTTCTCGCAGATCGACGGCAACGGCGACGGCCGTATCAGCAAGTCCGAATTCGAAACTGCGCTCGGCGCCGGCGGCACCAACCTGGCGCAGGCCGACGACGTGTTCGGCAAGCTGGACACGAATGGCGACGGCTCGGTGAGCCTCGACGAGATGACATCGGCCCTGAAGGGCGCGGGCGGACACGAACACGGTCATGGCCGCCACCACCATGTCGCGGGTTCGGATGGCTCTGGCAGCGCGGACGGATCCAGCGGTGCTGGCGGGACGAGTCCCGATTCACTACTCGCGGCGATCGACCATCTGCTTCGACCACGAACAGCGACGGATCGGTCACCACCACAACCACGCTTGCGGATGGAACCCAGGTGACGTTGACGTCGCCGCCATCCTCGTCGACATCAGGCACCGCATCATCGTCCTATAGCCTCATGCAGCAGGCGATCCAGCGCGAAACCGAGGCGATCTCCTCCGCAGTTGCTCAATCGCTTTCGGTCAGCGTCTGATAAGAAGTTTCGACAGCCTGTCAGCATGCCCGGGCGAATTGGCACCGCTCGCCGGCAACGGCGTGCCGATGCGGCGGCCCGCAACGGTAGCCTTGGGTTCGCCCCATCCGTATCACTGCGCAGCCGATGCCGATTTTCATGATCCGATAACCATACGCTCCAAGTATTCGTTTCCTCTGCGAAGTATTGCGAGGAGCGTATGTATCTACCACGAGTACTTCTTCTCGCCGGCTGCCTCGGCCTCATCGGCTCCCATGCATCCGCTGAAGACGACTTCACCGCGTCGTTCCGGTTGCGCGGCGGCTTCGATTCCAATCCGCAGTTTTCGAGCGGGCAGGGCAGCGGCAGCGCGTTCGTCGCGGCCGATACTGCACTGGCGGCGGGAATGAAAGCCGACGGCTACACGCTGGGCGTCGCGGCGGAAGCCGACACCGTACACTATGCGCAGCCGCTGTTGACGCCCTCTCGCGGCGGCAAGGTGATCCTGCGTGGTTCGATCGGCGACGAAGATCTCAAGCTGGATTCCACATCGACCATTGCCGACACCAGCACCTACAATCTGCGCTCGACCGATCTGATCCAGTCGGTCAGGGCTGAAGCCCGATACGGGGCTATCAAGCTGTTCGGGACCGCGGAAGGAGGCCGGTCGAGCCTGAACCAGACCAATGCGATCTTTCAGGATTTTCTTCCCG
>NZ_MKRN01000027.1:21592-27593 GCF_001896955.1 Nitrobacter sp. 62-13 | reverse complement strand
GTCGGTGCGGCACTATCTGCAGGAGTTCGATGTGTTCGGCTACCGCCGCAGCAACGAGAGGGTGCAGCCGTTTTTGTTTGCGAAATATCGAGGCGATGCCGTGACTGCGTTTGTCTCCGTTTCGCGATTATACGGAAGGTGGCACGACCCGGATTTCACGAACGTCGATCGCACGCTGTTCAATGCAAGTTTGAACTGGCGCGCAGCGCCTTTTCGCATCGATTTGACCGCGTGGCGCCGCGCTGGCGAAACCACGTTTCCGATCTCGCCGATTACCATTGAGACTGCATATTCGGTGAAGGTGTCCTGGACCGCGGAGCCGAAAGTGACGCTGGCGGCTTCGGTCGGCTATGCGGCGTCCGACTATCTGGACTCGCCGTTTCATGCGCGAACGCTGACCTGCGGCGTCGGCGCGTCCCGCGACATTGACGACGACCTGACCCTCGGTATCGATGTCGCCTATGCGAAGGGCTCGCTGATCTCGGGCGATGACGTGAACGGGCTCGTGATAACGTCGTCGATCACCAAACGATTTTCCCCAAAGCCGCCGGAGCCGACGAAACGCGCTGGCGTGTAAGCTGCCGCGCGGACGGGGGTCAACCCGTCCGCTTTTCCAACCTAGTGGCAGCCGCATCCGCCGCCGAGCAGCCCGCCCAACGCGTTGCTGCGGCCGAGAACCGCGCCGAGCACGCCGTTCTTGCCGGTGGTGACCGCGGTGTTGACAACCAGCGCGCCGCGCCCGTCGAGCAGGCCGACCACGCCGCCGCGGCCGGTCAACACGTTCGCTCCGATGCCGATGCCCTGGCCCTTGGCGAAAGCGGGCGCAGCCATGAGCGTGCTGGCGACCGCGGCGAGAACGAGGATCTTCTTCATGACGTTTCTCCACTGTTGACATGCGCGATAGCGCGCACCGGGAGACCATCGGCCGGCCATAACGTCGTCTCAAGCTATACTGTATACTAACCTTAAATTAAGCCGGTATTTCAAGTATATACACGTATTATACTTGAAAATGATACCGCGCGACATAAGCAAAAATCCTGCACGCGTAAATCGCGGCGGTCCTCTCCAGTTTTAAAAGTGCGTGGAAAAATCTTTATCGCGCGAACCGATCCTTCCACGCCGGCAGCGCATCCGGAAACGGCAGCGCGGTGGCTTCATAGACGCCGCGGGCGATTGCGCGGGCCACTGTATTGGCTGCGACCATGCCGAGTTCGGTCAATCCGATGAACGGATCGATCGGCTTCGCGCCGGTTGCGGCCGCGAACACGACATCGCCGTCGAGCGGGGCGTGCACCGGATAGATCGCCCGCGCGAAGCCGGTCTGCGCGATGATCGCAAGCCGTTGCGCTTGCGATTTGGTGAGCACGGCATCGGTGACGACGACGGCCAGCGTGGTGTTTTCGCTTGCCGTTGCCGCCGGGCCGCCCTTCAAACGCATCGTCAGCATGTCCGGCGTGAACGATGGCGGCAATCCTCGCCCGCCGTATTCTCCGCCGGATTCAAACGGCGCGGCCCAGAACCAGGGGCCGTCGCCGATCGTGACGCTGCCGACCGCATTGACCACCGCGAGCGCCGCCACCAGCACGCCGTCCGCCGTAGCGGCCGAAGCCGAGCCGAGGCCGGCCTTCAAATTGGCCGTGGTGGCGCCAAGCCCTGCGCCGACGCTGCCGAGCGCGAAATCGCCTGCGGCTGCCGCCGCGGCGGCGTAGCCGAGATCGCGATAGGGCGCGAAACGGCCCCATTGCTTGTTGCCGCCGTTCAGAAGGTCAAAGCACACCGCGCCGGGCACGATCGGGACGACGGCCTCGCGGATCGCGAAGCCGCGCCCCCGCTCGGCGAGCCAGGCTTGGACGCCGCCGCCGGCTTCGATTCCGAAAGCGGAGCCGCCCGACAGCGCCAGGGCGTCGACCCGCTCCACGGTGTTGACGGGATCGAGCAGGGTGCTGTCGCGCGTGCCAGGTCCGCCGCCGCGCACGTCCATCGCTGTGACGGCAGGAGAATCGAACAGGACCGCCGTGACGCCCGAGGCGAGCGTTGCGTCATCGGCATGGCCGACACGGACGCCGGGAATGTCGGTGAGCAGGTTCTTCATGGTTCGGCCTCGTTTCGGGAGATTAACCAACAGCCTGATGGAGCCATGAGCGCGCCAGGGCAGCCGATCACGGTTTGATCACAAATGTCGCGGAAGGGGGCGAAGCTCTTGCGTCGGGGTGGCATCGCAGGGCAAGTAGCCTCATGATTCACGACGTTTCAATTCCCGCCGCGCTGGTCGCGGGCCTTGTCAGCTTCCTGTCGCCCTGCGTCCTGCCATTGGTCCCGCCCTATCTGATCTATCTCACCGGCGCAACCATCGAACATGTCTCGAACGACGAGACGACCAAGGCTTCGAAGCGGGCCGTGATGCTGGCCGCGCTGACGTTTGTGCTGGGATTTTCGACGGTTTTCGTCGCGCTTGGCGCCAGCGCCAGCTTCATCGGCAGCCTCATCAGGGCCTGGTCGGCGCAGCTGTCGATCCTGGCCGGCATCGTCATCATTGCGATGGGCCTGCACTTCCTGGGACTCACGCGGATCGGATTTTTGATGCGCGAAGGCCGGCTCACCGCGCCGAAACCGGTCGGCCTGTGGGGGGCCTATGTGATGGGGCTCGCCTTCGCGTTCGGCTGGACGCCCTGCATCGGACCGATCCTGGCAGCGATCCTGTCGGTCGCGGCGGCGGAGGCCACGGTCGTGAAGGGAGCCGGGTTGCTAGCGGTGTATTCGGCGGGACTCGGCATTCCGTTTCTGCTGGCGGCGTTCATGATCGAACGGTTCGCGTCGCTGTTCAATCGCATGAAACGCCATCTCACCACCATCGAGCGGGGGATCGGCGTGCTGATGGTGCTGACCGGGATCGCGTTTCTTACTGGCACGATTTCCGACGTCAGTATCTGGCTGCTGGAAACTTTTCCGGCGCTGCAGAATTTCGGCTGACGTTCTCAAGAGCCCTCGTCGTCACTTCCGAAGTCGCGCCAGGCTTGTCGGGAATCCAAACCCTCTGCGCGAGAAAGATTGAAGGGCAAGGGGGTTATAGATTCCGGGTTCGGCGCTCCGCGCCGTTCCGGAATGACGGCCGGGGGAATCGCATCATGCCCTGCTGGACTTGCGCGACCCGGACCTGCGTTTGACAAACAAAACGCCCCGGCGAGCCGGGGCGTTGAATTGTCGCGGAAAAGAGGCCTGTTATCTCAGGTGCCCTTGCCGGGATCGAGTTCGGCATAATTGCCCTTGTCGTCCCATTTGTAGATGACGTAGTCGATCTGCTTGATGTCGCCCTTGGCATCGAATTCCAGCTTGCCGAGGACAGTGTCCCACGCGCCAGCCTTGAGAGCCTTCATGACCTTCATCGGATCTGTGGTGCCGGCCTTGGCGGCGGCCTGTGCCCACACCTGTATCGCCGCATAAGTGTAGAGGGTATAGCCCTCCGGATCGACGCCCTTGGCCTTGAATCGATCGACGATCATCTTGGCCGCCGCCTTCTTGCGCGGATCGGGGCCGAAGGTGAACAGCGTGCCCGCGGCGGCCGGGCCGGTGATCGAGGCGAATTCCTTGTCGGCCAGCGCATCGCCCGCCATCAGAACGGTTTTCATGCCCTGATCGCGCATCTGGCGCACCATCAGGCCGGCTTCCTGATGATAACCGCCCACGAACACGAGGTCGATATTGTCGCGCTTCATGCGCGAGACGATCGCGCTGAAATCCTTGTCGCCCTTGTTGTAGGATTCGAACATCTTCTCCTGGAAGCCGGCCTTGTTGAGCGCTTTCTTGGTTTCGTCAGCGAGGCCTTTGCCATAGGTCGTCTTGTCGTTGAGAATCGCGACGTTCTTGCCTTTGTAATTTTTGAGGATGTACTCGGCGGAGACCAGACCCTGCTGATCGTCGCGGCCGCAGACCCGGGCGACATTCCACAGCTTGCGCTCCGTGAACAGCGGATTGGTCGAAGCGGGCGTGATCTGCAGCACGTTGCCGTCGGCATAAGCCTCCGAGGCCGGGATGGAGGAGGACGAACAGTAATGTCCCGCGACGAATGGAATGCCCTGGCTCGCGATCTTCTCCGCGACCGAGCGAGCCTGCTTCGGATCGCAGGCGTCGTCACCGACGAACAGCACGAGCTTCTTGCCAAGCACGCCGCCGGCCTCGTTCAGATCGGCGACTGCCTGATCGGCTCCGTTCTTGAGCTGGCGGCCGAATGCGGATTCGCCGCCTGTCATCGGGCCGGCCACTGCGATTGTGATGTCCTGCGCGAACGCGGCCGTCGACAGAGCGAGCGACGCTCCCAAGGCCAGGCCTATGAGCTTCAAGGATGTCATACGTGGTCCTCGCGATGATGTTACGGAGGGTCCGGCGCGGTGCGAACCAACGCCATTGTCGGCTGAATCGTCGGCGAAGTCATCGGCAATTTGAGGTTACGCGTCATTCAGCCGCCGTAATCGAACGGAGCTTCGCCGTATCGCCCTGATAAGCACACGTGCGATCAGGTCTTCCGGCCGCCTTCCAGATAGGCCGCGCGGACTTCAGGTTGCGCGAGCAGTTCAGCGCCGGTTCCGCTGAGCGTGATCAGGCCGTTGACCATGACGTAGCCGCGATGCGCCAGCCGCAGCGCATGGTTGGCGTTCTGCTCGACCACCAGAACGGTCAGGCCGTCCTCGCGATTGAGCCTGCGAATCGCATCGAAAATCTGGCGCGCGATCAGAGGCGCCAGACCGAGGGACGGCTCGTCCAGCATCAGCAGTCGCGGTCGGCTCATCAGCGCACGGCCGATGGCCAGCATCTGCTGCTCGCCACCGGACAGCGTGCCGCCGCGCTGGGTCAGGCGCTCCTTAAGCCGCGGAAACAGCGTCAGCACGCGATCGAGGCTCGTCGCGCGATCGCTTTCGCCCGACTCGGTTGCGTCCGCGCCCATCTGCAGATTTTCGGCGACGCTCATGCGCGGGAAAATCCGCCGGCCCTCTGGCGACTGCGCGATGCGCATGCGCGCGATCTCGTGGGTCGCCATGTCGGTGATGTCGCGCCCGTCGAATGCGATGCTACCGCCCTTGGCGCGGGGGCGGCCGAATATCGTCATCATCAGCGTCGATTTGCCGGCGCCGTTGGCGCCGATCAGCGCCACGATCTCGCCCGGCCTGATGACGAGGTCAACGCCCTTCAGCGCCTCGATCTTTCCGTAGGCCGCGCGGAGCCCGCGAATGGCGAGGAGTGGCTGGCTCATCACGCAGCCTCCGTGTCCCGGACGCAAAGCGATCCGGAGCGTTGCTTCGCTGCGCCGGGCTCGTAGCCGCGCCCAGGAATCGTGAATGTCCCGTTTCTGCGGAGCGGCGCTGAAGCGCCGCATCGCGCCGGGGGCACGGTGCGAGAGGCCATCATGCGTCGCCCTCCATGACGGCGGCGGCAGTGTCCTCGTCGGTGCCGAGATAAGCCGCGACCACCTTGGGGTCGTCGCGGATGGCGCGGGGCGCGCCATCGGCGATCTTGACGCCGTAGTCCAGCACAATGATGTGGTCCGAAATCTCCATGACCACCGACATGTCGTGCTCGATCATCAGGATCGAGGTGCCGTGGTCGGCACGGATCGCCAGCAGGAGTTCGTTGAGCGCCGCGCTTTCGCGCGCATTCAGGCCGGCGGCGGGCTCGTCGAGACAAAGCAGCGTTGGCTCGGTGCACATCGCGCGCGCGATTTCGAGGCGGCGCTGGTCGCCATAGGGCAGGTTGCCGGCGGCGTCATCGGCGCGTGCAAGCAGGCCGATGCGATCGAGCCAGGATCGCGCCCGATCGATTGCATCGCGCTCCGCCACGCGCCACGAGGGAAGGCCGAGCAGGCCGAGCAGCGTGAAACCCGATGCGCGCATCAGCATGTTGTGCTGGGCGACCATCAGATTCTCGAGCGCCGTCATCCCCGGAAACAGGCGGATGTTCTGGAACGTGCGCGCGACTTTCGCCAGCTTGGAAATTCGAAAGTCGTTCA
>NZ_MKRN01000027.1:7175-21573 GCF_001896955.1 Nitrobacter sp. 62-13 | reverse complement strand
CCGCTCGGTCTGTAGAATCCGGTGATGCAGTTGAAGACGGTGGTCTTGCCTGCGCCATTCGGTCCGATCAGTGCGGTGATCCTGTTTCGCTGCGCGGAGAAAGACAGGTCATTGACCGCGACGATGCCGCCGAAGCGCATCGACAGGTGCTCGACGGCGAGGATGTCGTCGCCGTTCATCCGTGACCTTCCTTGACGAGGTCGGACGAAATGGTGCGGTTGTGCTCAAGAAAAACGGTCGGCGAGCGGTGCCCGATCAGGCCGCGCGGCCGCCAGATCATCAGCAGCACCATGACGCCGCCGAACACCAGCATACGGAACTGATCGAGGCCGCGGAACAGCTCAAATCCGCCGATCATTGCGATCGCGGCGAGCGCCACGCCGAGCTGCGAGCCCATGCCGCCCAGCACGACGATTGCGAGCACCAGGGCCGATTCCTGGAAGGTAAAGGATTCCGGGCTGATGAAGCCCTGGCGGGTCGCGAAGAACGCGCCGGCGAATCCCCCGAACATCGCGCCGATGGCGAAGGCTGAAAGCTTTGTCGTGGTGATGTTGATGCCGAGCGCCCGGCAGGCCACTTCATCCTCGCGCATCGCTTCCCAGGCGCGGCCGATCGGCAGCCGCCGCAGACGGATGGTGACCCAATTGGTGAGCAGCGCAAGCGCCAGGATCAGGTAGAACAGGAACACGAGGCGATGCGTCGGCGAAAACGGCACGCCGATCAGCGCCGCGAAGCCATTTTCGCCCGGCGTCAGCGGAACGCCGAAGAACGTCGGACGGGGAATGCCGCCGATGCCGTTCGGTCCGCCGGTGAGATCCTGCCAGTTGATGATCACGAGGCGGATGATCTCGCCGAACGCGAGCGTGACGATGGCCAGATAGTCGCCGCGCAGCCGCAGCACCGGAAAACCGAGCATCACGCCCCAGCACGCTGCGAGCAGCCCGGAAATCGGTAACAGCACCCAGAATGCCCATGCGCCAAGTTGCAGGAAATCGACCGCGACAAACGGGTAGGTGCTGATGAAATACGGCAAGGGGAGGCCGCTCTGCGCCAGCAGCGCGTAGGAGTACGCGCCGACCGCATAGAATGCGACGTATCCGAGATCGAGCAGGCCGGCGAGGCCGACGACGATATTGAGGCCCCAACCGAGCATGACGTAGGTCAGCACCAGAATGCTGAGATCGAGCAGATAGCGTTGATTGTAGAAGATCACCGGCACTGACAGCGCGAAGACCAGAAGCGCGGGTCCGAGCAACCGGCCCAGCGTCGAGAATACATTGCGCACGGGTGCCGGCAGTTCGACGCCACCGACCGGTCCGATCCAGCGTCGAAGCAATTCGAGGACGATGCTGCCGGCAAAGACGATGGCGACTATCGAGGCCAGTTCGCCGAAGCGCGTCGTGTAGGTCAGTTGCCCGGTTTCGCCCGGAAAAGTGCGGATGCCGACCATCAGCGAAAACAGGATCAACGCCACGAAAGCGCTGATGACGGATTTCTTCAGGATGAAGACGATGGCCGGATCGCGCGCCATGGGTTGTTGTGTCGAAGCTGGCGTTGCCACGTCGGGTCCGTCAGACTTTTTCGACTTCGGGCCTGCCGAGCAGGCCGGTCGGCATGAAGATCAGCACGACGATGAGAATCGAGAATGCGGCGACGTCCTTGTATTCGACGGAAAAGTATGCCGACCAGAATGTCTCGATCAGGCCGATGGCCAGGCCGCCGAGCATTGCGCCCGGCAGCGAGCCGATGCCGCCGAGCACCGCCGCGGTGAAAGCCTTGATGCCCGCGACAAAGCCCATGAAGAAATCGACGAGGCCGTAATAGAGCAGGTACATCATGCCGGCGACGGCGGCGAGCGCCGCTCCGATCACGAAGGTCATCGAGATTGTGCGGTCGACGTCGACGCCGAGCAGCGACGCCATTGTCTGATCCTGCTCGCAGGCGCGCATGTCGCGGCCGAAGCGGGTGCGCGACACGATGTAGCTGAAGATCGCGAGCAGCAAGACGGTGGTGACCACCACCGCGATCTGGATGTTGGACAATTGCACCGCGAAATTGCCGGAATCGTGCAGCGTGTAGCCGCCGGTGATGAGGGGCGGTATCGGCTTGACCTGCGCGCCCTGGGCGACCTGTGAAAAGTTGGACAGCACGAACGACATGCCGATCGCCGACAGCAACGGCGCCAGGCGGAACGAGTGCCGCAGCGGCCTATAGGCGATGCGCTCCACGACCCAGCCGTAAACGGCGGTGACCGCCATCGAGACCAGCAGCACAACGAGCAGGATCAGCGGCACCGCGGAAAGGCCCATCGATACCAGGATCAGAAAGGTGATGAGTGCGATGAAGCCGCCGATCATGAAGATGTCGCCATGAGCGAAATTGATCATGCCGACGATGCCGTAGACCATCGTGTAGCCGATCGCGATCAGGCCATAGATCGAGCCGAGCACGAGGCCGTTGATCAGTTGCTGGGCGAAATAATCCATGTGCTGCCGTTGCGTGTCCCCGAGCGCGGCCAGATCGGACGCGGTGATGGGGTCCGGCAGCCGGACCGGCGCGTCTTGAATCAATGTCTAACAGTGGCAACGGGGTGCGGCAACCACAGGCGGCCATTTGGGACGGCGGCCTTGCATTCCGTCGCGCGCCTCCCGGGGCTCGACGATTCGCGGGCGCGGCTCTGGCAAGCTGATCAGGAGCAGGAGGACCGTTGGCCGGTCCGCAAAAAGAGGGCCGGGAGGCCGGCAACCCGGGAGTTCCCGAGGTCTCCGGTTCCCACAGAAACGGCATTGTGACGTGCCCGGGTGCGGCCGCCATGTTGTCCACAGGGGCGACCGGCCGATTAAGGTAAATAAAGGGTTTCAATTGTCCGCCTGAGTTTACGGGCGTTACCTCGCCGCCAAAGGCCGCCACAGAAAACGGCGGCCACGCAGAAGCGGGATGGCGGCATGGCGACGAATTCCTGGCGGATCAGCACGGTCAACGGTGCATTGCTGGCGCTTTATTTCATTCCGGCATGGACCATGGTGGCGTTCAAGATCATGGTATCGCCGGTGTACGGCCTCTATGACCTTCCGAACGTCTCGGTGGCGCTCTTTCTCAGCGACCACATGCATCTTACGACGGTCAGCATGGTGCGCATGGCCTGGTTTCTTGCGCTCGGCAAGATCACCGTGGTCGCGTTCTTCGCGGTGTTTCTGGTGATGACGATGCGCGCCTCGGTCCGGAAATCCGGCGGCTGCGACGAGGCGCTGGCGCTGGCGCTCGGTATCGGCAGCCTTATCACATTCGGCAGCATGGTGATGGCGTCACGGGTCGGCGAGATGGCGGCGCTGCGCCTGCACGCGACCGAACTGCTGCTGCTGGTCGGTGGTGCGATCCTGATGGCGATCGAGCAGCCGTTCCAGCGCGATCCAGCGCCGATGCGGCAATGGCCTCCGCAGCCGGACATCTACCCTTTCGGCAGCAGCGGTTCCTGAACGATCGCATTGCGGTTCTGCAAAGCGGCATAAGAATGTGAATGCCGCATCGCGCCCGGGCTACGTTACCGTTGCATCAGAAATCCGGCCACGGCCTCGGTGAAGGCGTGCGATTGTTCGACATTGGAGATGTGCGCGGCGTCGAGGATGGTCATGCTGGCGTCGGGAATCTGGCTGCGGATGTATTCCGCACCAGCGATGGGCGTCGACTTGTCGTGCCGCCCGGCGATGACAAGCGTCGGGCTTTTGATCCGCGGCAGCAGCGCGCGCTGATCGAGCGTGCTCAGTGCCTCGCAGCAGGCGATGTAGCCCTCCGGTGGTGACGCGCTCAGCATGGCTTTTAGTTTCGCCGCGGCGTGCGGCTCGCGCTCGCGAAAATCCGCCGTCAGCCAGCCGCTGATCACGGTGTCGGCGATTGCTTTGAGGCCGCCGTCCCTGACCGCCTTGATGCGGGCGTGCCAGTTGGTCGGGTCGGGATAATAGCAACCGGTGTTGGCGAGAACGATGCGGTCGAAACGCTCCGGCGCGTTGGCTCCGAGCCATTGCCCGACCATGCCGCCCATGGACAATCCGCACCAGTGGGTCTTGGCGATGTTGAGATCGTCCAGAATCGCCAGCACGTCGCGGCCGAATCGCTCCATCGAGTAGGGACCGGGCGGCACGCCGGACTTGCCATGGCCGCGCCGGTCATAGCGGACGATGCGAAATAATTTCGATAATGGCGCGATCTGCGGTTCCCACATCTGCATCGTGCAGCCGAGCGCATGCGACAGCATCAAGGTCGGGCCGCCGTCGCGTCCCTCGACGGAGACATTCAACAGGCAGCCGTCGGCATCGATCATGGGCATTGTATGTCCTCCCGCAACGTTCGACCGTTTTAGTTTGATGCGATCTGTTTCACCATCGAAAATCACGTCGCGCTGTTCGCACGGCGTCTTCGGCGGCGATCCTCTTTCCTTTATGAACGTCCTTGCTTACCTGAAAGGGCGCGCCCTCGAACAGGGCGTCGCGCGGAGCGAGGAGGCAGCGCATGGCGATGACGATGAACGGCGAGGTTCAGCTTCCGGCGTCCCGCGAAGCGGTCTGGGCCAGGCTCAACGATCCCGAAGTTCTGAAAGCCTGCATTCCCGGCTGTGAGGAATTGACCCGGACCGAGGCGAACGAATTCCAGGCCGTCGCCAGGATGAAGATCGGCCCGGTATCCGCCCGCTTCAAGGGCAAGATCACGCTCAGCGATCTCGACCCGCCGAACGGGTACAGGATTTCGGGCGAAGGTGAGGGCGGCGTCGCCGGTTTTGCCAAGGGCGAGGCGACGGTGGTGCTGATTGATCAGGACGGCGGCACCCTGCTCAAATACGATGTGGAAGCGCAGACCGGCGGCAAGCTGGCGCAATTGGGTCAGCGGCTGATCGGCGGTACGGCCAAGAAGCTCGCCGACGAATTTTTCGCGAACTTCGCCAAAGCTGTTCAGGGATAAAGGCGGGTCAGGGACCCTGAACGTTCGCATGTTCATGGCTGGCTGCGGACCACCCGCGAGGTTGCCCATTATCGGGATGGCCCATATCATACGCGACCTTGCGAACGACCGTTCGGATGTGCGGCACCGGATTCGAAGAGAGCGCCGATGGCCAAGATTTCGCTGATCGTGAACGGCAAACCGACGGCCGCCAATATCGACCCGCGCACGCTGCTCGTGCAGTTCCTGCGCGAAAACCTGCGCCTGACCGGCACCCATGTCGGATGCGACACCTCGCAATGCGGCGCCTGTGTCGTGCATCTCGACGGCAAGGCCGTGAAGTCCTGCACCCTGCTGGCGGTCATGGCGGACGGGCACGAGGTCACGACGATCGAGGGTCTCGCCGCTGACGGCGCGCCGTTGCATCCGATGCAGGAGGCCTTTCGCGAACATCATGGTTTGCAATGCGGCTTCTGCACCCCGGGCATGATCATGACCGCGATCGATATGGTTCATCGCAAGGGTCATGAGCTGGACCATCACACCATTCGCGACGAACTGGAGGGCAATCTCTGCCGCTGCACCGGCTATCAGAACATCGTCGAATCGATCGCGGCCGGAGCCATGGCGATGGCGAAATCGGATCCTGCATGAGCCCGGCGTCACGACACGGCGCGATGAAGCCGAGGACCTGAGCCATGTACGCGTTCAAATATCATCGACCGGCGACCGTGCGGCAGGCCGCCAACCTGCTGGTCAGGAACGAAGACGCCAAGCTGATCGCCGGCGGTCACACGCTGCTGCCGGTGATGAAGCAGCGGCTCGCGAGCCCGGCGCATCTGATCGATCTCTCCCACATCGAAGGCCTCGACGGCATCGAGATGAAGGGCCGCTCGCTCGTGATCGGCGCGACCGCGAAGCACGCCGACGTCGCCAGTTCGCCGGTCGTGGGTGAGGCGATCCCGGCGCTGGCCGAACTCGCCGCGCTGATCGGCGATCCGGCCGTGCGCCACAAGGGCACCATCGGCGGCTCGATCGCCAACAACGATCCGACCGCCGATTATCCGGCGGCCTGTCTGGCGCTCGACGCCACCATCGTCACCAACAAGCGCCGGCTGAAGGCGGAGGAGTTTTTCCAGGGAATGTTTTCCACCGCGCTGGAGAGCGACGAGATCATCACTCGGGTGATGTTTCCGCTGCCGAAGAAGGCAGCCTATCAGAAATTCCGCAACCAGGCTTCGCGCTACGCGCTGGTCGGCGTCTTCGTCGCCCGGCGGCCATCGGATGTGCGCGTCGCGGTCACAGGTGCCGGCGAAGACGGTGTCTTCCGCGTAACGTCATTTGAAGATGCCTTGAAGAAGAGCTTCAAGTCGAAGGCGCTCGAAGGGTTGTCGGTGCCGGCCTCGGGCCTCAACAGCGACCTGCATGGCAGCGCGGACTATCGCGCGCATCTGATCGGTGTGCTGGCGCGGCGCGCCGTCGATGCCGCGAACGGCAGGGCATGACATGCGGATGCTTGCCGTATCCGGTCGGATTTCATCATGATGACGACATCAGCATTGCCTTCGTCCGTCGACGCGACGCTCGATATGCTGGCGAAGCATCGCTATTTCACCGAGCGATCGCTGGCGACGGTGGTATTTCTTTCGCTGCGCATGGGGCGGCCGCTGTTTCTCGAAGGTGAGGCCGGCGTCGGCAAGACCGAGATCGCGAAAGTGCTGTCGGCCGCATTGGGACGCAAGCTGATCCGGCTGCAATGCTACGAGGGGCTCGATATCGCGTCCGCCGTCTACGAGTGGAACAGCGCCGCGCAAATGATCGCGATCCGGCTCGCCGAAGCAGCCGGCGATGCCGATCGCGAGCAGTTGTCCAGCGATATTTTTGCCGAACGATATCTGATCAAGCGTCCGCTGCTTCAGTCGCTGGAGCCGGACGTGGCCGGTCCACCGGTGCTGCTGGTCGACGAGCTTGATCGCGCCGACGAGGCTTTCGAGGCCTATCTTTTGGAAATCCTCAGCGACTTCCAGGTGACGATCCCCGAATTCGGCACGGTCAAGGCGCTGACGCCGCCTGTCGTCATCGTGACCTCAAACCGGACCCGCGAAATTCATGATGCGTTGAAGCGGCGGTGCCTCTATCACTGGATCGATTATCCCTCGGCCGAGCGGGAGCTTGCGATCGTCAAATCGCGAGTACCAGGCATTTCCGCGAAGTTGTCGCAGCAGGTGGTCGATTTTGTGCAGGCGCTGCGCAATCAGGATCTCTACAAGAATCCGGGCGTTGCCGAGACCATCGACTGGGCGACGGCGCTGACCGAACTCGACGCGCGTTCGCTGACGTCTCAGGTTGTCGGCGACACCATTGGCGCGCTCCTGAAATACCAGGACGATATCGGCCGGATGCAGGACGATAGCCTGCAGAAGGTGTTGAAGGAAGCGAGCAGCGAGTAGGGCGTTATTTCCGGGTGTGCGCTCAGCCGCGCGCCCCGGAATGACAACCGGGGTATAGGGTATGGCTGTCAATCATCTCGATCCGCCGACCGGACAGATCGCAGACAATGTCGTCGGCTTTGCGCGCATGCTGCGCGCTGCTGGCCTTCCGGTCGGGCCGGGCGCGGTGATCGACGCGCTGAACGCCTTGCGCCTGATCGAGATCGGAAAGCGTGCGGACGTCTTCACAACGCTCGGATCGGTTTTCGTGACGCGCCGCGATCATGCGCTGATCTTTGCCCAGGTCTTCGATCTGTTCTTTCGCGCTGCCGAGGAATGGAAGAGCATGCTGGATTCGATCCCGCTGCCGGTTCAGGCTAAGAAGCCACCGCCGCCTGCCGCGCGGCGCGTTCACGAGGCGCTGGCGCAGCCGGCGATCGCGGGCGAGGGCGAGGTGTCGGAGGAGCGGGAGGTCCGGCTCTCCGTCTCCGACCGCGAGGTGCTGCAGACGAGAGACTTTGCCCAGATGAGCGCGGCTGAGATCGCCGAAGTCACGCAGGTCATCGCGAAGATGAGGCTGCCGCAGGCCGAGCTTCGCACCCGGCGCACCCGGCCCGATCATCGCGGGCTGCGGCTCGACCTGCGGCGGACGCTGCGCGGCAGCCTTCGCACCGGCGGCGATATCGTCGATATTCATCGCCTGGGTCCGGTCGACAAGCCGGCTCCGATCGTGGCGCTCCTGGATATTTCCGGCTCCATGAGCGAATATACCCGGCTGTTCCTGCATTTCCTCCACGCCGTCACCGATGCGCGCAAGCGCGTCTCGGTCTTTCTGTTCGGGACGCGGCTGACCAACGTCACCCGCGCGCTACGGGCGCGGGACCCGGACGAGGCGCTGGCCGCCTGCTCATCCGCGGTCGAGGACTGGGCCGGCGGAACGCGGATCGCGACCTCGCTGCATAATTTCAACAAGCTGTGGGGCCGACGCGTGCTGGCGCAGGGCGCGATCGTGCTGTTGATCACCGACGGGCTGGAGCGTGAGGCCGACTCCGGGCTGGCGTTCGAGATGGATCGGCTGCACCGCTCCTGCCGGCGGCTGATCTGGCTTAATCCGCTATTGCGCTATGATGGCTTTGAACCGAAGGCACAAGGAATTAAATTGATGCTGCCGCACGTTGACGAATTTCGTCCGGTGCATAATTTGTCGTCTATCAAGGGGCTGATGGCCGCGCTGTCCCCGGCGCCCGTATCGCGTCGCCGCGATCTCCACCGCCATACAGCTTGAACAGAGTAAGTCCGCCATGCTCGATCGCGACGAGGATATTTTGAAGGCGGCCGAGGACTGGCAGAAAGCCGGTCACGGCGTCGCGCTCGCGACGGTGGTCGAAACCTGGGGGTCGGCCCCGCGTCCCGCCGGTTCGAGCCTTGTCGTCAACGACGATGGCACGTTTCTCGGCTCGGTCTCCGGCGGATGCGTCGAAGGCGCCGTGGTGGCCGAGGCGCTGGACGTGATCTCCAGCGGCACGCCCAGGATGCTCGAGTTCGGCGTGGCTGACGACGCGGCCTGGAAGGTCGGACTGTCTTGCGGCGGCACCATCCGTGTCTTTGTCGAGAAAGTCGGCTGACCGTGAAATGAAACCTGCCACGCTTGCAGAGATCAACAGGGAGCGGGCCGCGCGGCGGCCGGTGATCGTGGTGACTGATATCGGTAATGGCGAACAACGTATCGTCAAGGCTGCCGATCTCGCCGGCGACCCCCTGCATGTGGAGCTGGACAGACACCTGCGCATGGGCAAGAGCGGAACGGTCGAAATCGGCGGCCGAAAGCTGTTTCTGAACGTCTATGCGCCGACGGCGAGGCTCGTGATCGTCGGCGCGGTCCACATCAGCCAGGCGCTGGCTCCTCTCGCGCGGTCGCTCGGCTATGACGTCACCGTGGTCGATCCGCGCTCGGCATTTGCCAGTCCTGAGCGGTTTCCAAACGTGCCGCTGATCGCCGAATGGCCGGACGTTGCACTGCCGCCGCTCGATATCGATCACTATACCGCTTTCGTCGCGGTCACCCACGATCCCAAAATCGACGATCCGGCGTTGCTGCATGCCCTTGAGCGTGATTGTTTTTACATCGGGGCCTTGGGATCCTTGAAAACCCACGCCAGGCGCGCCGAGCGCCTGAAGGCGCTGGGCGCTTCCGAGGCCGACATCGCGCGCGTCCATGCGCCGATCGGACTGGAGATTGGCGCCATCTCGCCTTCCGAGATCGCCTTGGCCATCATGGCGGAAATCACGGCGGAGCTGCGGCTGCCGAAAGCGAGTGCGGCATGAAATTTGGTCCAGCTACCCCGGACGATGCGATCGGCGGCGTCACCGTTCATACCCTGCGTCAGGGCGCGTTCGTGCTCAAGAAGGGCACCACCATCGGGCCGGTGGAGGTCGAGGCTCTGAACAGGGCGGGCGTGAAAGAGGTGGTCGTCGTTCGCCTCGAGGACGGCGACGTGTCCGAGGACGAGGCCGCGTCGGATGTCGCCAAGGCCGTCGCCGGCGAGGGTGTCACCGTCGAGCGGGCCTTCACCGGCCGCGCCAATCTGTTCGCGGCGCGGGCCGGCGTATTGGTGATCGATCGGGCGGCGGTCAACCGCATCAACAATGTCGACGAAGCCATCACCTTTGCGACGCTCCCGGCCTACAAGCCGGTGGTCCAGGGCGAGATGATCGCCACCGTCAAGCTGATTCCGTTCGGCGTCGAGGCGGAACTGCGCGATGCGGCGGTTGCGGCGGCGCGCCGCGACGTTTTGCGCGTTGCGCCTTACCGCATCAAACGGGTCGGCGTCGTTTCCACCATCCTTCCCGGGCTGGCGCCGAAGGTGATCGACAAGACGTTGCGCGTGACCGCCGACCGTCTTGCGCCCGCCGGCGCAACGATGATCGCCGAACGGCGGGTGCCGCACGATCAGGCCGTGCTGTCGGCCGCGATCAAGGAGATGCTCGATCTCGGCGCCGAGCTGGTTATCGTGTTCGGCGCGTCCGCCATCGCCGATCGTCGCGATGTCATTCCCGCGGCTCTGACCGGCGCGGGTGGCGTGGTCGAGCACTTTGGCATGCCGGTCGATCCCGGAAACCTGCTTCTGATCGGAAAAGCGCGCGGCGTGCCGGTTCTGGGTGCTCCGGGCTGTGCGCGGTCTCCTGTCGAGAACGGGTTCGATTGGGTGCTGATGCGCCTGCTCGCCGGATTGAAGGTCGCCCGCCGCGACCTGACCGCGATGGGGGTCGGCGGTCTGCTGATGGAAATCGTGACGCGCCCGCAACCGCGTATTTCGCCGGCGACCGACAGCAACAACAATATCGCGGCGGTGATCCTCGCGGCCGGGCGTTCGACCCGCATGGGCGGCCATAACAAGCTGCTGGCGGAGTTCCATGGCAAGCCGCTGGTTCGCGTCGTGGCGGAGCAGGTGCTGGCGTCGAAAGTATCGAGCGTGACTGTCGTCACCGGCTATCAGGCCGCGGAGGTGGAGCGCGCGTTGCGCGGGCTGAACGTCACGTTCGTGTACAATCCGGATTTTCCCACCGGCCTTGCCAGTTCGCTCAAGGCCGGCATCGGCGTGGTTCCGAAAGAGGCGGGCGGCGCGCTGATCTGCCTCGGCGACATGCCTCTGATCGATGCGCATATCCTCGATCGGCTGATCGCGGCTTTTGCTCCCGATCGCGGCATGCTGATCGCGGTCCCCGTCAGCGGAGGCGCCCGCGGCAATCCGGTGTTGTGGTCGCGGCGATTTTTCGGCGAACTGATGTCGCTCGAAGGCGACGTCGGAGGGCGCAATCTCATCACGCGGCATACCGAGGTGGTGGCGGAGGTCGCCGTCGAAGATCAGGGCGCATTTCTGGACATCGATACGCCCCAGGCGCTGGCCGCGATGCAGCGCGGCTGATCGCAGCGAACTCTGAAGAGGGCGCGGACGCGTGGCGGCAGGCTACGATCCACACCAGATAGGTCTGAATGGGGTGATTCAGTCAGACTGTTCGCCCAGGTCGCGTGCGTCGCGCTTGGTAAATTCATCATATAATTCAGATGTATAGATTACATCACGACGGATTGACCGCTCGCGTCAGAGCCATATATTGAATTTGACTGACTAGTCAGTCATATTTGTTTCATGAAAACCGCGAAAGCAAAATCACGAAAAATCGCAACTGCAAGCTCCGCCAATACTCGGGCGGTTGCAGGCTCGGCGGGTGGCGCGACATCCGCACAGACCGGCAGGCCGGCGAAGCCTCCGAACCGGGCAGAGCGGGCGGCGCAACGGCGGGAGGCGATCATCACGGCGGGTCTCGATGAATTCACCGCGCGTGGCTTTGCCGCGACCCGCCTGGACGACGTCGCCAGACGCGCCGGAGTCGCCAAAGGCACGATCTATCTGCACTTCAAGGACAAGGAGGCGCTGTTTCAGGAGCTGGTGAGAACGGCGCTTGTACCGCTGATCGGAAACCTGGCAGCCGCGCCCGCCGCCGGTGGATCGGTGCGCGATATCCTCGAACGCTTCGCCGAGACTTTTGTGCGTGAGATCGCCGAGACCAAGCGCGGCGATATCGTTCGCCTGATCGTCGCGGAGGGCGCACGCTTTCCGTCGCTCGCCGATTTCTATTTTCGTGAAGTCGTTTCGCGCGGCCTCGCGGCCATGCGCAAGCTGATCGAGAGCGGTATCGCGCGCGGAGAGATCAGCAACGCGCGCCTTGCCGACTTCCCCCAGATCGTCGTTGCGCCCGCCCTGGTCGCCGTGATGTGGCATGGCCTGTTCGGCCGGCATGCGCCGCTCGATGCCGTGGCAATGCTGAAGGTTCATCTTGATCTGATCTTTGGCGAACGGAGGGTTTCATGACCACGCTGGGCGTCATCGTGCGTGCCGGCGCCGTATTGGCGTTGACGGTTCTCGCTGCCGGCTGCGGTCCGAAGTCACCGCCGGGTTATCAGGGCTGGGTTGAGGCCGACATGATTTTTGTCAGTCCCGACGAGAGCGGCCGTGTCACCAGACTGAACGTGCGCGAGGGCGATGCTGTCGAGGTCGGCACACTTCTCTATTCGGTCGACGACGACCTGCAGCAGGCCGATCTCAATCAAAACAAGGCGACGCTGGCGAATGCGCAGCAGACTTATGACCGCGCGGCCTCGCTGAGGAAAACCGGGGCGGGCACTCAGGCGACTCTGGATTCCGCCGTTTCGACGCTGCGTGTTGCCGAAGCGCGGGTCAACACCTCGGAAACGCGGCTGTCGCGTCGCAAGGGTTTTGCGCCGGTCGCAGGGACCATCCAGCAGATCTATTTTCGCGAGGGCGAAATGGTGCCGGCGCAGCGGCCGGTGCTGTCGATCATGCCGCCGGGTAACATGAAGATTCGTTTTTTTGTATCGGAACCCGATTTGCCGAAACTCAAGATCGGGCAGGACGTCCGCATCACCTGCGACAACTGTGCGTCCGATCTGGCGGCCAAGATTTATTTCATCGCCACTCAGGCCGAATACACGCCGCCGGTGATTTACAGCCTCGAGGAGCGCAACAAGCTGGTGTTCCTGATTCAGGCGCGGCCCAACAGGCCGGACAATCTTCGGGTGGGGCAGCCGATCACCGTTCAACTCGACGCCGCGACGACACACTGAGGGCCGCGTTGTGAGCCAGGCAGCCATGAAAGCATCCGACATCGCGATCGAGGTTTCCGGCCTGTCCAAGTCGTTCAAGGGTCGCGAAGTCGTGCACGATCTGTCCATGACGGTGAAGCGTGGGATGATCTACGGCTTCCTCGGTCCCAACGGCTCCGGCAAGACCACCACCATCCGCATGCTTTGCGGACTGCTGACGCCGGACAGCGGCGAGGGCACCTGCCTCGGCTATGACATCCGGCGCGACGCCGACAAGATCAAGCGGCGGGTCGGCTATATGACCCAGCGTTTCAGTCTTTATCAGGACCTGTCGGTACGCGAGAATCTGGAATTTGTCGCACGGCTCTATGGCATGCGGAATGCGCCGCGCGCGGCGGCGGCCATGATCAAGCGGCTCGGTCTCAATGGCCGCGAGGAGCAGTTGGCCGGCGAATTGTCCGGCGGCTGGAAGCAGCGTCTCGCGCTCGGCGCCTGCACGCTGCCGAACCCGCAACTTCTGCTCCTCGACGAGCCGACCGCCGGCGTTGATCCCAAGGCGCGACGCGAATTCTGGAACGAGATTCATGCGCTGGCCGCTGATGGCCTGACGGTGCTGGTCTCGACGCACTACATGGACGAGGCTGAACGCTGTCATGAGATCGCCTACATCGCCTACGGTCACCTGCTGGTGCACGGCACCGTGGACGACGTTATCGCAAAGTCGGCGCTGACCACCTACACGGTCGCGGGCGGCGACATCAACGAGTTGTCAGTCGAACTGGCAGGCAAGCCGGGAATCGACATGGCCGCGCCGTTCGGCACCAGCCTGCATGTCTCGGGCCGCGACAAGGCGGCGCTCGAGGCGACGATCGCGCCGTTTCGCAACCGCAGCGATCTGCATTGGCAGCAGAGCGAGCCGTCGCTGGAAGACGTGTTCATCGAACTGATGAGCCGCTCGAAGGACAATTTCCAATGAGCGCCGCGGACGACCGCCCCGCCGAAAGGGAGATGCCGTTCGGTTTCTGGCGGCGCAGCTACGCCATGCTGGTGAAAGAGTTCATCCAGCTCCGGCGCGACCGCGTCTCGTTCGCGATGATCGTGATGATTCCGGTGATGCAGCTTCTGTTGTTCGGCTACGCCATCAACACCACGCCGCGTCATCTGCCGACCGCTGTCCTGATGCAGGAGGATAGCGATCTTGCGCGCTCGATTCTCAAGGCGTTGGAAAATACATCCTATTTCCGTTTCACCCAGGAAGTGCACGACGTCGATACTTTCGACAATCTCCTGAAATCCGGCAAGGTCTTGTTCGGCGTCGAGATTCCGCGCGGTTTCGAGCGCGGCGTGCGGCGCGGCGACCGTCCGGCGCTGCTGGTTGCCGCCGATGCCACCGATCCCGTCGCCGCCGGCT
>NZ_MKRN01000027.1:0-7164 GCF_001896955.1 Nitrobacter sp. 62-13 | reverse complement strand
CGCCATTCGAGATTCGTGCGCATGCACGTTACAACCCCGCGGCGTCCTCGCGGTTGAACATCGTGCCCGGGCTTGTCGGCACCATCCTCACCATGACCATGCTGATCTTCACGGCCTTGTCGGTCACGCGCGAGATCGAGCGGGGCACCATGGAAAGCCTGCTTTCGATGCCGATCACGCCGGTCGAGGTAATGATCGGCAAGATCCTGCCTTACGTGCTGGTGGGTTTCATCCAGGCGGCACTGATCATCGGCATCGGAGCGCTGCTGTTCGGCGTTCCCATCGAGGGAAGCCTGACGCTGCTGGCGTTGCTGTCGACGCTGTTCATCACGACCAACCTGGCCGTTGGATATACGTTCTCGACCATCGTACAGAACCAGCTCCAGGCGATGCAGATGTCGATGATGTTCTTCCTGCCAAGCATCCTGCTGTCCGGCTTCATGTTTCCGTTCGCGGGTATGCCGGTCTGGGCGCAGTATGTCGGTGAATGCCTGCCGCTGACGCACTACGTCCGGATTGTCCGCGCCATCATGCTGAAGGGCGCGACGCTGCAAAACCTGCAGTACGATACGCTCGCATTGCTGACGCTCATGCTGGTGGCGATGGTGATCGCGGTGACGCGATTCCGCCGCACGCTGGATTAGATGATCCCGAAAGTGGAAACCGGCTTTCGGACAGGATCGGCCCGATCAAACGATTTCGAAAACGTCACTTCCGGAACAGAACGCCGATCCGCCCATAGATGCCGTTGCGGTCGAAACTGTCTTCGAGGTAGCCGGCGCCGACCGACCATTCCACCGGTCCGGTCTTGAAACCCGTGAGGTGCGCGCCGATCCGGTATTGGGTGGAATACTCGTCGGCGGATGCGGCGATTTCAGGCCCGATCCAGAATCTGTCCCACAAGCGCCAGCCGGCCGCCGCACGGGCGCTGTATCCCGATCCGATGGTCGTGGCCGAAGCGGCCGCCGCCACCATCATCGCGGGCGTGGGCTCCCACCATAACTCGGTCGCGATGCGAGCGCCGAAGTTGCTGCCGCGCAGCTTGTCGGTTGGAACATCCGGTTTCAACGCATGACTTTCGAGGGCGGGCCCTGCGAAGACCTTGATCTCGACATTGCCGCGCTTGACGCGCCATCCCGGCAGGACCGAAGCGCGGAAGATGTTGGTGGTGAAGTGCTGCGTCGGCGTATCGTAACGCTCGAAATCATCGGACATGAACAGTCGGATCAGGAAGCCGTCCTTATTCAAGTCTCCCTGCGGCGCCAGCATCATTCCATCGTAGCCGGCCTGTCCGTTACGCCAGAGATCGACACCGCTGAAAAACAGGAAACGTTCGGGTTTCGAGCCGCCGACGAGCGTGTCGGCCAACGGCGGACCGGATGCCGGCTGGGCCAATGACCGAGCCATGACCGCACATGCCAGCACGGCGGCCAAAGTTGGTGCGCGCGACTTTTTCCAACGCACTGAGCCCCCACAAGCCCGAACGCCCATCCGTACAACTACTGATAGCAGGCGGTCGCAACGGCGCGTAAGGGAACAATAAGCGAACTTCCACATGGCCCGGAGCCGCTACTGATGGGATCAGAAGCGGCTCCATGTTTTGGGTTCGCAGCGTTTTCTTCGCGCGCCCGGTCGCAATCCATCCTCGGGTCAAGCCCAAGGATATGCTTTGCCCGCACTGGCTGCAGGACGCCGTCGGCTCTCACATCCGCGGTGCGGGCTAGGACCTCGCCGCGCGTCGGAATGCGAATGTCAAATTCAAAACTCCACTGGCAACACATGTTTGCGAGTGGTCTTTCGATTCCAACATTCGCAAGAATGCGCACTGAAACAGGACGCGAATGCTAGAATCGGCCCACGAGGTTCTCGATCTTGGCGCCGGTGCGCTCTTTGATGACTTCGGCGATCCAGCGGCGGTGGCAGTGCTGATGATCGCGCTCATAGCAGAGAATGCAGACAGGCCCGGCTTGCCTGACGAGCGCTGAGAGTTCGTCCAATTCCTCGCGCGCCTGCGGTGTCTTCAGATGCGCTGTGTAGATGTCGCGCAGCACATCGAACTTGCCGCTCTGCCGGGCCAGCCGGCCCTGCTTCGGCGTCCCGAGTCCGCGCAGGTGCAGGTAGGCGATGCCACGGCCATGGAGGTTCGTTGCGAGCTGGTTCTTTGAAAGGCCGGGACGGCGCGACGACGTGACGGCGCGGACATCGACCAGCAGCTTGACGCCGGCCCGTTCCAGCTCGTCCAGCACGGCGCTCGCGGGCGTCTGCTCGTAACCGATGGTGAAGAGCCGGCTTTCCGCCGTCATGTCGTGTCCTCCCGTCACCTGATGCGTTCGATCAGCTCCATGGCGCCTGCGGGTGCGCGCACCTTGCCTTCATGGATCACGTAAGCGAAGACGTCGCGCGGTATTTTCTTCGGCCTGGCAGTGTCGATGCGGGGTAGGTCGTCCGGCTCGCCGCCTTCCGCCCAAGTCCGAAATCGCTCGGCCCAGGCGTCGAGTTGTTTCGGAGGATAACAGGTCTTGATGTCGTCGCTTCCCTTCTGCAAGCGGGCATAGACGAAATCCGCGACGACGTCGGCGATCGCCGGATACTTGCCGTGCTCGGCGAAGACGACGGGCACCTCGAACCGCCGCAGCAGCGCGATGAACGCAGGCGTGCAAAAGCTGTCGTGGCGGACTTCGACCACATGCCGCAGCGCGCGCTTTTCCAGCTCCCGCGGCAACAGCTCCAGGAATTTGCCGAAATCGGCTTCGTCGAACGTCTTGGTCGGGGCAAACTGCCACAGCACTGGTCCAAGCCGGTCCCCAAGTTCCAGCACGCCCGACTCATAGAAGCGCTTCACCGAATCACCGGCCTCGGCCAGTACGCGCCGATTGGTGGCGAAGCGCGGCCCCTTGAGTGAGAACACGAATCCGTCAGGCACCTCGCGCGCCCATTTGCGGAAACTTTCCGGCTTTTGCGACCCGTAATACGTGCCGTTGATCTCGATCGAGGTGAGTTTCGAGGCGGCGTAGGCTAGCTCCTTCGCCTGCGCCAGCTTGTCCGGATAGAAAACGCCGCGCCACGGCGCGAAGGTCCAGCCGCCGATGCCGATGTAGATCTTGCCTGCCTTGCCTGCCATCTGACGTGCCCCTTGCGAATGTTGCGGCCGTACCTATCTCAGTCCCAACGGCGGTGTCGAAGCTCGTTCCATCGCCGGGACGACCACGGGATAACTCGGCTGCGCCGGATGTACGCGCGCCCTGTTGTTCGTGGTCGTTGTTGTTCCAGTTCTTGGCGTTCGGCCTGATTTCCATATATTTTCAGCTTTTGGAAGAATTGGACACCCGCTGATTCGGCTGGCTGATGCTCGATGCCGGTCGCCTTGGCATCTGCGACCGCCACGGATATATGCTGGCGCCATGAATGAAGCCCTCAGGCCGGATCCGGTCGAACTGACAGCCAGAGTGACGCCCCAGCTTTCCGTCGTCGTGCCGACCTTCAACGAGCACGACAACGTCGTCGCGCTGTACCGCAAGCTGTCCATCGCGCTGGCGGGAATTGCGTGGGAAGTCATCTATGTCGATGACAACTCGCCCGACGGCACCTCCGAGGTGCTGCGGAAGCTGGCCGCGACCGATCCGCGCGTTCGCTGCATCAGGCGGATCGGAAGGCGCGGCCTCTCGGGCGCCTGCATCGAGGGCATTCTGGCGTCGAGCGCGCCGTGCGCTGCGGTGATGGATGCCGATCTTCAGCACGATGAAACCCGGTTGCCGACGATGCTCGCGCTTCTGGAAAACGGCTCCGCCGACCTCGTCGTCGGCAGCCGCTATATCGAAGGCGGCAGCGCCGACAGCTTCGACAAGCAGCGCGCCGGTTTCAGCATGCTTGCAACGTCGGTTGCAAAAAAACTGCTGCGCGTCGACATCGCCGACCCTATGAGCGGTTTTTTCATGATCCGCCGCGACCGCTTCGAACGGCTTGCGCCTGAGCTTTCGACCCAGGGATTCAAGATCCTGCTCGACGTGATCGCCACCGCCCACGGCAAATTGCGGGTCACGGAAATTCCCTTCACCTTCGGTTCGCGGCTGCATGGCGAGAGCAAGCTGGATTCGATGGTCGCGCTGGACTTTCTGGGTCTCGTGCTGGCGAAGCTGACGCGCGATGCGGTGTCGTTGCGGTTCCTGCTGTTCGCGCTGGTTGGATCGGTTGGCCTCGTCGTGCACTTCGTCGGTCTGCTCATTGCGCTTGATGCGCTGCGATGGCCGTTCCCGCATTCCCAGGCCTTCGGCGCGCTCCTGGCGATGACCAGCAATTTCCTGCTCAACAATTTCCTGACCTATCGCGATCAGCGCCTGAAGGGGCTCGGCCTGCTGCGTGGTCTCCTTGTTTTCTACCTGGTTTGCAGCGTCGGCCTGTTTGCCAATGTTGGCGTCGCGTTCTCGGTCTACGATCAGGAGCCGATCTGGTGGCTGGCGGGTGCGGCCGGGGCGCTGATGGGCGTGGTCTGGAACTACGCGGTATCCAGCCTGTTCGTCTGGCGCAGACGATAGCACGGCGATGACCGAGACGCGGACCGTCCGCGCCGTTGTTGTCACAGTCCTCGTGCTGGTGGCGCTGCGCCTCGTCTGCGCGGCGCTGACGCCGCTGACGTTCGACGAGGCCTATTACTGGACATGGTCGAAGCATCTGTCCGGCGGCTATTACGATCATCCGCCGATGGTGGCGATCGTGATCCGCCTCGGCACCATGATCGCGGGCGATACGGAATTCGGCGTGCGGCTGGTATCGATCCTGCTGGCGCTGCCCATGAGCTTCGCGATCTACCGCACGACAATGCTGCTGTTCGACAGCGCAAGGGCGGCGGCGTCGGCAACCGTTTTTCTCAACGTCACGCTGATGGTCGCGGCCGGCACCGTGATCGTCACGCCGGACGCACCGCTGATGGCGGCATCGAGTTTCGTGCTGCTGTGTCTCGCCAAATTGCTCGTGACCGGGCGCGGGACGTGGTGGCTCGCGGTGGGCGCGGCCGTCGGCGCGGCGCTGCTGTCGAAATACACCGCGCTGTTCTTCGGTCCGGTGATCCTGATCTGGCTGCTCGCCGTGCCGGAGTTGCGGCGCTGGCTGCGGACGCCGTGGCCTTATCTCGGCGGGCTGGTGGCACTGGCGATGTTCTCGCCCGTGATCATCTGGAACGCCGAACATCATTGGGCATCCTTCGTCAAGCAGTTCGGCCGCGCGCGCGTGGACCAGTTCACCCTTCGCTATATCGTCGAGCTGATCCCGACCCAGATCGTTTTCGCGACCCCTCCGGTGTTCGCTCTCGCCGCGATGGGGTTGGTTGCATTGTCGAAGCGTGGCGAGGGCACGCGCGCCGCGCGCGTGCTGATCAATGCGACGGTGTGGACGTTGACGATCTATTTCGTCTGGCATTCGCTGCATGGCCGCGTCGAGGCCAACTGGTTTGGGCCAATCTATCCGGCGCTGGCGATCGCGGCGGCGGTAGCGTCCGACATCGCGCGCTGGCAGCAGCGCGGGCGGCGTTTCGCCGATCTCTGTCGACGCTGGGCGGTGCCCGTGGGCGTTACGATGTTGGTGGCGCTGGTGGTGCAGGTGAACACCGGCCTTCTGTCAGGATATCGGCGCGATGCCTCGGTGCGCAGCGTCGGCGTCGGCGTGCGCGATCTCGCCGCCGGGATCGAAGCGTTGCGCGTGAAAAACGGCGCGCACTGCGTGCTCGCTCAGGGCTATGGCGTGACGAGCTGGCTTCGATTCTATCTGCCGAAGGGCACGTGCGTGGCGCAGCATTTCGAGCGCATCCGCTGGATCAACGCGCCGCCGCCGGACGCGAACCAACTCACGGGCAGGTTGCTTTACGTCGATGACGGGTCGGACAACTGGCCGCGGGTCGCGCAATATTTCAATCACGTCGAAAGGGTCGCAACGCTCCAACGCAAACGTGGCCCGCTGACGGTCGATACCTTTGCGATCGACGTGGTGGCGGAGCCCAAGGGCAACGTGCTGGAGCCGTTGCCGGAGGAGTTGAGGTAAGCGCACGCTTGCGCCATTTGCGTAGAAATAATCCGCGTCGATCTCCAGACGTGCAAAAATATTCCTGTCGTCATTCCGGGGCGCGAGCCTTTTGCGAGCGAGCCCGGAATTCAGAACCCCAGCGGTCGCGATGGCTTGCTATGTCTATCTGCTTGCCAGCAAAAAGCATGGCACGCTCTATCTCGGCGTCACGAACGATATCGTGCGACGCGTCCACGAGCATCGGACAAAATCTGTAGAGGGATTCACTAAGCGCTACAACGTCGACAAGCTTGTGTGGTTCGAGACTTACGACGACATTGCCCATGCCATCACGCGAGAAAAAGAGCTGAAGAAGTGGCGTCGCGATTGGAAGATTCGTCTGGTCGAGGAAGATAATCCAAATTGGACTGATCTTTATCCGAGCATTGCGAGCTAACGCCTGACGGATATGGCCCCGGGGTCAGAATAGTTCGAGCGCTTCTGACAAACGTTCGTCATTCCGGGGCGCGAACATCTTGTGAGCGAACCCGGAATCCATAACCCCTGTCTTGGCGATTACAGATGAACGCAAGGACAGGGCGTATGGATTCCGGGCCCGCGCCAAGCGGCGCGTCCCGGAATGACGGCGGGGCAAGCATGATCCCGAAAAGTGGAAACCGGTTTTCGGAAAAGATCATGCTCAAACAAAAGATAAGCGACGATCCTGATTCAGTTGAAACAGACTCTAGGGATTTCTTCGCTTTTAATAAAGACAAACAAAAAACCCGGCATCGCTGCCGGGGGTTTTGCGTTTCCTAGAGCTTGCCTGAAGCAGATCCCGCTCCGCGGAATGGCATGAGTGCCGCATCGCGTTTGAGAAACGTGGATCAGAAATCCATGCCGCCACTGAAAGCCGGGCTTGGCCGGCTTTGTGCATTTGAGAGTCACATATCGGCGGTGATCAAACAAAAGGGCGCAGCTTTCGCCGCGCCCTCGTGGTGTTGGATACTGGCGCGGATCAGAAATCCATGCCGCCCATGCCGCCGCCCGGCATCGCCGGGGCAGGGGGGTTCTTCTTCGGCAGTTCGGCGACCATCGCTTCGGTGGTGATGAGGAGCGAGGCGACGGACGCGGCGTTCTGGATCGCGGTGCGCACGACCTTGGTCGGGTCGA
>NZ_MKRN01000026.1 GCF_001896955.1 Nitrobacter sp. 62-13 | reverse complement strand
ATCTCCAACACCGCCGAATACGGCGAGTACGTCACCGGTCCGCGGATCGTGACCGCGGAGACCAAGAAAGAAATGAAGCGCGTGCTCGACGACATTCAGTCCGGCAAGTTCGCCCGCGACTGGATGCTGGAGAACAAGGTCAACCAGACCTCGTTCAAGGCGACGCGCGCCCGGCTTGCGGAGCATCCGATCGAGCAGGTCGGCGCCAAGCTTCGCGACATGATGCCCTGGATCAAGAAGGCGGCGCTGGTCGATAAAGCCAAGAACTGACGCCTCTTTCCCTCTCCCCATAAGGGGGAGGGAAGAGCTGGTGCCGCGCTGCAAGGCACGGCAGGTAAGTCACTTATTTTATTTCTCGTTGATCTTCGCCCACATCCAGCGCGCGACCGCCGTCGGCAAGCTGTCCGCGCCGGTGCCGCTGGCGCGAAGGTTGGCTTCGCGCATGAGGGCGATGTCGATTTTTCCAAGCAGGGGTTGGAGCGCGGCCTTGAGCTTCGCGTCATCGGCACGGCGGGGCGCCAGCAGTACGATCGCGTCATAGGGCGGAATCGCGTGGCGGGAATCGTCGAGCACGGTCAGGCCGTATTTGGCGATCTGTCCGTCGCTGGTGTAGCCCGCGATCACGTCGACTTCGCCTGAGGCGACGGCGGCATACATGAAGTTCGACTGCATCTGCCGTTGCTCGCGAAACGATAATCCATAAGCCTTCTTCAAGGCAGCCCACTCAGGCCGTGCGAAGAATTCGTAGTCGCCCGCGATCGACATCGCGCCCGCATGCGCAGCGAGGTCGCCGATCGAATGGATGTTCAGCGCGTCGGCGCGGGCTTTCGGCATCACCAGCGCGTAGGCGTTCTCGAAGCCGAGCTCGCCGAGCAGAATGATGTTCCGCTGCGCCAGCGTCGCCTTGATGTCTGCGAGCAATTTTTCGCGCGGCGCGATACCCGCGTTGTGGAACTGGTTTGCCCACAGCGTGCCTGAATAATCGACATAGACGTCGATGTCGCCATTGACCAGCGCCTCGAAGATCACGTTGGAGCCGAGTCCCTCGCGCGTGGTGGCCGGGAGACCGGCCGCCTGCAGCCGTTGCGAGATCAGCGCCGCCAGCACGTATTGCTCGGTGAAGGTCTTGGCGCCGACGATGTAGCCGGATTTCGTGCGCGCAAACGAGGGCGCCAGCGCGACAGCGATCAGCGCCGCGATGACGGCAATGCCGGCCGTGACGCGGATACGGCTTCGGACCTGCAAACCGGATTCGATCAGCGCCAGCAATTGATCCACAACCAGCGCAAGGATGGCCGCGGCGATGCAGCCGAACAGCACGAACACCCAGTTCTGGGTTTGCAGCCCGGCGAAGATGTAATTGCCGAGGCTGGTCTGGCCGATCGGTGTGGACAGTGTCGCGGTGCCTATCACCCAAACCGCGGCAGTGCGGATGCCCGCCATGATCACCGGCAGCGCCAGCGGCAGTTCGACCATCGTAAGCGACTGCCGCGGCGTCATGCCGACGCCACGCGCTGCTTCGGTCAAAGCAGGGTCGATACCTTGCAAGCCGGTGATGGTGTTGCGCAGTACCGGCAGCATCGAATAAAGCGCGAGCGCCAGCACCGCCGGCAAAAATCCGAAAGCGGAGAATCCGAGACCGAACCAGCTCGACGTCAAAGCCGCGAGCGCCAGCAACAGCGGATAGAACAGCGCCAGCAGCGCCAGTCCCGGAACCGTTTGCACGATGCTGGCGACGACCAGCAGCACCGAGCGCATCACCGGCCGGTTGCGCGCCATCAGGGCGAGGGGAAAACTCGCGGCGAGTCCGAGCACCAGCGCGGCGACGCTGACACGGACATGATTGCCGAGATAATCGGGCAGGTGGCCAATCGCATCGTTCCAGCGCGGATCGGACAGCAGGTTCATGGCGTGCCGTTCCGCGAGAGCGCAGCATGAAGCCGCTCGGCCTGTCGGCGAGGCGTGCCGAGCAGCTCGCCGACATACGGATCGTCGCTCCGGGACAATTCCGCCGCCGTTCCGAGCGCGGCGAGGCGACCCTCGCGCATGACGGCAACGCGGTCTGCAAGCAGCAACGCCTCCGTCATGTCGTGAGTGATCATCACGGTTGTAAGGCCCAGCCTTGCGTGAAGCGCGCGATAGTCGGCGCCGAGCGCGTCGCGCGTCACCGGATCGAGCGCGCCGAACGGCTCATCCATCAGCACGATGTGCGGTTTGGCGGCGAGCGCCCGCGCCACGCCGACGCGCTGGCGCTGGCCGCCGGACAATTCGTGCGGGAAGCGGTCGCGATGCTGTACGCGGTCGAGCTGCACCAGATCGAGCAGATCGTCGACCCGCGCTGCGATCTCCGGCTTCGGCGTTCCGAGCAGGCGCGGCGTGATGCCGATGTTGGCGGCGATGCTCATATGCGGGAACAGGCCGCCGCTCTGGAACACATAGCCCATCCGGCGGCGCAGCAGAATCGGATCGACGCGCGCGATGTCCTCGCCCGCGATGGTGATGGTCCCGGCGTCGGGATTGATCAACCTGTTGGCAAGCCGCAGCAGCGTGGTCTTGCCGGAGCCGGAGCCGCCGACGACGGCGAGAAACTCGCCGGCGGCGATATCGAGAGTGACATCGTCCACAGCCTTGACGCGGCCGCCGTCGAAACTTTTGGCGACATGCGAAAACGCGATCAGCGGCGGGGTATCGCTCATGCCTTGCCGGTTAACACATGGTCGCTGTCGCACCAAGTCCAGTCCGGCTGGCTGGCGCTATCGCGGGTTCTCGAGGGTCTCGACGTCGAAGGTTACGGCGAGCCGACCACCGATGCACAGGGATCGATAGGTGATGGCGAGCCGGTTCCTAAGTGAAGCGATCTCCACGTCGATACGTCGCCTGGCCAGCAGCGCGAGCGGATCACGCTCATCGTCGGGAGCCGCGCTGCATTTGACCGTTCCAAACCGGCGCGTCGCTTCCACGGTTTCACGCTCGATCGCAGCCTCAAGCGCGCTGCGGTTGCGGGAGCGCCGTAGCGCGATCTGAAGCGCGAGGCTCCAGCTTTCAGCGATTGTCGTGACGACGTCGCCGGGATGAATGGCTCCCGTCGAGGTATCGCTGTCATCGGCCCGGCCGGCCGATTTATTCAGCAGGAACACCAGCGCGATCACGCTGACGCAGGCGAGTTTCCGTCGTCTCATCCATGTCTCCGATTGTCCTGCGAGGCTCTTGTTTCACGGCGAGCGGGAGCGCGCGGATACAGCGGTCCAGCCGCAGCCAAATGCCGGGTTCTTCGATGATGGTTGGAATGATGCGCAGCCTTTGCCCGCTTGTCACGCGGCGGTGATTTGTGAGCACACCGCGTCACGACGCACGCGGCGGCATCGCGAAAATCGATCGAATTTGAATCAGATCGTCATCGCGTTGAACGATGACGGTAAATTTTGTGTCGAAATCCGGACGTGCAATTTCATTCAAATTGTATCGCTGCTTTGCTGGGAAAATTGCCGACAATTTTATCTTGTTGTCCCCGCCTTTATTTTGCTCTGTGTTTTGCACCTGTACGTGCATCGCCGCCGCCGGCGATCTTGCATACCGCCCGCCGGCGGGACTAAAACGCGGCGGACTACGGAAGCGGAAATAGCGCAGAGTGACGACACCCGCGATTCATCGCGTCATCCGGCTGGATCTTGCGGTCCGGCCTTGGCGCTGGGCCTTCGCTGACGAGCGCCGTCGCGAGATTGATGCGCACTTCGCCGCGCAGCGCGTCAAAACGCCGGCGTTATGGAACGGGCGCGTTCTGCTCGGCCGCAACCGGCGGTTCGATGGCGGCTGTTTTCGCGCGGACTACTTCGAGACCGATTTCGCGAGCTTTCTGGCGTGGCGTGACTGGGGTTTCCCCGACAAGGACGTCTTCAACGGTTTCGGCATGGGCGCGCTGCGCGGCAGCGATGGCCAATTCGTGCTGGGCGAAATGGCGGCGACGACGGCAAACTCTGGGCGCATCTATTTTCCCGCCGGCATGTCCGACCCTTGCGATATCCGGGACGGCAAGCTTGACCTTGCGATCGGTATCATCCGGGAGGTCAGCGAAGAAACCGGCCTTCCCCGCGACCTGTATCGCGCCGATCCGTGCTGGTATTGCGTCGATAGCGGTCACTCGATCGCGGTCATCCAGCTTTTGGACGCAGTCCTGCCGGGCCAGGAGTTGCGTGCGCGGATCGTTCGCACGCTGGCGGGACAGGCCGCGCCCGAACTCAGCGCGATCCATCTGGTGCGTGATCGCCGGGATTTTACCGCGGCGATGCCGGACTATGTGACGGCGTTTATCGAGCACGTCGCAGCGATGGCGGTTTGACATCGGCGGTGAGGCAATATTGTCTTGAGGCTGGCGGAAACCGGAGTTCGCTTCATGAGCAAGACGAAAAACCTTGTTGCCGATCCCGGGAGTTTCGTCGATCCGTTTCGTGTCGATGGCACCAGGCCGTTTCACCTGACGTCGTTCAAAACCGCCGATCGCGGCGGCATCGACAAGGACAGGGGACAGGAGATCATCAAGGTCAACCGCGACCTTCTCAGCGATCTTCAGGAAAAGCTTTATGCGCAGGATCGCTGGTCGCTGCTTTTGGTGTTCCAGGGCATGGATGCGGCCGGCAAGGACAGCGCCATCGAGAGCGTGTTCGATGGCATCAATCCGCAGGGCTGCGACGTGCATTCCTTCAAGCAGCCTTCGACGGAAGAACTCGATCACGATTTCATGTGGCGAGCGGCGCGACGGCTGCCCGAGCGCGGGCGTATCGGCATCTTCAACCGTTCCTACTACGAGGAAGTGCTGGTGGTGCGCGTACATCCGGAAATTCTGGCGAAACAACGGATCCCGCCGAAGCTGGTGACGAAGAATATCTGGCGCGAGCGCTTCGAGGATATTTCCGCCTTCGAGAAATATCTCGCCCGTAACGGCACAGTCGTGCTGAAGTTCTTCCTCAACGTTTCAAAGGAGGAACAGCGCCGGCGTTTTCTCGATCGCCTGGAGGAACCCGGGAAGAACTGGAAGTTCTCGATGGGCGACGTCGCCGAACGCGAGCTCTGGGGCAAGTATCAGGCGGCCTATCAGGACGTGATCCGCCATACCGCCTCGCCCGACGCGCCATGGTATGTCGTGCCGGCCGACCACAAGTGGTTCGCGCGGGTGGTGATCGGTTCCGCCATTGTCGGGGCGTTGAACAGGCTGGATCTGCGGTTCCCAAAGGTCGACAAGAGCGAGCGTGGGGAGTTCAAAAAGGTCCGCGAGGCGTTGGCGAACGAAAGCAGGAGCGCGTTGCGCACCAGGAAAGCAGCTCCGAAGGATGCCGCGACACGCAAGGCCAGGGCGGATTCCGATCGGTCGGCATCCCGGGAAGGTGCGCCGCGGTCGGATTAAACAGCAGATCGCGATCCTGGCCGCCGCTCCCGGAAGCAGGTCTGGCAGCCTTGCTGACCATTCTTTGGCGTTGCGATGACACGCCGTTCTCGTCTAGAACCTGTCCGGCAGGGGGTCGGCAACGAACCGTCAACGGTTTTCGTCGAGAATAACCCTCACGCGTATTCCGCAAAAGTGGATGCCGGTTTTGCGATCAATACGCGCAAGCTCTAAGGGTCCGGTAATGCTGGCTTGCAGCGACATGGCGAGAATTCACGGGAGGACGGCGGTAGCCGCCGGTCCCGAAGCGATTCCGGCTGCGTCCTTGCCCACCCTGCTTGTCGGCGGGCTGCTGCTTCTTATCGGCCCCTGAGCGCCGGCTGGGCAGTTGTTGCCTGGGCACTCAGGGGAACGCAGAGCACCAGACCCTTTCGAGCGCGCGCAGCGCGCATGGACCAGAGGAACTTCCCATGAGTACCGCGAACAAGTCCGACAAGGACCGCGTCATCATATTCGACACCACTTTGCGCGACGGCGAGCAATGCCCCGGCGCCACCATGACATTCGAGGAGAAGCTCGAGGTGGCGGAGATGCTCGACGAGATGGGCGTCGACGTCATTGAAGCAGGCTTCCCGATCGCTTCGGTCGGCGACTTCGAGGCGGTGACGGAGATCGCGAAGAACGCCAGGAACGCGATGATCGCGGGTCTGGCCCGCGCCATTCCCGGCGACATCGCCCGTGCCGGCGAGGCGGTGCGTCACGCACGGCGCGGCCGCATTCATACCTTCGTTTCCACCTCGCCGATTCATCTGGCGCACCAGATGCGCAAGAGCGAAGCCGAGGTGCTGGAGATCATCACCGCGACGGTGACGCAGGCCCGCAACCTGGTCGAGAACGTCGAATGGTCGGCGATGGACGCGACCCGCACCCCGATCGACTATCTCTGCAAATGCGTGGAGACCGCGATCGCGGCCGGCGCCACCACCATCAACCTGCCGGATACCGTGGGCTACGCGGTGCCGGACGAATACCGGCGAATGTTCAGGACCATTCGCGAGCGGGTGCCGAACGCAGACAAGGCGATCTTCTCGGTGCACTGCCATGACGATCTGGGGCTCGCCGTCGCCAACTCGCTGGCCGGCGTCGAGGGCGGCGCGCGACAGGTGGAATCCACCATCAACGGCATCGGCGAGCGGGCGGGCAACGCCGCGCTGGAAGAAGTCGTGATGGCGATCAAGACGCGGGCCGACGTCATGCCGTATTGGTGCAACGTCGAGAGCACGATGCTGACGCGCGCTTCAAAGCTGGTGTCGGCGGCGACCTCGTTCCCGGTGCAGTACAACAAGGCGATTGTCGGCCGGAACGCGTTCGCGCACGAGAGCGGCATTCATCAGGACGGCATGCTGAAGAATGCGCAGACCTACGAGATCATGACGCCGGAGAGCGTCGGCGTGAAGCAGACGTCGCTGGTGATGGGCAAGCATTCCGGCCGCCATGCCTTCCAGCACAAGCTGGAGGAACTTGGCTACAAGCTGGCCGAGAACCAGTTGCAGGATGCGTTCGTGCGCTTCAAGGCGCTGGCGGACCGCAAGAAGGATATCTACGACGAGGACATCGTTGCGCTGGTCGACGAGGAGATGGCGGCGTCGCACGATCGCATCAAGCTGGCGTCGCTGACGGTGATCGCGGGCACCCATGGTCCGCAGCGCGCAACCATGAAGCTCATGGTCGATGGCCAGAACCGGATAGAGGAAGCCGAGGGCAACGGTCCGGTGGATGCTGTGTTCAACTGCATCAAGAGGCTGGTGCCGCACGACGCCAAGCTGGAGCTTTACCAGGTTCATGCGGTGACACAGGGAACCGATGCGCAGGCGGAGGTGTCCGTGCGTCTCAGCCAGGATGGCCGTGCGATGACCTCGCGCGCCGCCGATCCGGATACGCTGGTCGCATCCGCCAAGGCCTATCTCGGCGCGCTCAACAAGATCGTGATGAAGCATCAGCGCGATCTGCCAGCGGCCGCCGCGGCGAGTTGATCCTTTCATTTCATGTCGACGAACGGCGCCGCGAGTGTCGTTCGTTTCACTGATGCTGTTCCCGCTACCACGTCGGCTGAACGTCCTGTTCGTTCAGTCGCCCAGATTACATCTTCGTAAGAGAAACCACTCTTGCGAAGATGTAATTTGCATGGCGGGCCATGCACATCCATCTTTCATTGGGCCTTGCAAAGGAGGGTTTCCAATGAAGAAGGCCATTCTCGCCGGCGTCGCAGCGCTCGCCATTGCCGGTTCGACTGCGGTGTATGCCCATCAGCATCGTCCCTGGTCGCACGACTACTCGCGGCTCAGCCCGCAGGACAGGACGGCTCTCGCCGATTCGAGGATAGCCGCGATCCACGCCGGCCTCACGCTGACGCCGGATCAGGAGAAGCTTTGGCCGCCGGTGGAAAAGGCTATTCGCGATTTCGCGAAGCTTCGGATCGATCGTGCGAATGCCAGAATGGAGGCGAAAAAGGAAACCAAGAGCGAATCCAAGAACGACGCGAAGAGCGAGGACGCGCAAAAGCGGGCGCCTGTCGATCAGGTCGCACGGCTGCGCGAGCGCGCCGATCGCATGGCCGAGACGGCGACCGCTTTGAAGAAAATCGCCGATGCCGCCGATCCGCTTTACAAGACCCTCGACGACAGCCAGAAGCGGCGCCTGATGGTTCTCACCCGCATGAACCATGGTTTCGGCATGGGAGGCGGCGGCTGGCTTCACCACCACTTCGATCGTGGTGGCGACCGGGACGGCCCGGGCTCGGACCAGAAGCCCGGTCAACTCTGATACCGGAGCGCCGGGACATGAGGAAGCCGCCGGTTTCGGCGGCTTTTTCGTGTTTGGCGAACGCCGCGGTCGCGGGGGAAACCACCGCGGCTCTGCTGGACATCGCGGGTTCGCTTTGCTACACGACCCCCGTCCCGCAAGGGAATTTCGACAGTTTCGGGCGATTAGCTCAGTTGGTAGAGCAGCTGACTCTTAATCAGCGGGTCGTAGGTTCGAGCCCTACATCGCCCACCAAGCGATCTCAAACACTTAGCCAAACCGAACCGTGAACAAAGCGACGTCGTGCGATACACGTACGACATGGTTTGTCGCGCACTTGCGGCACTCGGCCATTATCCGCCGGCAAACAGCTTCGTCATTCCGTCAGTTCGTCCTTGCGAACCTGGAAGCCGGAGCCGGTCGATGCCCTGATCGGCGCGGCCGGAGCGAAGTCTTATTCCACCGTGTGGTGCGGGTCGATTCTACGCTTGACCCATTGGCCGAGGACATAGAACGCCACAAACATCACCGTCGCGATCGCTGCGATGGCGAAATCGGAGTACGCGCCTTTGAGTGTCGAGGCGAGAATGTAAACGCCGGCGAGCCCGACGCCAAAGACAGCCAGGGAGGCAATTTCGGCGGTCAGTTTTTTGGTCAATTGAGTCTCCGCATAGGCCGACCAGTTGCTGATGATGGGAATTAGAGCATAAAAAGAGCGAATATCGAGCCCCGTTTTTGATTTGAGGTCTCTTCATATTCCTGGACGGAATCGATCGGCCTGACCTTAATCATTTTCAGGTATCTATCTGACTTTGCTGCGGGAAGGAAAGCCGGGATGGCGGGTCTTTATTTCGAGCAGTTTTCCGTCGGACAAGCCTTCGTTCATGAAATCCGGCGGACGGTCACCGACATGGACAATATTTTGTTCTCGTCGCTGACCTGTAATCCCGCGCCGGTGCATATCGATCACGAATATGCCAGGTCGACCGAATTCGGCAAACCGCTGATGAATTCGATCTTCACGTTGGGCCTCGTCATCGGCCTGTCCGTGCAGGACACGACGCTCGGAACCACGGTCGGCAATCTCGGCATGGAAGAAACCAGGTTTCCGCATCCGGTGTTCGCCGGCGATACCTTGCGTGCGGAATCCAAGGTGGTTGCGGTTCGCGCCAGCAAGTCGCGTCCGGGGCAGGGCGTCGTCACACTGGAGCACCGCGGCTTCAACCAGCGGGACGAGGAGGTGGTGTTCTGCCGCCGCAACGCGTTGATGATGGGGAAGCCGGCATGACGTTGCGTTCGCTTCTGTTCGTTCCGGCCGACAGCGATCGCAAGTTTGCCAAGGCCGATGCCTGCGGCGCGGATGCGCTGATCCTCGATCTGGAAGACTCCGTTGCGTCCGGCCGCAAGGCGTTTGCGCGGGATGCGGTGAAGAACCGCCTGGGTGCCGCAAGACCTGAGTGGATGTTCCTGGTGCGCATCAACCCGCTCGAAACCGAGCTGGCGCGGGAGGATCTCGCCGCGGTCGTTCGCCCGGGACTGGATGGCATCGTGCTTCCGAAAGTAAACGGTTATCACGACGTCGAGCAGGTCTCGCGCTATATCGATGACCTTGAGGTCGCTGCCGGCGTCGCCTCCGGGCATGTAAAACTGCTGGTTGTCGCAACCGAGACGCCGGCGGCGATGCTGGGCCTCGCCGGTTATGCCGCATCGCGCGCAACGCCGGGCTCGAGACTGGTGGCCATGACATGGGGCGCGGAAGACCTCAGCGCCGCGCTCGGCGCATTGACCAATAAAGAGCCGAACGGCGAGTGGACCTTCCCCTATCAGCTTGCGCGCGCCCAATGCCTTTTCGCCGCCGGCGCGGCGGGCGTGGTCGCGCTTGAAACGCTCTATGCCGATTACAGGGATCAGGACGGTCTCGTCGAGAGCTGCCGGATCGCGCGCCGTGACGGGTTTGTCGGACGTCTCGCGATACATCCAGATCAGGTCGCGACCATCAACGCCTGCTTCACGCCGTCCGAAGCCGACCTCGCTCATGCGCGGCGGGTGGTTGCAGCCTTCGCCGGTCAGCCGGACGCCGGCACGGTGGGCATCGACGGCAGAATGTATGACCGTCCGCACCTGGTCGCGGCGAGGCGCACACTGGCCTCGGTTGGCGAAATCGTCGCGGAATGAGCATCGGGCCTGAGGTGCCGGCGAAGCGGTGCAAAGTCAAAGATGACTGTCGGTGATGGCAGCATAGACCATGGTGCGAAGTTCGCGCCGGACGGGATAGGCGCTCGAAGGTATCACCTGTGTCATGAAGATCGTGATCAGTTCTTCCGCCGGATCGATCCAGAACGACGTCGTCGCCGCGCCGCCCCAGGCGTATTCGCCGGGGCTGCCGGGGACGAGTGTCTTTGCGGGATTCATGGTGACGGAGAACCCGAGGCCGAAGCCGACACCGCTATAGGTCGCTTCCGCAAACATCGATCGCGACATCTCCGGCAGGTCCCGGTTGCCGGGCAGGTGATTGGCCGTCATCAGCGCCAGCGTTTTCGGTCCGATCAGCCTGACGCCGTCGAGCGTGCCGCCGTTGAGCAGCGCGCGGCAGAAGGTGAGGTAGTCGGCGGCCGTCGAGCACAGACCGCCGCCTCCGGAGATGAGGCTGGGCGGCGACCGATAGGGACTTGTCGCCGGATCGTCCTGCAACGCCAGGCCGCTTTTCGCACCAGGTGAATGAACCGCCATCATGCCGCTGACGGTCGCGTTGTAGCAGGCCGCCAGCCGATGCGCCTTTTCGGCGGGAACGTAGAAGTCGGTGTCGGCCATGCCCAGCGGATCGAAAATGCGCTCCTTCAGAAATCGCTCGAACGGGATGCCGCTGATTTTGCCGACGAGATACCCGATCACGTCGGTGGAGACCGAGTAATTCCAGGCTTCGCCGGGCGAGAACTCCAGCGGGATTTTGGCAAGCGCCGCGATCATCGAATCAAGCGTGCCCGCGAGTTCGATCGTGCCGATCTGGCTGTCGCGATAGGCGGCGTCGACGTTGCTTCGCTGCTGGAAGCCGTAGGTCAGCCCGGACGTATGACGAAGAAGGTCGACGATCTGCATGGGCCGTGCCGGCGGCCGGGTGACGAAAGCGGGCGCCGTGCCCGCCTGGAACACGCCGAGGTTCTTCCACTCGGGAATGTACTTGTGAACCGGCTCGTCGAGCGCAACGAGACCTTGCTCCACCAGCATCATGAAAGCGACGGACGTGATCGGCTTGGTCATGGAATAGATGCGGAAGATGGTGTCGTCCCTCATCGGCGCCTTGCGTTCGAGATCGGCAAATCCCTGCACGGAGCTGTGCACGACCTGTCCGCGCCGATACACGACAAGCTGCGTGCCCGGAAACCGGTTCGCGTCGATGTATCGTCGCTTCAGATGGTCATCGATCCGATCGAGCGCAGCCCTGGACATGCCGGCGGCTTCGGGCGAGGTGGGAGCGAAGGCTGACATCTGGCGTCACTCCGGTGATGTCGGATCGGGCGCACGTAGCGCGCGCGGCGCCGGTGGCGGCCGCTGCGGTACTTAAATCGCAGATGCGAAGGGGTGGCAATCGCCGTCGGGCCGTGCAAGAAAACGCCGCTCGCAGGATGCTCCCGCGCCAGAAAGATGATGTTTCCGGAGGTAATATGACAGGCGATCAGACAATCTTGAGCCGGCAGGTTTGACGAATGGCAGACCAACCGGTTCTGATCGTGGGCGCGGGCCACGCAGGCTTTCAACTTGCGGTGTCGCTGCGTCAGGCGGGGTATGAGGGACCCGTCGGTCTGATCAATGACGAGTCGCATCTTCCCTATCAGCGGCCGCCGTTGTCGAAGGCCTATCTGAAGGGCGGCGGCAGCCCGGACTCGGTGATGTTCAGGCCGGAGAAATTCTATCACGACCAGCGCATCGACCTGATCGCCGACCGCGCCGTCGCGATCGACCGCGGCGCGCGCCAGCTTGTCTGCGCGTCCGGCGTATCCCGCGCTTACAAGCATCTCGTGCTGGCGACGGGCGCACGCAACCGGCTGCTGGATATCCCCAATGCTGGCCTTGAAGATGTACTCTATCTGCGCACGCTCGATGAAAGCGAGGCGCTGCGGCAACGCTTCGGAGCCGGCGGGAGGGTAGTCGTCGTCGGCGCCGGCTTCATCGGCCTCGAATTCGCGGCGACCGCGCGGGCGAAGGGTCTCGAGGTCGACGTGGTGGAACTGGCGCCGCGCGTCATGGCGCGCGCGGTCACGCCGGAGATTTCGGAGTTTTTTCAGCGCCGCCACAGCGAGGCCGGAATCCGGCTTCATTTCGGCGTGCAGGCCACGAGCATCACCAGCGACGAGGGCCGCGTAACCGGCGTGACCTTGAGCGACGGCAGGCCGATCACGGCCGATCTCGTGGTGATCGGCGTCGGCGTCTTGCCCAATGTCGAACTGGCTGCTGAGGCTGGCCTGCCGGTCGCCTCCGGCATCATCGTCGATGAGCATCTTCTCACTGCCGATCCGGACATCTCAGCGATCGGCGACTGCGCGTTGTTCACGAGCGTGCGTTTCGGCGCGCCGCTCCGGCTCGAATCCGTTCAGAACGCGACCGATCAGGCGCGTTGCGTGGCGGCGCGATTGACCGGCGATGCAAAGACCTATGACGGTCTGCCGTGGTTCTGGAGCGATCAGGGCCCGGACAAGCTGCAGATCGCGGGCCTCACCACCGGCTACGACCAGGTCGTTGTCCGCGGCGACGCCGGGCAGGGATCGTTCTCCGCGTTCTGTTACAAGGCGGGTCGCCTGATCGGAATCGAATCCGTCAATCGTGCGTCGGATCATGTTTTCGGTCGCCGCATTCTCGCGGTGAAAGGTTCGATCCCACCTGAGCAGGCTGCCGACTCCACCTTCGATCTCAAGCAGGCGCTTGCCTGAACCTGCGGCGGCAACGTGATCGCGGCCGGATCGGATGCGCCTTTGCGCAGGTGACGCTTGAGCGTCGGATGCATCGCGTCGCTCGCATGACTATATCGTGGAGACACCACCGGTGTTCGATCCGGCGAACTCATCCGTTCGGAATATGACCGCGCGCGCCTGCGATTGGTGAGCCCGGATCATGGAAGGAGAAAGCGATGACGGTTTATGCCGGCCCGGTCTTCGACATGGCGGTTCAGCAGTTCGACGTGATCGCCGATCACCTGTCGATCCCGACGGACGAGCGCGAGCGCATCCTGATGCCGAAGCGCTCGATCACGGTTTCCTGCCCTGTCCATCGCGATGACGGATCGATCACGGTTTTCGAGGGTTACCGCGTCCAGCATCACCTCACGCTGGGTCCGACCAAGGGCGGGACCCGCTTCGCGCCGAGCGTGGACATCGGCGAGGTGGCTGCGCTGGCCATCTGGATGAGTTGGAAATGCGCGCTGGTCGGGTTGCCGTATGGCGGAGCCAAGGGCGGGGTCAGGGTCGATCCCGGATCGATGTCGATGCGCGAACTGGAAGGGCTGTCGCGCCGCTACATGCAGGAGATGATCCCGTTCGTCGGTCCGCGAACCGACGTGATGGCGCCGGACATGGGCACCAATGAGCAGGTGATGGCCTGGTTCATGGATACCTATTCCATGTATCAGGGCAACACCGTCACCGAGATCGTCACCGGCAAGCCCGTGAGTTCGGGCGGCACGCTGGGCCGCCGGGAGGCCACCGGCCGCGGTGTCGCCCATCTCGTCCGCCGCGTCATGAATGAGCTGGACATCGTTGGCGGCGCAACGGCGGTCGTTCAGGGTTTCGGCAATGTCGGCTCCCACGCCGCGCTCGAGCTTTACAATTCCGGCATCAAGATCATCGCGGTCAGTGATCTCACCGATGCGCTTTATGACAGGAACGGGCTGGATATTCCCGCGCTGCTGCGCCACGCCGCCGCTCACGGGAGCATCGCCGGCTTTTCCAACCAGCTTCGCTACGATCCGGCGGCAATCCTGACGCTGCCGTGCGACGTGCTCATTCCCGCGGCCATAGAGCGCGTGATCGACGCGCATATCGCCGAGAATCTGAAATGCCGCGTGCTGGCCGAGGGCGCTAATGGGCCGACCACGCCTGAGGCCGATCTGATACTGGAGAAGCGTCAGCACGAGATTTTCGTGATCCCCGATATTCTCTGCAATTCCGGTGGCGTGGTCGTCAGCTACTTCGAATGGGTGCAGGATCTGCAGCAACTGTTCTGGGAAGAAGACGAAGTGACGCGCCGCGAATACCAGATACTGGATCGCGCTTTCGCCCAGATGATTGGTCGCGCCAAAAAGGACCGGATTCCTCATCGCACCGCGGCAATGGCGATCGGAGTCGAGAAGGTCCGGGCCGGAAAGGCCATGCGGGGGCTTTTTCCGTGATCGTCGGCCATGCTCAGGGCAGGTACGCGAGACTACGTATCCGCCGAATTGCGGATATTCTCCGCTCCCAACCCGGGATTATGATTGGTGCGTTGCAACATTTTTCCTTGACTTCGAGGGGAGTGAGTGTTTACTCACGTCACCATGAGCAACTTGCGAATGACCGGCGATCTTCGCCGGGAGCTTATCCTGAGTGCCGCGAAGCATTGCTTTGCGCGCTATGGGTTTGCGGGTACGACCACCAAAAGCGTTGCCGCCGCCGCCTCGATCTCCGAGGCATTGTTGTTCAAGCATTTCCCGAGCAAGGCGGCGCTCTATGCCGAAATCCTGGCTGAGGCCTGCCAGGCGGATCCCGCACTGCATCGCTTGCTCGACCGCGAGCCATCGACGGAGACGCTGGTCGTCCTGATCCGCGGCATGGTCAATCACTTCCTGAATGCTTCGGCTTCTCCGGATCAGGAGGAAGCACAACGTCTGCGCCTCCTGATCTCAAGTCAGCTCGATGACGGCGAATTTGCCCGACTGCTGTACGAAAAAATCCGGAATCTGATCGGACAGGCTTTCGCGGCTTCGCTCGAGCGTGCGATCGCAGCCGGGGATGCGGTGCCGGTCGGGCGCGATCCGCTCAACCTGTTCTGGTTTGCCCATCACACTGTTCTCATGATGGTTCTAACTCAGCTTCCTTCCGTTCCGGCCCTGACCTACGGAGCCGCGTCCGATCTGGAACGGCAAATCTGTGAATTCATTCTTCGCGGGGTCGGTCTGAACGCAGCGGCAATTGCCTTGCATCTGGACCAGGAACCTTTATTCAACGCCGCCCACACGTCGGCCGCAGAAAGTGCATGACATGACGGTAACAAGGCAAGGCAGCGCTGCCGACAAGAAGGATGTTTCGCCGCAGGACCTGCGCGAGACGTCTCGCGCGCGTCCCATACGCATCAAGCGCTGGTTCATCATTGTCGGCTTGCTGCTTGCGGTCCTTGTCGGCGCGCTGGTCGGGTTCAACGCCTTCCGTGCGCAGAAGATCAAGGAGTTCTTCGCCAACAACAAGCCGCCACCGGTCACGATCAGCGCGGCCGAGGCGAAGTCCGAAGTCCTGCCGAACCTGCAGCGGGCCGTCGGCAGTCTGGCGGCAGTGCATCAGGTCAACGTCACGTCCGACGTCAGCGGCCGCATCACCGACATTCTGTTCACCGCCGGCAGCCGCGTCACCCAGGGCACGCCGCTGGTGCAACTGTTCGACAAACCGGATCAGGGTGATCTCGCCAATTACAAGGCGCAGGCGACCGTAGCGAGACTGGCGCTTGAACGGGCGAAGCAGCTCGCGGCGCGACAGGTCGGTCCGCAGGTGACCGTGGATCAGGCGCAGGCCGCATTCGATCAGGCCAATGCCGGCATCGCCAAGACCGAGGCGATCATTTCGCAGAAGTTGGTGCGCGCGCCGTTCGACGGCGTGCTCGGAGTGCGTCAGGTAGAGGTGGGACAATTCCTCACCGCCGGCACGCAGATCGTCTCGCTGACGGATCTGTCGACGCTGTTTGCAAACTTCACCGTCACTGAAAAGGACAGCGGCCGCCTCTCCGTGGGCCAGGCTGTCCGGGTATCGGTCGATGCCTATCCCGGCAAGAAGTTCGACGGCAAGATCACCACTATCGAGCCGCAGATCGCGACCGATACCCGCAACATTCGCGTCCAGGCGACCATCAACAACCCGGGCGATATCCTGAAGCCGGGCATGTTCGCGGAAGTGACTGTGGTGCTGCCTGACAAGCCGGCGGTCATCACGGTGCCGGAAACCGCGGTCGAGTACACGCTGTATGGCGACTCCGTTTATCTCATCAAGGAGCACAAGGGCGACGACGGCAAGACCAGCTTGACCGCCGAGCAGACCTTCGTGCGCACCGGAGATCGTATCAACGGGCGCGCGGTGATCGAGAAGGGGCTGAAGCCGGGCGACAGGGTCGCCGCGGTCGGTCAGCTCAAGCTGCAGTCGGGTGCTGCCGTTGAAATCTCGAAGGATCCGCTGCCGCCGATCCCGGAGAAGCCGCCGCTGAACTGATTCCTGTCGGGATCGCCGCAGGCGGGTCCGACCGATCGAACGTCTCGCGGCCTTGCTCCGATCAGGAGGGGCGCGCGCCAAGGGAGCGCCTGCAATGGCATTCACCGATATCTTCATCAAGCGGCCGATCTTGTCGGTCGTCGTCAGCCTGCTGATACTGCTGATCGGTATGGCGGCCGCCTATAATTTGCCGATCCGGCAGTATCCGAAATTGTCCAACACCGTGATTACGGTCACCACGGCCTATCCCGGTGCGTCGCCGGAATTGATGCAGGGCTTTATAACCACGCCGATCGAACAGGCGGTCGCGTCGGCCGAGGGCGTCGACTACATCACCTCCGCCTCGACCCAAAGCCAGAGCCAGATCAAGGTCTACGTCAAATTGAACTTCGATCCGAACGCGGCGCTCACCGAGGTGCTGTCGAAGGTCAATTCGGTGAAGTACCTGATACCGAAGGAAGCCAACGATCCGGTGATCGTGAAGTCCACCGGCGAGACGACGGCGGTGATGTATATCGGCTTTTCGAGCGACGAACTGTCGGGCTCGGCGATTTCCGATTACCTGACGCGCGTGGTGCAGCCAATCCTTTCGACGGTGGACGGCGTCGCCTCAGCCGACATCCTGGGCGGCCAGACCTTCGCGATGCGGGTCTGGCTCGATCCGCTGAAGATGGCCGGGCGCAACGTGACCACCACGGAGGTCGCCTTAGCGATCGCGGCCAATAACTTCCAGGCGGCAGCCGGCCAGACCAAGGGCTTCTACACGATCTCCAACGTCTCGACCAATACCGACCTGCAGAGCGTCGAGCAGTTCAAGCGCATGACGGTGAAGGCCAAGGACGGCGGCTTC
>NZ_MKRN01000025.1 GCF_001896955.1 Nitrobacter sp. 62-13 | reverse complement strand
GACACTTCCGAGCCGGCCTGGGTGAAGCGGAAGATGTTGTCGACGAAGAACAGCACGTCCTGGCCCTGGTCGCGGAACTGCTCGGCGACCGTGAGGCCCGACAGCGCGACGCGGGCGCGCGCGCCCGGCGGTTCGTTCATCTGGCCGTAGACGAGAGCGCATTTGGAGCCTTCGCCGCCGCCCTTCTTGTTGACGCCCGACTCGATGAACTCGTGATAGAGGTCGTTGCCCTCGCGGGTGCGCTCGCCGACGCCGGCGAACACCGAATAGCCGCCGTGCGCCTTGGCGACGTTGTTGATCAGTTCCTGAATCAGCACGGTCTTGCCGACGCCGGCGCCGCCGAACAGGCCGATCTTGCCGCCCTTGGCGTAAGGCGCGAGCAGGTCGACCACCTTGATGCCGGTGACCAGAATTTCAGCCTCGGTCGACTGGTCGGTGTAGGAGGGCGCTTCCGCGTGGATCGGGCGCAGATCGTCGGCCTTGATCGGACCACCTTCGTCCACCGGCTCGCCGATCACGTTCATGATGCGGCCCAGCGTGCCTGCGCCGACCGGCACCCGGATCGGCGCGCCGGTGTCGGTGACGTCCTGGCCGCGCACCAGGCCTTCGGTGGTGTCCATGGCGATCGTGCGCACGGTGGATTCGCCGAGATGCTGGGCGACTTCGAGAACCAGGCGGTTGTCGCCGTTCTTGGTCTCAATGGCGTTGAGAATCGCCGGCAGGTGCCCTTCGAACTGCACGTCGACGACGGCGCCGATGACCTGCGTGATGCGTCCGGTCTGGTTGGCGGGGGATGCCATTAGAAATATCTCCTTCGAACTCGTTCTAGTTGGCGCGTGGCCTGTTCCGAAAACCGGCTTTCACTTTTGGGGACCAGTCGCTTCAGACGGCGGTCAATTTGACGGGCACATGACCCCTGGTCGCCTTGGAATAAGGACAGATGGCGTGGGCGTCTTCGATCAGCGCCTGCAGCTTGGCCTTGTCTGCGCCCGGCAGAGCCACCTTCAATTCGGCAGCCAGCGAGAACGCGCCGTCATCGACGTTGAGCGTGACTTCGCAGGTCACCTTGGCGGCCTGTCCGTCGAGACCATGCTTTTTCGCCAGCACAAGAATCGCCTGTCCGAAGCAGGAGGACCAGCCGAGCGCGAAAAGCTGTTCGGGATTGTGGCCGTCGCCGGCGCCGCCGAGCTCCTTCGGGAGCGCCATCGCCAATGCCAGTCCGCCGCCGTCGAGAACGGCGCGGCCGTTGCGGCCGCCGCTTGTCGTCGCCTTGGTGACATAAGCCATGCTGCGTCTCCGTTGGCTAAACCGCCTCGGCGCCGGAGATGATCTCGATCAGTTCCTTGGTGATCATCGCCTGTCGGGTGCGGTTGTAGATCAGGGTCTGCTTGCGGATCATTTCTCCGGCGTTGCGGGTGGCGTTATCCATCGCCGTCATCTGCGCGCCGTAGAACGAGGCGTTGTTTTCCAGCAGCGCCCGGAAGATCTGCACCGCGAGGTTGCGCGGAAGCAGCCGGGTAAGAATTTCGTCCTCTTCCGGCTCGTATTCGTAGGACGGCGCTGGATCGCCGTTCGCGGCCGAGGCCTCGATCGCCAGCGGGATGATCTGCTGGGCGGTCGGAACCTGCGCGATGACGGACTGGAAGCGCGAATAGAACAGGGTGCAGACATCGAACTCGCCGGCCTCGAAACGGGCCAGCACCTTTTTCGCGATCTCCTCGGCATTGACGAAGCCGAGCTGGCGCACCGAACGCAGTTCGACCGTCTCGACGATCTGCTTCTCGAAGGTACGGCGAAGCTGCTCGAAGCCCTTGCGTCCGACGCAGAAGAACTTGACCTCCTTGCCCTGGTTTATGAGGGCAAGCGCCTTGTCGCGGGCGAGGCGGACGATGGCCGAGTTGAACGCCCCGGACAGGCCGCGCTCGCCGGTGCAGACCAGCAGCAGGTGAACCTGATCCTTGCCGGTGCCGACCAGAAGCGGCGACGCGTTGGGCGAGCCGGCCGCGGCGCTGGCGATGTTGGAAATCACCGCATCCATCTTCTGGGCGTAGGGCCGCGCCGCTTCCGCGGCGGTCTGTGCGCGGCGGAGCTTGGAGGCCGCCACCATCTGCATGGCCTTGGTGATCTTCTGCGTCGCCTTGGTCGAGGCGATGCGGACCCGCATGTCTTTCAGAGAAGCCATTCCAGCCTGATCCACTCACGTCTGTTGCATCGCCCTCTCCCGTCTGCGCGGGGGAGGATCGGGGAGGGGCATCTCATGCACGAACGAAAGTGCTCCCACCCGGCCGGCTGCGCCGGTCAACCTCTCCCGCCAGCGGGAGAGGCAGGAATTAAGCGAACGTCTTGGCGAAGCTTTCGACGACGTTCTTGACCTTGCCCGCGGTCTCGTCGCTGAGATCGCGCGTGTCGCGGATGGTATTGAGAATATCGGCATGCTGTCCGCGCAACAGCGACAAAAGCCCGTCCTCGAAGGCGCGCACCTTGTTGAGCGGCAGCTTGTCCAGATAGCCGTTGGTGCCGGCCCAGATCACCACCACCTGCTCTTCCATCTTCAGCGGCGAGAACTGCGGCTGCTTCAGAAGTTCGGTGAGACGGGAGCCGCGGTTGAGCAGGCGCTGGGTCGACGCATCGAGGTCGGAGCCGAACTGCGCGAACGCCGCCATTTCGCGGTATTGCGCGAGTTCGCCCTTGATCTTGCCGGCGACCTTCTTCATCGCCTTGGTCTGCGCCGACGAGCCGACGCGCGACACCGACAGGCCGACGTTCACCGCCGGGCGGATGCCCTGGAAGAACAGGTCGGTTTCGAGGAAGAT
>NZ_MKRN01000024.1:17682-25045 GCF_001896955.1 Nitrobacter sp. 62-13 | reverse complement strand
GCCCGGCTTCTACTGGATGAGCGCGTCGGTGCGCGACGACAAGAGCAAGATCAAGAACGCCCAGCGCCGCAGCAGCTACGCCGTCACGGTCGAAGTGCTGCCGCAGTAACGAAACCGATGAGAGCGTCAGTCGCCCGGCGCGTGGCGATTCCGACAATGCCGGCGAGTCCGCCGGCCATTCCGGCGGGCGGACGCATTCAGGACCTCAGCGGCGCGACCATGGGCACCACATGGTCGTGCCGATTCGTCGGTTCGTCCGCGAGCGCGCAAACGCTACGCCGGACAATTCCCCTCGCGCTCGATCGCGTGATCGCGCAGATGAGCCCGTGGGAGGATCAATCCGACACCAGCCGGTTCAACCGGCTGCCGCTGAATCAATGGCAGGACCTGCCGCGCGAGCTCGGCCAGGTGATGGCCGGCGCGCTGCGCATCGCACAGGAATCGGGCGGCGCCTATGATCCGACCATGGGAGCGCTGATCGATCTCTGGGGTTTCGGCCCGAGCGGACCTCGCACAGCGCCGCCGCCGCCGGAGGAGATCGCCCGACTCCATCAGGCTTGCGGATGGCGGCAACTCGAGTTCGACGCCAGCACCCGCCGTCTGCGTCGCGACGATCGCGGACCGGTCGATCTCTGCGGCATCGCCAAGGGTTTTGCCGTCGATCTGGTCGCGGAAACCCTGCGCGAGCTTGGCATTCACAATGCCCTGGTGGAAATCGGCGGCGAATTGCGGGGGCACGGGGTCAAGCCCGACGGCAGTCCGTGGTGGGTCGAGATCGACCGGCCCGCCGAGGCTGCGGCGGTCGTCGCGGCTGAACCGATGCTCGTTGCCTTGCACGATCTCGCGATCGCGACCTCAGGCTGCGAGCGCGGCTTCGCTCACGGCGCGCAGCATTTTTCCCACACACTCGATCCGCGAACCGGACGACCGATCGCCAACGGCATGGTCACCGCGACCGTCCTGCATCGCTCCTGCATGGAAGCGGATGCCTACGCGACGGCGCTGATGGTGCTGGGGCCGGACGCCGGAACCGATTTCGCCGTCAAGCACAAACTCGCGGCGATGATCCGCTTCCGCAGCGGAGATGCAATCACCGAGCGCACCACGCCCGCCCTCGACGCCATGCTGGCTTGAAAGTCAGGTCAACGCCCATTGCCGCAGCAGATTGTGGTACAGCGAGGTCAGCGACACCAGGGACGGGTGCTCGGGATGGTCGGCGTTGAGGCGGATGATCGACATATCCAGATCGAACATCATCGCGCGCTTCGTAACCTCGGCGATCATGCTCTCGGTCCAGAAAAATGACGCGAGGCGCGAACCGCGGGTCACCTTGGTGACAAGGTGAACGCTGGTGCCGGGATACACGATCATGTCGCCGGCCGGCAGCTTCACCGAATGCGAACCATAGGTATCCTCGATCACCAGTTCGCCGCCATCGTACTCTTCCGGCGACGACAGGAACAAGGTCGAGGACACGTCGGTCCGCACGCGCCTTCCGGTTCCTGGAATGGTGCGAATCGCGTTGTCGACGTGCGAGCCGAAATTCATCTCCCCATCCGCGTCGTAGCGATTGAACAGCGGCGGAAAGATCGTCTTCGGCAAGACCGCCGACATGAACAGCGGATTCCGGTTGAGCGCCGACAGCACCATGTCGCCGAGTTCGCGAGCCTCCGGCGTTCCCTCGGGCAGTTGCAGGTTGCGCTTCACCTGGGCCGATTGATGCCCGGCGGTGATACGCCCATCCGCCCAGGCGGCCCGTTCCAGCACCTCGCGGCAACGCTTCACCTGCTCGGGAGAGAGGACATTCGGGATTCGTATCAGCACCGGGATATTCCTTCAGAGAGAAGCCGGCGCCTCGCGACGCCGGCTCCGATATCGTCAGTTTTTGCTATCCACCGTAACGCCGGCTACTTGCTTACGTAACGCGCGGCCTTCACCGGATAATCGGCAACCGGCGGCGGCGGCTCGAAGTGATAGCGATAGGTCAGCATCGCGGTGCGGCCGGCAGCCGGAACGGCGTGGCCCTGATAGAACTGAGAATAGTACAGTTCATCCGTTACGTTGTAGACGTTGAGCTGCAGCAGCGAATCCTTTGTGACCTTGTAACTCGTCATGAGATCGAGCTTCCAGTAGTCAGGCACGTAGGACGTGTTCTGTGGATTGACGAAAGTGCGTGCGGCATAAGTCAAACCGCCGCCAACAGTCCACTGCGGCGTGAGATCATAAGCGGTCCACAGCGTGAAATTGTGCGGTGGAGTATTCGGAAGTTGGTTCCCCAGCTGGGAGAGATCGGTCGTGTTGACGATCTTGGAGTCGAGATAGCTGTAGCCCGCGAACACGCTCCACTGGTCGGTGAGCTTGCCTGCGACGCCCAACTCGATACCGTCCACGCGCGCCAGACCACCAAGCACCAGCGCCGTATTCAAGACCGGATCGACCGGGATGCGGAGGTTGGTCTTCTCGATGCGGAACACCGCACCGCTCAGGGTCAGCTTGCCGTTAAGAACGTCGGCCTTGGCGCCGACCTCGAGCGTCGTATTTTTCTCTGGCGGCAGCAAGACGTTCGCGGCGTTATTGCTGGCGTCGCTGAGCGTCTGGAACTCGGCGGCTGGATTGTACGAGACGCCATAGGCCGCGTAAACGCTCGAATGATGCGTCGGGTGAAAGACACCACCGACCCGCCAGCTAACCATATCATCGGTCCGGCTGAGATGCTGGCTCGCGGGCACCGCAGCGAGATTGGTGTAGTTCGAACGAAAGTTGTCGTAGCGGATCGACCCGAGCAACTCGAAGTATTCGTTGAGCTTAACCTGATCGAAGCCGTAAACCGCGTAGTTGGTCGACACCGTCGAATTCGGCAAGCCGAACCCGGTATTCGGCCCTCCATAGGACGTATCCACCGGATCCCAGACGCTGGTCCGGCACGCCAGGTTGCCCGGTACGCAGTAATTGGCGCGGGACTGATCGCGGGTTTCGCGCGCAGCCTCGACGCCCATCGCGAACGTATGCTGCCAGCCGCCGGTCCAGAACTTGCCGGTCAGGTCGGTCTGGTTGATGAGCAGCGTGTTGTCGGTCAAGGTTTCAAAATGCTGCCGTCCGATCGTCATCAGTTCAACCGGATAGCCCGGCGTGATCGGCGTAACGTTGTCGGCTTGCGCCTCGCCGCGCGGAGCAGTCGGCCGCGCCATGCGGTTGACGGCAATATAGCGCGTCGCGTTCGAAATCTTCAGATCCTTGTCGAAGTCGTGCTCGAAGCTCATCGTTCCGATATGGGTGTCGGTCAGCACCCGATCCGCCAGCGGACCGCTCGCCACGCCGAACCAGTTGCTGCGCGGAATCGGCATCGGCGGCGTCGGTGCGCCGTTCCCGAAATAGCCGGGGTTGGTCAACGCGCCGGTCGACGAACTGTAGGCCGGCGCCGGCAGATAGCGGCGGCCGTAATCCGGCACACTGTCCTCGCCCTGATAGACGTAGCTGAGGATGGCGCGGGTATCCGGCGAGAACTCCGCCTTGAACGACGGCGCGACGCCCCAACGCTTGGTGAAAACGTGATCACGACTCTCGGTGGGAATGTCCTGATACATCGCGGCGATGCGGCCGGACAAATTCCCCTGTGTGCCATTGGCGTCGACCTCGGCACGGTAGCCGCCGCTGGTGACGCCGCTGATCGTTCCGTCAACGAAGTCCCGAGTCTGCGGCAGCTTGGAGACGGTGTTGATGGCGCCGCCGGTCGAACCGCGGCCGAAAGCGAAGCCGGACGGCCCCTTGTGCACCTCGACACGGTCGGCACTGAACAGGTCGCGCGTATACCAACCCGGATCGCGGATGCCGTCGCGGAACATGTCGCCACGCGCCGCGAAGCCGCGGACGATCGGGCTGTCGCCTTGCTGCCCGCCTTCGCCCGCGCTGAAGGTGATGCCCGGCACCGTTCGCAGCGCATCCTCCATGCTGAGGAGACGCTGCTCCTGAAGGACCTGCTGCGTCACCACGTTGACGGTCTGCGGCGTATCGGCGAGAGGCACCGGAAGGCGGGAGATCCCGGCCTGCGCCGGAGCCTGATAGCCGGTGACGCCATGGCCGTCGCCGACGATGGGGTTGACCTGAACGTTGCTCGGGGAAGGCGCAACAACCGGCGCCGGCGCGGCCCGCACCGGCGCACGATGCGCGGTTCTTTTCTTGGCCTGCCGCTTCGGCGCGGTGACGCGAACCTGCGGGAGATCGTCGGCGCTGGGCGCCGGTTGAGCATCTGCGGAGTCGGGAATCAGCATCACCGCGGCGATGCCGATCATCGCCTTGCTCCAACCCACGACTGATGACTGTCCCGTCACGTCGCCGTTCGTACCATCCGTGTGACCTACCGATGAAATACCCATTCGCCCCACCCATCCTTAAAAATTGCAGACATCGATTTCAGACATCACGGGAGCAAATCCGCATCCGCGACATGTCGCTCGTCATTAACTTAAAAATTTTCGTGAGCAACATTCATGCGCTGCAATTCGCGGCAGTCTATAGAGGTTCTAGTCTTCATCGCCTTCGTTTGGGACGGTATGTCGCAGGATCATCAATGCCGCAGCATTATCGCGTGCATTCGCGCTTCGTTGAGTCACGCGCCTTAAAGAGATTCTAAAATTGCCGCACCGTTTCCCTGTTTGATTCAAAAAGTTCAGACGCTAGACCAAGCGTGGATGCTTCCGCATCCGTCTACGTTCCCGCGCGAAAGTACAGAACGGCGCATGATCATAGAGTTTACCCACATGAAGCTGTCTCTGAATCGCTCGACCAGCACGGCGCGCAACGAGCGAACGCGAGCCGGGAAGGCCTCTGCGCTCGCGCTTGCGTGTCTTTTGACGTTCTCGTTCGCGCCGCATGTCGTTGACGCGCAATCCCTGGCGCAGCCCGGCTCGCACGAGCCGGCTTCGTCCGGACCAGCTCCGGCAGCCACGCAATCAGTTTCTCCCCCGCCCCAGATAGCGCAACCTGTAACGCAGCAGCCCGCTCCTCAGGCGCCGCCCGCGGAGCAGCAGGCTGCGCCGCCCGCGGCGCCGGCGGAGCATCAGGCTCTGCCTGCAACGGAAGTAGCCGAAGCCCCCGAGCCGATTCTGCCGCATGAACTGACGCCCATCGGCATGTTCATGGCCGCCGATTACATCGTGAAGGCGGTGATGATCGGCCTGGCTTTCGCGTCGGTCGTGACCTGGTCGGTGTGGCTTGCCAAAACGATCGAATTGCTCGCCGCGCGAAGCAAGCTCATGCGGGACCTCCGCAGCGTGGAAGGTGCGCGCTCGCTCGAAGAGGCGAACAAAACGCTGGAGAACTCGGGCAGCGACATCGCGATCCTGACCCACGCGGCGCGCGACGAGATTCGCCGCTCGCAGGACGCCATGATCCATGACGGCGTCAAGGAGCGGATCGCTTCGCTGTTCAGCCGCATCGAGGCGGCCGCGGCGCGGCGCATGACCCGCGGCACCAGCATTCTGGCCACCATCGGATCGACCGCGCCGTTCGTCGGCCTGTTCGGCACGGTCTGGGGCATCATGAATGCCTTCATCGGCATTTCGAAATCGCAAACCACCAATCTCGCCGTCGTCGCCCCCGGCATTGCCGAAGCATTGCTGGCGACAGCGATGGGACTCGTCGCGGCGATCCCGGCGGTGATGGTCTACAACATGTTCTCGCGATCCATTAACAGCTATCGCGGCTTGCTGGGAGACGGCTCGGCGGAGTTGATGCGCATGGTGAGCAGGGATCTCAACCGGGCGGAAATGATTCCTCATCAGCGAGCCGCGGAGTAGCGCGCGTGGGCGTTTCGCTTCAGCAATCATCCTCCGACGACGAGATGGCGCAGGTCAGCGACATCAACGTGACACCGTTCATCGATGTCATTCTGGTCCTGCTGATCATCTTCATGATTGCCGCGCCGCTGGCCACCGTCGACATAGCCGTCGATCTGCCGGCATCGACGGCAACCAAGCAGCCGCGCCCCGACAAGCCGATCTTCGTCACCATGAAGGCCGACCGGACGCTGGCCATCGGCAACGATCCTATCTCGCGCACCGGTCTTGCCGGTTCTCTCGACGCCATCACGTCGTCGGACCGAACCAAGCGGTTGTTCGTTCGCGCCGACAAGACCGTCCCTTACGGCGACGTGATGACGCTGATGAACGACCTGCGGACTGCCGGCTATCTCAAGATTGCGTTGGTCGGGCTTGAGTCCGCGGGCGGAACGCAATCCGTCGGAGCCCCGCAATGAGCATGCCGCGCCGCTATCGCAACATGACGCGGAACGAACTGCTGCGCTGGGGCACCTGCTTCGTCGCCATGCTGTCGCTCCATGGCGCGGTCGCGGCCGCCTTGCTCATGACTCCGGAGGAAGGCGATACATTCGATACCGTCACGGCGATCGAGGTGGATTTTACCACCGAGTCCTTCCGTGACGCCGAGGCGCGGGACGTCGCGCCGGGCGAAGAGCAAATGCAGACCGACGAGGCTCCTCCGCCTCAGGAGAAGGCGGAAGTCAAGACGGAGAAGGTGCCGGAGCCGGAGCCGCCGCTTCCGCAGGTCGCCGAACCCGACGTGGCGCTGGAAACGACTCCGGAGAAAAAGCAGGAAGAAGAAAAGAAGGAAGAGAAGGAAAAGACGCCGAACGCAACGCCCCCTCTGGTTGCGGCGTCAGCCACGACGGCTCCAACGGCTGCGGCCTCGCGCAAGGCAAGGCTTGTGAGTTGGAAGCGCCAGTTGGCCCTTCACCTGCAGCGAAGCAAGCGATACCCCCACGAGGCCCAGAGACGTCGCGAGACCGGCACGTCACGGGTATCCTTCGTCGTCGACCGCCAGGGCCACGTCGTCTCCAGCAGAATCGTTAAAGGCAGCGGATCCGACGCCCTCGATCGCGAAACGCTCGATCTCCTGCAACGCGCCCAGCCGTTACCCGAGCCTCCAAAGGATGTCGGCGGCACGCAATTCGCTTTCACGATGCCGATTCTTTTTGAGTTTCGATGATCCTGCGCCTGGCTCGGCGCGCGCTGAATTTCGGCACTCGCCGGAAACTGACACGATACGAAACGACGGCCCGCCGGATTCTCTCCCTGGAAGCAGATCACCGGCGGCTCTCTGCCGGCGCGTTGCGCGATCGCGTCGCCGACTTGCGGCAGCAAGTCCAGGCCGGCACCCCCCTTGATGAGGTCAAGGAAGAAGTCTTCGCACTGGCTCGCGAGGCCTCGCACCGCGTGCTGAACCAATACCCCGTTCCGGCGCAGATCATCGGCGCTCTGGTGCTTCACGACGGCTTTATCGCCGAAATGAAGACCGGCGAAGGCAAAACGCTGACCGCCACGCTGGTCTGCGCACTTCATGCCCTGAC
>NZ_MKRN01000024.1:0-17570 GCF_001896955.1 Nitrobacter sp. 62-13 | reverse complement strand
ACAACATGAAATTTTCCGCCGCGGAAACCGTCCAGCGCGGTCATGCCTTCGCATTGGTCGACGAGGCCGACGCCACGCTGATCGACGATGCCGGCATGCCGCTGGCGCTGTTCGGCCCGCTTGGCGATCACTCGGATTTCTATCAGGCGATCGATGCCGTCATCGCCTCGCTACAGCCCTCGCACTACGAGATCGATTTTCGGCGTCGGGTGGCGTTGACCGAAACGGGGTACAGCGAAGTCGAGCGACGGCTGCGCGAACAAGGACTGCTGAAGGCTTCAACGACGCTGCATGACATCGCATCGATCTCACTGCTCCACCATGTCGTGCAGTCGCTGCGGGCTCACGTCATGCTCGTCCGCGATCGCGACTACGTCATCGAGAACGGCAACGTGACCATCGTCGACGGGCTGACCGGACGACCGATGCCGGGACGACGCTACGACGAAGGATTGCATCAGGCCCTGGAGGCCAAGGAAGGCTGCGCCATCGGCGAGGAAACGCATACGCTCGCCGCGATCACGTTCCAGACCTATTTCCGGCGCTACGCCCGGCTTGCCGGCATGACCGGCACGGCGATAGCCGACGCCGAGGAATACAACGAGATCTACGGCCTCGATGTGATCTCCATCCCGACACACCGCCCGATGATCCGCACCGATGAATCCGTGCTCCACGCCTCCACCGCCGGCAAATTGCGGGCGATCCTGCGGGATTTGGAAGACGCGGCCGCGCGCGGCCAGCCTGTGCTGATCGGCGCGCCAACCATCGAACGATCGGAAGCGCTGGCGGCGATGCTCGAAGCCAATGGCTGGCGGCAGCGCCACGAGCAGACGGATCACGACGCTACAACGCGCACCTTCGCCGTGCTCAACGCCAAACATCACGCCCGCGAAGCCCAGATCATCGCCGCGGCTGGCGCGCCCGGCGCGGTGACCATCGCCACCGCAATGGCCGGCCGCGGCACCGACATCCGTCTTGGCGGCGAACACGCGGACGAAGCCACCCGCGCCCGGGTGATCGCCGCCGGCGGGCTGCTGGTAATCGGCACCGCTCATCACGATCACGGACGGATGGACGAACAGTTGCGCGGCCGCGCCGGACGACAGGGCGATCCGGGACGCTCCATATTCCATGCCTCGCTGGAAGACGAGCTTCTGACCAACGCCGCAATCACCACGCAGCCGGCGGAACAGACCGCACGCATCGCGCCCGCGGTCGGAAGCCGCCTGATCCGCGCCGCGCAGAAGCGTCATGAGATCCGCAGCTTCGATCGACGTCTCGGACTGCTGCGATTCGACACGATCATCCAGCGCCAGCGCGAGGACTTCTACGATTTGCGCCGCAATATCCGCGACGCCAACGATACGCTGACATTGGCAACGCGCCTCCGCCATGAGACGATCGACGATCTGATCGACCGCTTCGCAACGCCGGCCGCCCCATGGGACATCGCCGGACTGGATCACGCTGTCCGGTCGGTCCTGACCCTGGCCGTCGAGATCAATCCGCCATCTGCCGATCCAAAGGCGGCCGCGCAAGCTCTCGCGCAGCATATACGCGCCATGGCCGACCGTTGGATCGACGGCAAGATCGCCCGCATGGGCGAATCCATGTTCGTCGACATCCTTCGCCGGGTGATGATGGCGCTGATCGATCACCTCTGGTCGGAGCAATCGGACCGCCTGGATCATCTCAAGCGCCGGATCGGGGACCGCCGGCTTCCGCCGCACAAGGTCGTCGCGGAATTCCAGCTTGAAGCGTTCGCGCTGTTCGAACGGATGATCGCCGATTTCCGCCGCCAGGTGACCGCTTATGCCATGCGGGTGGGCATCCTTCCGGCCTGACGACCGCTCCGCCTCGTCGAGCGGGGCCTTGTGCTCCCCTCACGGCGGTATCGACGAAAGCCTTACTTGACGCCGGCGCGGGGCGCCCCGAGGGTATCGAGGTGCGCGAAACCGCATCGCCGGGGCGTCGCGGACCGTGACGCGGATTCGGCCATCATCGGAAGTTGGAACCAAAATGCTAGCGCATTGGTTGTACAGGTTTCCGAGGCATTCCATCCAGAACCACTCCCGCCGGGCAACCGATCGCAACCAAACACAAGACCCGAAAAAACGGGCGCCGAAGATGAGGAGGTTAATCACATGCTGAAATTTTCTGGTCTGTCGGGCGCTCTGGTCGCCGCTGCCGTTGCGTTGGCATCAGGTTCGGCTGTGGCAAAGGACATTGTCCTGGGGGCATCCGTGCAGCTCACGGGACCCGTCGCCAATACCGGACGGTATTATCGCGACGCCTACCAGCTCGCCGTCGACAAGATCAACGAGGCGGGCGGGGTCAAGGTCGGCAACGAGACATACCAGCTCGCGCTCAAGCTTTATGACAATCAATCGGACGTGAATTTGAGCGTGCGCCAGTACACCCAACTGGTTTCAAGAGATAAAGTGAATTTCCTGCTCGGGCCGTTCGCAAGCAATTTCGCGCTGGCCGATTCTGCCGTATCGGAGAAGTACCAGATTCCGATGGTCCAGGGCGGCGGCGCTTCCGACCAGATTTTCGCGCGCGGGTTCAAGTATATTTTCGGAACGCTGGCGCCGGCCAGCAACTATTTCGGCTCGACGATAGAGATGATGAAAGGGCTCGACCCGGTCCCGCAATCGGTCGCCCTGCTCTACGCCGACGATGCCTTCGACGTCTCGGTCGCGGAGGGCACGCGGCCCAAGCTGAAAGCGGCGGGATTCACCATCGCCATGGACGAGCGTTACAGCACCAACGCGACGGACTTCAACTCGCTCCTCTCGCAGCTCAAGAGCAAGAACGTCGATGCGGTCCTGGTAGCCGGCCACGAAACCGAAATTCTCAATTTCGTGCGCCAGGCCAAGAGCCTCGCGGTTGCCCCGAAAATGTATTCCTTCACGGTCGGCGTTCCGAGCGAGGACTTCCGCAAGGCTCTCGGCAAAGACGCCGACTATGCCTTCGGCATGGCGGCCTGGCTGCCTTCCGCCGACCTCAAGGACCGCTGGTTCGGCGACGCTGCGCAATTCGCCTCCGCCTTCAAGGCGAAGTTCAGCTATGATCCGGACTATCATGCTGCGTCCGGCGCGGCCGACGTCGAGGCATTGGTGAAAGCCATTGAAGACGCCGGCACGATCGAGCCGGCCAAGGTGCGCGACGCGCTGGCGAAAGTGAAGTTCGAAAGCCTTTACGGCCAGATCGAGTTCGATAAGAACGGCCAGATCGATCTGCCGCAGACGGTCATTCAGGTCCAGGGCGACGCACTGGTGGCGATCCAGGGCGTGCACGGCAAAATCGCGCCGCCGAAATATCCGATGCCGGCCTGGAACGCGCGCTAGCGGAGCGGATACGGCAAGCGCGGCCCGCTCGGCCGCGCACCGGAGATGCAAGTATCAAAATGATCTCGCGATTCTGATATTCGCAAGAAGACCCGCCGAAACGGAAATGCAATATTAGAGATTAGAGGCGGACAACTAGAGGCCAATCGCGAACGATCGCAGGCTGAACAGGGGCACGGACGACGTTGGATCTGCTCGGGCAAGTCCTCATCAATGGCGCCCTTCTGGGCGGGCTGTACGCCATGATGGCGCTCGGCCTCGCGCTGGTCTGGGGCGTGCTGAATATCGTCAACCTGGCGCACGGCGCATTCATCATGCTGGGCGCCTATGTGTCATTGTATCTCTTCACCTACGCACATATCGATCCCTTCCTGGGATTGCCGATCACCGCAGTGGTGATGTTCGCGGTCGGGTATGGCGTCCAGAGGGGCATTCTGAACCTGATCGTCCGCGCCCCGATGTTCAACACGCTGCTGATAACCTTCGGGCTGGAGGTCGTGCTGACCTATCTCGCCCAGCTCACGTTCTCGGCAGATTTTCGCACCATCAATCCCAGCTATGCGGGCGACAGCATCGTGCTGGGGCCGGTGGTCCTGCCGCTGGCGCGGCTTCTGGCCTTCGGCGTCGCCATCGCGCTGACGGTCGGCATGTGGCTGTTCCTGCTGCGTACGAGGCTCGGACGCGCAATCCGCGCCACCGCGCAGAACCTGGTGGCTGCCCGCCTTTACGGCGTCGAGCCGCGGCATCTTTACGCCGTCACCTTCGGTATCGGTATCGCGCTTGCCGGAGCGGCCGGTGGCCTCTACGGAACGGTCTCGCAGATCAATCCCTATATCGGCGCGGCGTTGACCGCGAAGTCATTCGCGATCTCGATCATCGGCGGGCTCGACAATCCGCTCGGCGTGATCGTCGGCGGACTGTTCCTGGGAATTCTCGAATCGCTGGCTGCGCTTTATGTCGGGCCGACCTACGCCGACGTGGCGAGCTTCGGCGTGCTGGTGCTGGTCCTGATCGTGCGGCCGACCGGCCTGCTCGGAAAAGCAGCGTGACGGCGCTGCGCATCATACTCATCCTGGCGGCGCTCGCCGTGCTTGCGGCCGTGCCGTGGTTCGGATCCGATGTCCTGATCCAGTTCGGAATCAACGCCCTGCTCCTCGCCGTTCTGGCGCAGGGCTGGAACATCATCGGCGGCTATACCGGCTATGCGTCCTTCGGCAATTCAGTGTTCTACGGGCTGGGCAGCTACGGCGTGGCCATCGCGATGGTGCAGTGGCACCTGCCCTTCGCCGTCGGCCTTGCGTTCGGCGTGGTACTTGCGGTCGCTTTCGCCGTTCTGCTCGGCATTCCGGTGCTGCGGCTGAGAGGGCATTATTTCGCGATCGCGACGCTGGCGCTTGCTCAGGTCATGACCGCGATCGTCTCCAACGTGGAACTGGCCGGCCAGAATATCGGGCTTGTCTTGCCGCCGCTCAACAACGATCGTCTCTTCTACGAGTTGTCCCTTGGGCTGCTGGTGCTGGTGACGCTGACGGTTTTCTGGCTGACGCGCAGCCGCTTCGGTTTCGGATTGATCGCGATCCGCGAGAACGAAGAAGGTGCGGAAGTGATGGGCGTCAATACGACATTATACAAGACGCTGGCGTTCGCACTGTCCGGCGTTTTCAGCGCGCTGGCGGGGGGCATCCATGCCTACTGGGTGACCTTCATCGATCCGGAAAGCGCATTCGATATCAGCCTGAACGTCAAGATGATCATCATGGCGGTGTTCGGCGGACCCGGCACCGTCCTGGGGCCGGTGGTCGGCGCGCTTTCGCTCTCCGCGATCTCCGAATTCCTGTCGAGCGAAGTCACGAGCGTCGCGGGACTTTTCTTCGGTATCGTCGTCGTGGCAGCGGTCGTCCTGATGCCGCGCGGTCTGGCGGACGTGTTTCGGCGATTCCGCAAGACGGGCTGGCGCTATTTCGCTGAAAACATCCGGGCGCATCGGCTATGACCCCGGCGCTCGAAATCAAGCATGTCACCCGCCGCTTCGCCGGCCTGATCGCGGTCAACGATGTCAGCTTTCTGCTGCAGCCTGGAGAAATTCTCGGAGTGATCGGCCCGAACGGAGCCGGCAAGACCACGCTCATCAGCCTGATCAGCGGAACGCTCGCGCCGACCTCCGGCGACGTCCTTTTCGAAGGACAATCTCTCACCGGCATGCCCGCCTATCGGCGCGCCCGGCTCGGCATCGGGCGCACGTTCCAGATCATGCGGCCGTTTCCCGGCCTGTCTGTCCTGGACAACGTCGCCGTCGGCGCCCTTTTCGGTCACGGCGGAGGCCACGCGAGGCTCGCGAAAGCCCGCGAGCAGGCCCGTGCCCAGCTTGATTTCGTCGGGCTGGGCAAGTTCGTCGATCAACGCGCGGACGAGTTGGGAGGCCCCGGACGCAAGCGGCTGGAACTGGCAAAGGCTCTTGCGATGCAGCCGAAGGTTCTGCTTTGCGACGAGGTCATGGCCGGGCTGAACCTGGTCGAGATCGACGAGGTGATCGCGGTGATCCGCAAGGTCCGTGATACCGGAATCAGCGTTCTCGTCATCGAGCACGTCATCAAGGCGATCAAGAGCCTGTCGGATCGGCTGCTGGTCTTGCACCATGGCGAGAAGATCGCCGACGGCGAACCCGACAGCGTGCTTGCAAACCAGACGGTCGTCGAGGCGTATCTCGGCAAGAGGCGGATATGAACGCGAAGCCGGCGGTCAGGGAGCCTCTGCTTGACGTCCGTGCAATCAGCGCGGGCTATGGCGGAATGCCGGTCCTGCACGACGTCGCCCTCACGATCTATCCGGCAGAGATCGTGGCGCTGGTCGGCAGCAACGGTGCGGGCAAAACCACCTTGCTGCGCACGCTGTCGCGCGTGCTGTCCGCAACCGGCGGCATCGTCATGAACGGCCATGACCTGATGCCGATGACCTCCGATCAGGTCTTTGCCGCCGGACTGGTCCAGGTTCCGGAAGGTCGCCAGCTTTTCGATCGCATGAGCGTACAGGACAACCTGCTGATGGGCGCCTACAGGCGAACCGACAGGGCTGCCGTCGCCCGCGACCTCGATCGGATGTATACGATGTTTCCGCGCCTGTCGGAACGGCGGCGGCAGCTCGCGGGAAGCATGTCGGGCGGCGAGCAGCAGATGTGCGCCATGGCGCGAGGCCTGATGGCGGCGCCGGTCCTGCTGATGATCGACGAGATGAGCCTGGGACTGGCGCCCGTTATCGTCGAACAGTTGATGGACGTCCTGACTACGATCCGCGACGAAGGCGTAACGGTTCTGCTGGTCGAGCAGGACGTCAACCTGGCGCTGTCGACGGCGGATCGGGGCTACGTGATGGAAACCGGCCGCGTCGTTCATAGCGGCCCGGCCAAGCAGCTTATCGATGATCCCGAAGTGCGGCGAGCCTATCTCGGGCTTTGATCGGCTGGTTTGGCCTGGAAGAGCTTTCGCCTCGATCGATTTTATCGATTTCGCCCAAACCAACCTTGCGTCGGATTGAATCCGGTCAGCCATAACGACGCTCCCGCCCGCTACGCGTACTCGGATTTCTCGTCAGTTATCGATGCGGAATAAGTGCAAGGCTCGTCCACCAGCGCAATGGCCTCGCGCAGCACGTCGAGGCCGGCGCCATCCTTCACGCCGTTCTCGGCGAGATGGCGCCGAAATGCCCGTGCGCCCGGCACGCCATGAAAGGCGCCGACAAAATGCCGGGTGATGGAATGCAATCGCACGCCGCCTGCCAGTTGATCCTCGATGTAAGGCATCATGGCCTCTAACGCGCGCTTCATGGTGGTGTGCGCCGCCGCCTCGCCGAACAGTTCGGGATCGACCTTCAGCAGACGCCATGGCTCCTGATAGGCGGCGCGGCCCAGCATGACGCCGTCGACATGCGCCAGATGTTGTTTCGCTTCTGAAAGTCCGCCGATTCCGCCGTTGATGATGACCGGCATGTCGCGCTGCGATGCCTTCAACCGATAGACTCTATCGTAATCGAGCGGCGGAATATCCCGGTTTTCCTTCGGGGACAGTCCTTCAAGCCACGCCTTGCGTGCGTGAACGATGAGGGCGTCGACTCCAGCGGCCGTGATCTTGCGCACGAAGGTATCGAGGCTGGCCTCAATATCTTGGTCATCGATTCCTATTCTGCACTTCACGGTGACCGGAACGGACACCGCGCGCTTCATAGCGTGGACACCTTCGGCAATCAGATCCGGCTCAGCCATCAGGCAGGCACCGAACCGCCCGTCCTTCACCCTGTCGGACGGACAGCCGACGTTCAGATTGATTTCGTCGTAGCCGAAATCCTCGCCGATGCGCGCGGACACCGCGAGATCCTCTGCGCGCGATCCGCCAAGCTGCAGCGCGACCGGATGTTCGACATCGCTGAACCCCAGCAAGCGTTCCCGCGCGCCGTGAATGATCGCTCCGGTGGTCAGCATCTCCGTATAGAGCAGCGCGTTGCGCGTCAGCAGACGATGGAATACCCGGCAATGCCGATCGGTCCAATCCATCATCGGCGCCACAGCGAAGATCGGAGGCTTAAAATACCTCGTTCTTTCTTTTTTATCAGTCTGTTGCGTCATCTGACGTATGACTCGTTCGCGCTAGTTCCGGACCAAAAACGGCGGCTTCGGTAGTAGATCGCTCCAATGGACCACATCTCATCCCGTGGACCAGGTCGGGACGTGGGACATCGACACCATCACGGCACGCAAGCGAAAAAGACGGCATGGGCTATCAAGCACGCGTGCGGGTGATGCGGGATAGCCAGACGTACCACGGGACGGAGACCTTTGACAGGCGGCCGGCCACAACCGCTTGGATAAAACAGCGCGAACGGAAGCTCGCGAAACCGGGCGTGATCGATCATGTCAAGTCGGGCGGGTCCAACCTGCGAAAGCTATCGATCGCTACACCGGGAAATCCATCGAGGAAATCGCTCGCACAAAAGCCGGGAAAAAAACCCAGCCGCTGGCAACAGATCGGAAGTCGCGCTTCCTCGCACGGGTCGCGGAACATCTTCACGCTCACCAGATGCCCGGCACGAGCCGGAATCGCGTGTGGCGCGCATAGTCGGCATAGCCGTCAAGCGCTGCGCGGAGCAACGCATCTTCCCAGCTCGTTCGCAGGATCAGGATGACGATCGCGAAAGCGGCCGGGATCAGCGCCCACCATGACGCAAGCGAAAACGCCATACCGACGAATAGCATGATCGCGCTGACATAGCCTGGATGTCGCACGACCTTGTAAGGCCCGGAGGTGATAACGTGGTGACCGCGTTCGTGCTGGATGCGTACGCCGGGCTCAAAGAAGCGATTGACCGCTTGAGCCCATGTGCCGAGCGCGATGCCCGCGGCGATCAGGATGTAGCCGAAGACAACGATCGAGAACGGGACGGACGACCAAAACATTCTGCCCGCGTCCAGTGTAGCAACCGGAATCTCCGCGACCATCGCGGGCAGCATCAATGCAAGCAGGATGCGGTCCCAACGCTTCGTGCCCGACTGGAAGCGGCTGCGCGCCCGATAGATTATGGGGTTCACGCGCCAAAGGACCAGCGCCGATATGCCATAGACGGCAATGAGAAAGATGACGAAGAACCATCCCGGTGTCCAGTCGAGCCGGCCGACCGGCAGGAATACCAAGGTAAGCAACGCCAGCGGCAGACCGATCGCGTAGGCGACCGCGGCCGTGCCGGACATCGGTTCGGGTTCGGTAACGGTCATCTGTCCACATTCCTTTCCTGGGAAAAAGAAGGGACCGTTCGCTCGCATCGGTTATCGCCGCTTCTTCCCCTGCTGATCGATCAAGACCGCCTGTTGCCATCGGCTTGGCGCTTTGTCGGTGCGGTGAATGCAGCCCGCCCAGCAGCAGGGACGTTTCTTGCCCTCCAACAGTTCGTCGCGGGTTCGCTCGATGCGACGTTGGCGCGTCTTCGGTTGCTTTGCATCATCCACCCAGCAGATGAATTCATTGCGACCGAGCGGCGTCAGATTTTCCCACAGCACAAGAACCTTCGGATCGGATCGCAAGGCTGCCTGAAGGTCTTCGCCTGCTTTGTGAACGGTGCCATGCGGAAAGGTGTTTGCCATGCAACCTCCAACAATACGGCCAGCTTGAAGCACGTCAGTCGATGATCTCGGCACTCCAGGTCGCTGCATTCAGCGTAGCCGCAAAATACACCCGGGACAGCGGCTTGCCTTCGATAAAGTTGGACTGGACCTGTGACGATCAGATCTCCGGGCCTCAGATCGGCAGTGGTTCCGTGGAAGAACGATTGTGAAACATGCTGACAGTCGACCCCCTGCTCCCCTGATTTTCATCGAGGGCTGTCCTGCGTCATCACCGCGTTCTCGGGAATCCCGCGTCGCTCATTAAGCCTCATCAATGGGGCTGCTGATAGTTGTCCTGCTTGAGTCGCAAGTACGCGGCGCCGGCGTTGAGTCGCCCGTCAAAGAAGGCTGCCTTAAGACCGCCTTCCGTATTGATGCCTTCGACCGGCGGGAGCGGCTGCGCGTCGGAAGGCCTGGTTCGCAAGTTTGAACAGGCTCTTCGATCAGCGTCCCCTAAGGGGAAAATACGTCTGCCGGTTGCCCATGGCGGGCTGGCGATCGCCGACCGCGACGCCAACCGGTTGTTTCAGGCGGCGGTGACACGGATGCAGCAGGAAACGACGGTCGGCTCCATTCCGGTGCCGGCAATCGGCGACAACGCTGAATTCGTCGTTCACCTGCTGCCGCTGCGGCGGGCCGCCCACGACATCTTCGGCGGCGCCGATACCCTCATTATCGCCACCCCGATCACCCCCACCGCGCTGGTACCGTCCGCCAGTCTTCTCAATGCCCTGTTCGATCTGACACCGACGGAAGCGCGGCTGGCAACTGACCTCGCCAGCGGATTGACCCTGGCCGAGTCCGCAAGCAAGAACGGCGTGACGACCAAATCCGCGCGCACATATCTTGAGCGCATCTTCCGCAAGACCGGCGCGCACAAGCAAGGTCAACTCGTGGCGATGCTGAAAACCGTGCAGCCGCTGGTGACGCCGCCGGCGGACCCGAATTCAATGGCGGGGTCCCGCGCTGGTCCGAACGCTGACGACCATATGAAGTCCTGAGTCGGTCTCAAGCACCGGACTTTACGCCACCGCCATCTGCCCGCTTCTTCCCGGGAACGGCCTGAAGGCCATCAGGATCAGCATGGCCACGAGCCCCATACCCCACGAACAGACATACAGCGGCGCGTAGCTGCCGAAACGGTCGTAGATCAGCCCACCCAGCAGCGGGCCGATCGACATTCCGAGGCTGCCGGCCATCGCCGTGCCGCCGATGATCGTGCCCATCATCCGCAGCGGAAAATTCTCCCGGATGATCACGGCGTAAAGCGGCATCGTGCCGGCATAGAGGAAGCCGACCACCACCGCCACGGCATAGAAGCCATCGAGACGGTCGACGAAAGCATAGGCGAGCACGCCGAAGGCCTGCGCCAGCAGTCCGACCGCCAGAACGCGTTGCGCGCCGAATCGGTCTCCTGCGACGCCGAAGCCGATACGACCGAACATGCCGGAGAAACCCTCGATGCTGTAGATCGACACTGCCGCTATCATCGGTATGCCGCAGGTCACCGCATAGCTCACGGTGTGGAAGATCGGGCCGGAATGAGTGGCGCAGCAGAAAAAATTCGCCAGCATCAAGATGATGAATTGCGGCGAGCGGACCGCCTGCCTGACGGTCATGTCCGATTGCGGCTCCCCCGCAGCCATCATTGCCCCTCCGTCCTCCAGCGCCGGGGGCCGGCGCACCAGCAGCGCCGCCGGAACCATCAGCGCGGCGACGAGAACGGCGATAATCAGCATCGAACTCCGCCAGTCGTGAATCGAGATGAGCCAGGCCGCCAGCGGCGCCATGGTCATCGGCGCCATGCCCATGCCGGCAGAGACCAGCGACACGGCAAGACCGCGCTGCGTGTCGAACCAGCCGGTCACGCAGGCCATCATGGGCGCGAGGACGGCGGCAGTCGATGCGCCGACCAACAGGCCAAACTGAAACTGAAACGCGATCAGCGATTCCGCCCGGCTGGCGAGCGCCAGGCTCGCCGCCAGCACGACCGAACCCACAAGCACCACCGGGCGCGGGCCGAACCGGTCGGAGAGATTGCCCCACACCATGCTGGCGACCGCCATGGCGAGAAAACCGATCGTCATGGTCGTGGATATGCCGGTGACGGACCACCCGGTCTCCTGCGACATCGGACGCAGGAACACAGGCAGCGAGAACATGGCGCCGATCGCGACGCAACCCAGAAGGCCGCCCGCCGCGACGATCACCCAGCGATAGGGACTGTTCATGCGATTGGCCCGGCGCTCCCGGAGCATGCGTTCAGCCCTGCTTGGGTTTCCAATCCGCCGACGGAATGACATTGATCATCCAGGGGACGCCGAATTTGTCCATCAAAGTGCCGAAGCCGGGCGACCAGAAGGTCTCGCTGAACGGCATGACGGCCTTGCCGCCTTCGGATAGTTGATCGAACCAGCGGCGCGCCTCGGTCATGTCCTGGGTGTGCAGCGTGACGTCGAAGCCGTTCTTGGGCTTATCGATGTTGGATGCCCATTTGACGTCCATATCAGCGCCCATCAGCGACTGATCGCCGACATCAAGCCAGCAGTGCATCAGCCAGGTCTTGTATTCGTCCCCGACCGGCATACCCGGCGGCGCATCGCTATAGGGTATGGCCGCCTTGATTTTTCCGCCGAGAACCTTGGCGTAGAATTCGAATGCCTCGCGGCACTGCCCACGGAAGCTGAGGCTTGTCACGATCTTCATGATTGTCTCCTTGCCTATAGGCCCTGACTCACATCGACGTTGATTGACGACCACCCATATAAGTTGATATCAACGTAATGTGGCCGGAGAATGGATGTCAACCTGACAGATGCAAGTTCCTTTCGAAACCACCATTCCGGTCCGCGACAGCTGCCTGTGCCTGCATGCGCAGAGAGCAGCGCGGGCGATCGCACGCCGCTTCGATGTTGCGTTGAAACCGGCAGGCATCACCAGCGGTCAGTTCTCGCTGCTGATGTCGCTCAACCGGCCGGAACCGCCGAAGCTCAGCAGCGTGGCGGCGCTGCTGGCCATGGACAGGACGACGCTGACCGCCAATCTCAAGCCGCTGGAGCGTCGCCGCCTCATCAAGACGGCGGCGGATTCAACCGACGCACGCGCGCGCCTGCTCCGGCTGACACCGGCCGGTCGGGCCGTTCTGGCCAAGGCCGTGCCGATCTGGCTGCATCTTCATGCAGAGATCGAAAGAGAGCTGTCAGATCCGGACGGCCTGCGCGCCGAACTCAATATCCTCTCGAAATCCGGCGACCGAAACGGTGTCGCCAAGTAATGCCGGAAACGACCGGAGCGCGACCCTCGCCCAGAGCGTTTTCAAGCGAAGGGCTACCGGTTCGCGTAAAGAAAACGCGTCAAATCAAAAACATAGGGCTCCGCTTCTGATTCCATCAGAAGCGGAAAGGCTCTCGACCCGCGAGGCTTCCTGATCCGAACGCGCTGGAAACCAATCTGCATCGCTATCGCCGACGCACGCGCGCCCGATCGCGTCCGCTCGATCAGCCTGCGACCACCGGTCCGCCGGCTTTCTTCCAGGCGTCGATCCCGCCCTCGATATGGGCCGCGTTGGTCAGGCCGGCCTCCTTGGCCGCGGTGACCGCCATGGCCGAGCGCTCTCCGAAAGCGCAGAAGAACACGATGCGGCGTCCGGTTGCGGCCGCCACTTCGCGCAGCATGCCGCCGGACCTCAAGCTGTCCGCGATATCCGGATAGGGCGCATGCAACGCGCCGGCCAGCGTGCCGCTCTTGGCGCGCTCATGAGTTTCGCGGAGATCGACCAGCAGGACGTCGGGCTGGCCGAGCCGGGCAATCGCCTCGCGCGGCGTCAGCGCAAGGCCCTGTTTCGCCAGGTCGTCCTGCCTGAGGCCGACATGCATGTTGGCGGGGATCACCACGTCCATCAGTTTCGGGTTCGGCAGTTTCAGGTTGTTCATCAGTTCGACGTATTCGTCGATCGAGCGCACCTGAAGCCGCGGGTTGTGGCGCTTCTCCTCGCCGATGGTGGAGACCGTGTCGCCCTTGTAGTCGTGCGCGGGGAACACCATGGTCTCGTCGGGCAGTTTCAAAAGCCGGTTGAAAATGGAATCGTACTGCGCCCGCGCGCTGCCGTTCTGGAAGTCGGTGCGGCCGGTGCCCCGGATCAGAAGCGTGTCGCCGGTGAAGACGCGGTCGCCCATCAGGTAGCTGTAGGAATCGTCGGTGTGTCCCGGCGTGTACATCACATCGAGGCCGATGCCCTCGATCGTGAGCTTGTCGCCGTCGCTGACGCGCATCGAGACCACGTCGGCTTTGGTCTGCTCGCCCATCACGGTGACGCAATGGGTTCGATCGCGCAATTCGCCGAGACCGGTGACGTGATCGGCGTGAAGATGGGTATCGACGGCCTTCACGAGCTTGAGGTCCAGTTCGCGCAGCAATTGGCAGTAACGGTCGACCTTCTCGAGCACCGGATCAAGAATCAGCGCCTCGCCGCCGGCGCGGCTTGCCATCAGATAGCTGTAGGTTCCGGAGACGCTGTCGAAGAGCTGGCGGAAAATCATGATCGTACGACCCTGAATGCCGGTGCAAATTTTTCTTGCCCGGACGGTATCGTAGCAATTTATGCTGCTTGCGAGCGATTACAACGGGTCAGAAATCCAGCTTGTCGCGGATCGCATCCAGCCCCGCTCGCGCGCAGGCCTCGTCCTTGTCGCCGCCGGGGGCGCCCGAGACGCCGATGCCGCCGACCAGCGTTCCGCCGGTTTCGATCATCACGGCGCCGGCCAGCATCGCAATATGCGGCAATCGCGCCAGACTCGCATCCATCGTCCCGTCGCGCACCATTTTAGCCAGCTCGGACGTGTCGCGACGAAAACTCAGCGCCGTATAGGCCTTGGCGGTGGCGATGTCGGCCGCGGGCAGGCCGGCATAACGGTCGCGCAGCAGCACCTGCGGCTGGCCGAAGCGATCGACCACGGCCACGGCAACCTGATAGCCGTCGTGGCGGCACTTTTTCATGGCGCTCTGCGCGGCTTCCAGCGCGACGTCCGGCGTCAGCGATTTGTAGGTCACGAGCGCATCGTCGCCGGCATGAGCCGACGAGATCGCTAGCGCGGCCGTCACTGCCGCCGCGAATGCGCGACGCTTCAGCGCGTTCGCTGCACGATCACGGCCGCACATAGCTCCAGCCCTGCTCCTGCAACTCCATCAGCCGCACCATGCCCAGCGGTACGACCGTCGTTCCCGGCAGCAACTCAAGCGGACGGCCTTCCTTCTTCTCCATGCTCTCCTTGGTATTGTTGCAAGCCGAGAACTGGATTTTGCTGGGGGGTGGGATCTTGCTGAGGTTTTTGATGCGCTCCTTCACCGGCGAGGTATCTTCGCGCAGCATGTGGAGGCCCGGTCCGCATGCCATGATCTCGACGACTGCCGCCTGGTTCACGCCCTGATAGTACCGGATCACGTCGGTGGCGTTGGTCAGCGCGAAGTCCATGGTATGTCGATCGTTGGTGTCGACCTGGATTACAAGGTGGTGCTTCGCCTCATCGGCGAAGCCATTCGCGGCGAATGCGAGCAACGGGCCGGCAGCGGCGACGAGAAGACCGAGAAGGCAAAGAAATCGGCGCATAACAACTCCCTATGGTCTGACCAGCGTGTAACCGTTTTCCGTAAGCGACAGGATGTGTCCGACGCCGACCTGCACCGGCCTTGCGGACGGGATGATGGCCGGCCGCTTGCCGGTCTCGCGCTCGATGGTGTCGAGCGTATTCACGCAGACGTCGAACCTGACACCCTGCGCCATCAGGCTCTCGACGCGAGCGCGACTGGCATTCTCCGTCCGCAGCAGATCGATGCCCGGACCGAAGGCGACCACTTCGATGGCGATCTTGTCCGGATCGTAGGCCTTGATCAGGTTATTGGCGACGCTGAGCACGAGGCCCTGCTTCTTCGCGTCGCCGTCGGACAATTGCAGGACGACGCGGTGCTCGGCGAAGGGTTTGTCAGGCAGCGGAGCGGGTTGCGCCCGGAGCATGAGCGGCGACAGCGCCAGCGTGAGCGCAGCCGCTGCGACCGCGCCTCTTCGTGTCAGCATGTCGGTCATCCTGCCCAGCCTGGATTGCCCTCGACGCCTTTCACCGTCACGCTATCGCGGCGGACGCTGCTTGTCATGCCGTTACGCAGATGCTTGGCGAAGACGTCCCAGACCGGCGCGCCGTCCTGCTTGTTGACCGAGGCCCAGCCGGCGACTTTATAGCTCTTGCCGGCTTCCAGCGAACGGCCGTCGCCCAGCCTCAGCTCCGAAATGCGATGGCCGGCGCTCTCGGCGGGCGTGCAGGCATACAACAGGCCGCCGACGCGAACCATGTCGCCGCCCTGCTGATAGTAGGGATCCGGATTGAAGAGATTGTCGCAGACGTCTTCCAGAATGTCCTTGATCTGGCCACCGGTCATGCTCTGGACGTAGGTCTCGGGATAGGTGCAGGCGGTTTCCGCGAGCACGTCCTCCATCGTCACGCCCTGTCCGGGCAGCACGCTGGTGCCCCAGCGGAAGCCCGGCGACAACGCTACCTCGGCATCGAACGCCGTACGCAGCGCGTCGCAGATCAGCGTATCCATGGTGCCGTTGAAATTGCCGCGGCGATAAAGCAGGCGGTCCGCGGTCGCGATCTTCTGAGCATAGGCCGCCGCATGAGGCGCGCGCACTTTCTCGATCAAAGCTTCCATCGCAGGATCGGCCTTGATCAGTTCGGAGAACACCGGCAACAGCCGATAGCGTACGTCGCGGACCTTGCCTTTGGCAAGATCGAGGTCGAGCACGCCGAGGAATTTCCCGTTCGAGCCGGCATTGGTGACAAGCGTCGTGCCGCCGGCATTGCCGACAGGAACGGGTTGCGGCACCGCATCATGGGTATGGCCGCCGAGGATGACGTCGATGCCGCTGACGCGGCTTGCGAGCTTGAGATCGACGTCCATGCCGTTGTGCGACAGCAGGACGACCGCATCGACCCTGTCGGCATCGCGCAGCGACCGCACCAGTTTCTGCAGCTCCACCTCGTGAATGCCGAAGGTCCAGTCCGGCGTGAATCGCCTCGGATGAGCGACCGGCACATAGGGGAAGGCCTGGCCGATCACAGCTATGCGGTGGCCGCCGATCTCCTTGATCGTCGCCGGCTTGAACACACGCTTTGAGGCGGCATCGAAGGCCGGCGCGTCGTTGAACGCGGCCTCCTCGGTGAGGAAAACATTCTGCGCCAGGAATTCCCCCTTGAAGCGGGAGAGATTGTCGCGCAGCTTTTTCTCGCCATAGGTGAACTCCCAATGCCCGGTCATCGCGTCGATGCCCAGCAGGTTGGCGGCGTCCACCATGTCGGCGCCGTGCATGACGTTGGCGAGGCCGGAGCCCTGCCACAGATCACCGCCGTCGAGCAGCAGCGAATTGTTCGGACCGGCCTCGCCGCGCAGCCGGTCGATCAGAGTCTTGAGATGGGCAAAGCCGCCGAGCCGGCCGAAGTGCGCGGCCGATTTCTCGAAGTCGAGGCAGGTGAAGGCATAGGCGTCGGCGCTGCCGGGCTTGATTCCAAAACGATCGAGGAAGGCGTGGCCCACCAGGTGCGGCGGCTGTCCGCGCATCGCGCCGATGCCCAAATTGACGCCGGGCTCGCGGAAGTACACCGGCAGCAACTGCGCGTGGGTGTCCGTCATGTGCAGGATGCGCGCATTGCCGAAGCCCGCGAGTTCGTACACCGCGTGATCGTCGGCCGCCCGAGACATGCGTGGCAGCGCCGCGGAAAGACAGGCCGCGCCGGCGGATTTGAGAAGGTCCCGGCGGCGAACAGTCATACGATGAACCCGTCTATCGCAGCATCCTCTCCCGAGCTAAGGCCGGGATGCCTGCTCGCGACGACGGCTCGGTCTGATCTGACGTCCAATCAACGGATCTCCATCTTCCTCCACGCGTCCTTCTGTTCGTTGGACTGGAAGATCGCAGCCTTCGACAGCGTTTCGGATTTTCTGGATTCCGCGACCGCCTTGTCGAAATCGCCGGCGGCTGCGGCGGCCTTGGCATCCTTCAGCGCCGATACCGCCGTGGTCCA
>NZ_MKRN01000023.1:11900-39837 GCF_001896955.1 Nitrobacter sp. 62-13 | reverse complement strand
TCGATTTTTGACGTGACCTGGAAGGAGATGCGGGTCGGGAAGTTGGCCTTGATGGTGCCGGTGATGACGTCGACCGACGGGCGCTGCGTCGCGAGGATGACATGCAGTCCGGCGGCGCGCGCCATCTGCGCCAGCCGCTGCACCGCGCCCTCGATGTCCTTGCCGGCGACCATCATCAGGTCGGCCATTTCGTCCACGATGATGACGATGAAGGGAAGCGGCTCGAGGTCGAGCTTTTCGTCCTCGTAGATCGCCTTGCCGGTTTCCTTGTCGAAGCCGGTGTGCACCGTTCGCGTCAGCTCCTCGCCGCTCTTCTTCGCTTCGACGAGCCGCGCGTTGTAGCCGTCGATGTTGCGCACGCCGAGCTTGGCCATCTTCTTGTAGCGCTCTTCCATCTCACGCACGGCCCACTTCAGCGCGACCACTGCCTTCTTCGGGTCGGTCACGACCGGCGTCAGCAGATGCGGGATGCCGTCATAGACGGAGAGCTCGAGCATCTTCGGATCGACCATGATGAGGCGGCACTGGTCGGGCCGCAGCCGGTACAGCAGGCTGAGGATCATGGTGTTGATCGCGACCGACTTGCCCGAGCCGGTGGTGCCGGCGATCAGCATGTGCGGCGTGCGCGCCAGATCGATGATGACGGGATCGCCGCCGATGGTCTTGCCGAGGCAGAGCGGCAGCTTGGCGACGGAGTCGACGGCTTCCCTGGCGGTGAGCAGTTCGCGCAAGTACACTTTTTCGCGATGCGCATTCGGCAGTTCGATGCCGATGGCGTTGCGGCCCGCGACCACCGCGACGCGCGCCGACAATGCGCTCATGGAGCGCGCGATATCGTCGGCGAGGCCGATGACGCGCGCCGACTTGATGCCGGGCGCAGGCTCCAGTTCGTACAGCGTCACCACCGGTCCCGGATTGGCTTTGACGATTTCGCCGCGCACGCCGAAGTCCTGCAGCACGCCTTCCAGCGCCCGCGAGTTGGTTTCCAGCTCGGACTTGCTGAGCGGCTGGCGATCGGCGGCGCGCGGCGCGCTCAAGACGTTCACCGACGGCAGGTCGAACTTGCTGGATTTTTTTGCGGGCGCGCGCGAAGCGGCTTTCCGTCGCGGCGCGCGGACCGGAGCATCCTCTTCCTCCTCGTCTTCGTCCTCTTCGTCCTCATCGTCCATGCCGCCATGCGACGGCGCCAGCGATGGAGAGGAGCCGCCGCCGAGGGTCGGCTCCTGACGCTCGTAGGCCAGGGCCGCCGACTTCCGCGGCGCGCTCGACACCAGCGACTTGTAGGCCAGCGCGGCAAGCGCCCCGAGCCGAAGGCGCTTCAGGCGAGCCTTCGCGCTCATCAGTGCGTGGACCAGCCAGCCCAGCGAGACCGAGGCGTGATCGCCGCCGTCGTCGAACGGCGCGTCGTCGTCGATCGCGAGCGTCTCTTCGGCCGCCTGCGATCGGATTCCGCCGGCCCACAGAAATGTCGCGATCATGACGAACGCGAAAATCGCGCCGAACACGACGCGTTGCAGCCCGCTCGCCGGGCCGAACAGCAGCGCAGGCGCCCGCACCAGCGCATCGCCGACCACGCCGCCCAGTCCGGTCGGCAACGGCCACGCGCCGTTATGCGGCCAGCAACTGGCGAAACCGGCGGCAGCACAAGTGCAGAGGATCCAGCAGGCCAGCCGGGTCGCCACGCGATCGAACGGGCGATGGGTCAGCATCCGCCAGCCCCAGATCGCCACCGGCAGGATCAGCATGATCGCGCCGAGGCCGAGAATCTGCATCAGCAGGTCGGCGCCGATCGCGCCGGGATAGCCGAGGACGTTGTGGATCGCGCGCGAGGTGGCGTGGCTGAGGCTCGGATCCTGCACCGACCACGTCATCAGCGCGGCAGCAGTGGAGCCCGACAATCCGATCAGGCCGAGCCCGGTCAATTCACGCAAGCGCCGCGCGAGCGCATCGCGGATCGACGGCGGTAGGTGATCGACGATGGGAAGGAGGCGTTCGATCGCTGCCATGCTCATGGGCCCCCGCGACTATCCGAGAGTTTTGACCAGCCGGTGCAACGCCTCGGCCGTGGTTTCAGTGTCCGCCACCAGCGCCAGGCGGATATAGCCTGCGCCGGGATTCAAACCGTCGGCTTGCGGGCGCGACAGGTAGCTGCCGGGGATCACGCGCACGCCGGCCTGCCTGTAGAGCTTCACCGTCGCAGCCTCGTCGCCGCCGCAAGCGGAGACATCCAGCCAGATGCAGAAGCCGCCGGCGGGCCTCGCATAGCCGTAGCGATGGCCGAGGATCTCGTCGGCGAGATCGAATTTGAGCCGGTAGAGCCGGCGGTTCTCCTCGACATGCGTCTCGTCGCCATAGGCCGCGACGGCGACGTGCTGCAGCGGCACCGGCACCTGGGGAGCCGCGACGTTGCGCAGTTCGTGAAACGCGGCGAGGAAGTTGCGGTCTCCGGCGACGAAGCCGACGCGCAGCCCCGGCAGGTTCGAGCGTTTCGACAGCGACTGGAACGCGACGACGTTGGCGAAATCATCGCCCGCGCATTCCAGCGCGCTGCCGGGCGCGCTGCGCGTGTAGATTTCCGAGTAGCATTCGTCGGCGAACACCAGGAAGCCGTAACGGCGCGCCAGCGCGATCAGTCGCGAAAAGTAATCGCGCGAGGCCACCGCGCCTTGCGGGTTGGCGGGCGAGGCGAGATAGATCGCGACGGTTCGCGCCAGCGTGGCCTCGTCGAGCGAATCGAGGTCGGGCAAAAATCCGCCTGCACGCGTCGCCGGCAGCAGGACCGTCTCGCAATTGGCGGCGCGGGCGCCGGCGCCATAGGCGGGATAGAACGGGTTCGGCATCAGGATCGCCGGCGCGCCCTTGCGCGGTGTCACGTAACGGGCGGCGGCGATCGCAGCGTAAAACAGCCCCTCGCGGCTGCCGTTCAGCACCAGGATCTCGGTCTCGGGATCGAGCGCGCGTGGCAGCACGAAGCGCCTCGACAGCCAGTCTGCGGCAGCCTGGCGGAACGGCTCGATCCCCCGCGCCATCGGATAGCGTCGGAACTCGTTGATATGCCGCGACAATATCTCGCCGACGAAGTCCGGCGGCGGGTGCTGCGGCTCGCCCAGCGACAGCGGGATCAGGGGCTGCCCCGGCTGCCAGGGCGCAAGCAACTCCGCCGTCCGCGCGAACGGAGACCGCTCGCCGGGCGTCGTGGACGCGGCCAGACTCACGGCCGACCCAGCCGGGCTGCCGGCGCCTTGCGCCGCGCGCGATGAAGCGGTGGTTGCCATCGGTTAAGCGTCAACACTTTCAAGACGTTCGGCCACCGTTGGGGCCGGAACGAAAGCCAGTTGAGTACCATAGGTGCGGCGAGGTTAAGACGCGATTAACCATCGGCGGGAGGGCGGGTTTTCGGTAAGCTGCTGGCAGCGGAGTGAGTCGCGAATTTTTCACGTTCCCGCGTCCGCACCTGGACTTTCGGAGCCCAGACGTAGCCGACGGTTATTGCTAATGCTTCAGGCGTTCATTGATGACAGCGGGTGGGATGGCCGCTCCCCAGTTTTTGTGCTTGCCGGACATATTGCTCCCAAGACGCGATGGAAGGCCTTTTCCAATGCTTGGCAAGAGGTCCTAGATATTCCGGAGCCCAACCCTATCCCGCATCTGAAAGGGGTCGAAGCTTATTTGCTTCAAAACCGAAATAGTCCCTTCTACGGCTGGACGCCCCAGCAACGTGACGGCCGATTGACCAAATTCATCGATGTCATCAACGGTCACGTTACTAACGCGATTGTCTCGGTCGTTCCGATTGAACCATATCGACGCCTATTTGAGGGCAAATTCTCAACTCTCGCGCTAGACCGACCGTATTTCTTTTCATTTTTTGGAATAATCGTGCGCTTGGTTCGCATTGCGAAAGAGTTAGGAGAAAATGGTCAGATCGATCTAATCTTTGATACGCAAGGCGGCGAATCGAAAGCGCTCTTCGTAGAGCAATACAAACGATTTCTTGAAGTTACTCCGCCGGAGTTTCGTTTATTCTGTCCACCACTTCCCAAATTTGAGAATGAGCAGGACTTCAATCCACTGCAGGCTGCTGATTTGTTGGCTTGGCATATCAGACGCCACTATTATGAAAAGTACACTCAAAATAAAGACCCGACCAAAGAGCCCTCAAATATTCATATGACACGGCTTTTGGCGCGGCCAGACGACCCCTTCATAATTTGGGAAGAGCACCAGCTAGAAGACGCAGCGCAAGCGCTCTTGAAGAGTGTAAAAGCCGGGGACGAAAATCACACTGCCAGATGATCCTACTCTTGGGTTCAGTACATTAAGGATTTTGCGAAACCCCTTCTCTGAGCGGAGTTCAGCAACCATTTCCCCGGAGTAGAGGGCTTGTCTGTGAATGCCGAAACGACGTCGCCGCGGCGATGGGATATCCGTACAACGCGATCGAATTCGCCTGCCAAGACAGTTTCTTCTCCCAAGACAGTGATGCCGAAGAATGAGGCTCCCGCGTGTGCGGGGACGCCGATCTCACCACCCTACAGCGCCTCGCCCTTCAACAGCCGCGGCACCTCGCCGGTCAGGCCCGCCGCCTGGCGGATAAATGCGTTCTTCAAGGGCGGCATGCGGTCAACCAATCCCAATCCGAGGTCGCGCACGCCGCGCAGCAGAGTCGATTCGTTCGAGAACAGCACGTTGAGCGTGTTGGTGGCGAAGCCCATCGCCATGGTGTCGAAGCGCCGCCAGCGTTGATAACGCTCGAGCACGTCGGCCTGCCCCGGATCGATGCCGAGCCTGACCGCGTCGACCACGCTTTCCGCCAGCGCGGCGACGTCCTTCAGTCCGAGGTTCAGGCCCTGTCCCGCGATCGGGTGGATCACATGCGCGGCGTCGCCGACCAGCGCCAGCCGCTCGGCGATGAACGAGCGCGCGACGAAATACTGAAGCGGAAACGCGCGCGGCTTGTCGAGCGCCTTGATCTCGCCGAGCTGCAGGCCGAAGCGTTGCTCCAGCTCGGCGTGAAATGCGTCTTCCGCAAGCGCGACGATGCGCGCGGCGTCGGCGCGCTTCTCGGTCCACACCAGCGACGAGCGCCGTCCGGTCAGCGGCAGGATCGCGAACGGGCCGGCGGGAAGAAAATGTTCTTCGGCGCGGCCGTGATGATCGCGCTCATGGCCGACGGTGACGACGATGCCGGACTGATCGTAGTCCCAGCCGTGGGTGGCGATGCCGGCGCGCTCGCGCAGCTTCGAGCGCGCGCCGTCGGCCGCGACCAGCAGGCTGGCGTCGATGGTCGAGCCGTCCGCGAGCGAGACCGTGACGCCGCCGGGCCGCGCCTCGTTCGCCGTCACCGCCGTGGCGCGCAGGTCGACGCCTTCAGCTTGCGCGCGCGTCGCCAGCGCCTCGATCAGGTAACGGTTCTCGACCATGTGCGCGAACGGCTCGCCGGGCTCGACGTTGCCGGCAAAGGTCAGGAACACCGGGCGGGTGGCGTCCTCGAGCTTCGAATCCGTCACCACCATGTCGAGGATCGGCTGCGCGGTGCCCGCGACCTCGTCCCACACCCCGAGCGCCTCGAACAGGCGGCGGCATGCGGCGACGATGGCGGTGGCGCGCGGATCGCGGCTCGGCCGGTTCGCCAGCATGGGGTCGGCGACCACGATCGGGACCTCCGCGCCCAGCCCCTGGCGCAGCGCCAGCGCCAGCGCCAGGCCTGCGAACGCGCCGCCGCAGATGACAATGCTCTGTTGTGTCGTCATGGTACGCCTGACCTTCTTGCGCCGGCACTATAGCCGGGCGAAACACGTTCACCAAACGCGAGCTCGTGAGCTGCGGATCTGTCGGGTTGTCATTCCGGGGCGCGAACTCTTTGTGAGCGAACCCGGAATCCATAACCACGACCGGGAGTATGGATTCCGGGCCTGCGCCCAAAGGGGGCGCATCCCGGAATGACGGCATTAATATTGAGGCGAATGAGTCCTAATTGAAGGCATCCCGATGTCCAAAAGCCTGGTCGACCTGATCTCGATCCTCGATCTGGAGCCGCTCGAGGAAAACCTGTTCCGCGGCAACAGCCCGAAGACGAGCTGGCAGCGGGTGTTCGGCGGGCAGGTGATCGGGCAGGCGATGGTTGCGGCCTGCCGCACCGTCGAAGGGCGCCTGCCGCACTCGCTGCATTGCTATTTCATCCTGCCCGGCGATCCCGCCGTCCCGATCATCTACGAGGTGGAGCGGCTGCGCGACGGCAAGAGCTATTCGACGCGGCGCGTCACCGCGATCCAGCACGGCCGCGCCATCTTCTCGATCATGGTGTCGTTCCATGTGGAGGAGGAGGGCGCGTTCGATCATCAGGACCCCATGCCCGACGTGCCGCCGCCGGAGAGCCTGTCGCCGGAGGAGTTCGCCAGGCAGCCGATGTTCAAGGAGATGCCGGAGTTCATTCGTCGCTATTATGAATCCGACCCGCCGATCGACCTGCGGCCCGTTGAGTTCAGCCGCTATCTCGGTGAGAAGATCGGCGACGGCCGCACTCACGTCTGGATTCGCGCCGCGGCGAAATTGCCCGACGATCCGGCGCTGCACATGTGCGCGCTCGCCTATGCGTCGGATTTCGCGCTATTGGACGCGGTGATGGCGCGCTACGGCCGCACGTTATTCGAGGAACGCATCATGGCGGCCTCGCTCGATCACGCGATGTGGTTTCACCGCCCGTTCCGCGCCGACGAATGGCTGCTCTACGCGCAGGATTCGCCGAGCGCGCAGAGCGGACGCGGTCTCGCCCGCGGGCTGATCTTCAAGCGCGACGGCACGCTCGTCGCCTCCGTCGCGCAGGAAGGCTCGCTGCGCGAGCGGCGCTAGAGCATGATTCCCGAAAAGTGGAAACCGGTTTTCGGAAAAGATCATGCTCAAACATAAAGACAAGCGGCGGGGCTGATTCAACGCAGTCGAAGCAGACCCTGGCGCGTATTCCGCAAAAGCGGACGCCGGCTTTTGCGACCGCAATACGCGCAGCTAGGTTGCCCGCGACGCCAGCGCGATCTGCGAGACGTACCAGCGCACGTACCAGCCGAGGACCCATGGGATCGGAATGATGAATGCGCAGCCGATCGCAAACACCAGAGTCCGCCACAACATTTCCAGCCCGCTGGCGTTGAAGATGATCGCGCGCCGGGTGCCGGCGACGTTGCGGAACATCCAGCGGGTCCATGCCGTCGTGACCCAGGCCCAGCCGATGATGGTGATGAAAGAGATATTGAGCAGCACGTACCAGCCGACGTAATGCAGCGCCTCGCCCCGGAACGAAAGCCGAAGCGGCTGTCCGTTCGAACTGATGTTCGACACGATCCATTTCACCGTCATCCACGACAACCACGCCTGCACCGGAAGCAGAAGGAGATGGATGTGCGCAATTCCGGTGACGCCGGAATACGTGCACAGCGCGAGCAGCACGAACACCCACCAGATGTCCATCGGTTGCCCGACAAAGCCGAGATCGGGCCGCTGCGGCACCCGCACCTGAGAAATGAACCACCGGTAGAAGCTGGTGGCCGCCCAGGGCGCCGGAACAACCAGCAGAAAGCCGATGATGAGGATCAGGCTGCGCCCGAGCAGCGCCCAGATGCTGAAATCCGCCGCCAGTGAAATGCCGGCATGGTCGCCGCCGTCGGCCAGCGCCTCACCCGGACGCGCCAGCGTCGGCGAAACCGGCGGAGCGGACGAACCGCCAGGCAGCAGGCCGGGAACGTCGCCGGCCCTCTGCCAGGCGGCCATGCCCTCGGTCCAGACCAAGGTGTCGGGCCTCACCGTTCCGTGCGCGATGAAGTCCTGCAACTGGTCGTCGGAATACGGGCCTTGCTGGGTGTTTCCCGAGACAAAATACCACAAGCGGTTCGGCATGAATCTCCCCAAGAGAATACACCGGCCTTTGCGGCCGGAACGATCATTGGTCGGGAAATACGGGAACGGAGTTCACGCGAACCCGGTTAGGTTGCCACGCGCCACACGCAGCGGCTAACCCGCATGTTTTCCGTGCGATCTGCAAGTTTTTTGTGCGGTTTGCATGGAAAGGTGTCAGACTTGGCCGCGCGAATTCGGTTATCACCGTATTGTCCACTGAGCGGATGAGCCATTATGAAACTCGTCGTCGCCATCATCAAACCCTTCAAACTTGAGGAGGTCCGCCAGTCGCTGACCGAGCTCGGCGTGCATGGCATGACCGTGACCGAGGTCAAGGGCTACGGCCGCCAGAAGGGCCATACCGAGATCTATCGCGGCGCCGAGTATGTCGTGAATTTTCTTCCCAAGCTGCGGATCGAGGTCGCGGTGCCGTCGGATATTGCCGACAAAACCGTGGAGGCCATCACCGCGGCCGCGCACACCGGTCAGATCGGCGACGGCAAGATTTTCGTGCTTCCGATCGATCACGCCTTGCGCATCCGCACGGGCGAGACCGACGGCGACGCGCTCTGACGATGTGAGTTCGCTCTCCGGATGCTGTGGATGCTGTGCAGCGCGCCGGTCTTTGCGGCGTACTGTGCCGGAACCGTAACGAAGGTGAGCTTGAGACGATCCCGTCTCGGCGAAGCGATGCTTCGCGTCCGGGATACAAAAGGCTTGTTTGATCGAACCAAGGAAGCGAAGGCCGGGGAAACGACAATGGGGGCAGCTTCACGTTGGCCGGCACGCGCTGCCGTGACGGCCTTTGCAAGCGTAATGTTCGCAGCGGCAGGCGGGCCAGCATTCGCGGCGAGCGAGGCTCCCGTGGTCAGCGCGGCCGATACCACCTGGATGATCGTCGCCACCGCCTTCGTGCTGATGATGACGATCCCGGGGCTGGCGCTGTTCTATTCCGGCATGGTGCGCAAGAAGAACGTGCTGGCGACGATGGCGCAAAGCCTCGCGGCGGTCGCGATGATTTCGATTCTGTGGGTGGCGTTCGGTTACCCGCTGGCGTTCACGGGCGACGGGTTGTGGCTCGGATCGCCCGCCCGCCTGTTTCTCGCCGGCATGAGCATGGACGCGATCAATCCCGCGGCGAAGACCATCCCCGAAGCGCTGTTCATGCTTTACCAGATGACCTTCGCGATCATCACCGTGGCGCTGGTGGCGGGCTCGGTGGCCGACCGGATGCGCTTCTCGGCCTATCTGCTGTTTTCCGTCGGCTGGTTCGTCTTTGTCTACGTTCCGCTCGTGCACTGGGTGTGGGGCGGCGGCTTCCTCGGCGCGGCCGGCGTGCAGGATTTCGCCGGCGGGCTGGTGGTGCATCTCAGCGCCGGCGTCGGCGGGCTGGTCGCCGCGAAAGTTCTGGGCAACCGTCACGGCTACGGGTCGGAGAATCTATCACCTTATGATCTGTCGCTGGCGGTGGTCGGCACCGGACTGCTGTGGGTCGGATGGTTCGGCTTCAACGGCGGCTCGGCGCTGGCCGCGAATTCGCGCGCGGTGATGGCGATCATCGCCACGCATCTCGCCGCCTGCGCCGGCGCGCTGACATGGGGCGCGGTCGAATGGTCGACGCGGCGCAAACCGTCCGTGCTCGGCATGATCTCGGGCGCGGTCGCAGGCCTCGGCACGATCACGCCGGCGTCCGGCTTCGTCACGCCGCTGCAGGGCATCGTCATCGGCATTGTCGCCGGACTGATCTGCTATTGGGCCTGCACTAGCCTCAAGCATCGCTTCCGCTATGACGATGCGCTCGACGTGTTCGGTGTCCACGGCATCGGCGGGTTGACCGGGACCCTGCTGCTCGGGGTGTTTGCGACCTCCTCGATCGGCGGCGTGCCCGGCCTGCTGGAAGGCAATCCGCGCCAGTTGCTGCTCCAGCTTTACGGCGTGGGCGTCACCCTGCTCTGGTCGGGCGCGGTGACCTATGGTCTCCTCAAGCTGGTCGGCGTTTTCGTGTCGCTGCGGGTCTCGCGTGAGAACGAACTGGAAGGTCTCGATATTTCCCAGCACGGCGAAGCGCTGCAATAGCACGACAGCTTTGTGAGTCGCGTTTTTGGGCCCGGTTCTGGTTTCAGGACCGGGCCTTTTCCGAATTGGATGAAACGGCTCAAACCTTTCGGCTCCGCCGGGGGTGCCCGTCTCTTAAGCAAAATATCCGGAAAGCCGGATTCTGCCTTTATTTTATGCAGATGTGGGCAGGCTTTGAGCGGAACGTACCCGCGCCTCTCGCCGCCGACGGGCGGATGATCAGAAAAGCGTTTAATTTACAATATGTTAGGCAAATACGCCGGGTTGGCACGGCATTTGAATTCTATGGATCACGGCTGAAGCCGCCCCGCGACCCCTCCCGCGCGGTGACCTCAGCCGAGACCGCCCGGCATTGTAGCCGGGCCCAGTCGGGAACCGGACCCATGAAAATTGTTATGGCGATCATCAAGCCCTTCAAGCTCGACGAGGTTCGCGATGCCTTGACCGCGATCGGCGTGCACGGCCTGACCGTGACCGAGGTCAAGGGCTACGGCCGCCAGAAGGGCCATACCGAAATCTATCGCGCCGCTGAATACACGGTGAGTTTCCTGCCGAAGATCAAGATCGAGGTCGCGATCAAGTCGGACCTGGTCGACGCGGTCGTCGAAACCATCGCCTCGACCGCGCGGACCGGCAGGATCGGCGACGGCAAGATCTTCGTCATCGATCTCGAGCACGCGCTTCGCATTCGCACCGGCGAGCTGGATGCCGACGCGATCTGATCTCGCACCCCACCGTCCCTCAATGAGGAGAAAAGCACATGAGGTTCGAACGCCCGGCCCGCGCGGGATTGGTCATTGCAGCGATGTTGTGCGCGGCCTGTCTCGCGACCTTTGATATTGCGGTTGCCCAGACCGCCGCGCCGGCCGCCCCTGCCGCGGCCATGCCGTCCAAAATCGATTCGGGCGACACCGCGTGGATGCTGACCGCGACCGCGCTGGTGCTGATGATGACGATCCCCGGCCTCGCTCTGTTTTACGGCGGCATGGTGCGGAAGAAGAACGTGCTCGCCACGGTGATGCAGAGTTTCGCCATCACCTGTCTCGTCACCGTGCTGTGGATGGTGATCGGCTACAGCTTCGCGTTCACCGAAGGCACGAATTTTCTCGGCGGCATCTCGCGCCTGATGCTGGTCGGCATGGGCACCGACTCCGTCGCCGCCGCCGCGCCGACGATTCCGGAATCGGTGTTCATGTGCTTTCAGATGACGTTCGCGATCATCACCCCGGCGCTGATCTGCGGCGCGTTCGCCGATCGCATGAAGTTCTCGGCGATGATGTGGTTCATGGGACTGTGGTCGCTGCTGGTCTATGCGCCGATCGCGCACTGGGTCTGGGGCGGCGGCTTTCTCGGCGGTCTCGGCGTGCTCGATTTCGCAGGCGGCACCGTGGTTCACATCAATGCCGGCGTCGCCGGCCTCGTCTGCGCGCTGGTGCTCGGCAAGCGCAAGGGCTACGGCAGCGAGAACATGGCGCCGCATAACCTGGTGCTGACCGTGATCGGCGCGTCGCTGCTGTGGGTCGGCTGGTTCGGCTTCAACGCCGGGTCGGCGGTGACGGCGGGCGGACAGGCCGGCATGGCGATGGCGGTCACCCAGATCGCGACCGCGGCCGCCGCGCTGGCCTGGATGGCCGTGGAGTGGGGCCTGCGCGGCAAGCCGAGCGTGCTCGGCATCTGCTCCGGCGCAGTCGGCGGTCTGGTCGCCATCACCCCGGCTTCCGGTTTCGTCGATCCGAGCGGCGCGCTGGTGATCGGCGCGGCGGCCGGCGTCGGCTGCTACTGGGGCGCGACGGGTCTCAAGCACATGATGGGCTATGACGACAGCCTCGATGCCTTCGGCGTCCACGGCGTCGGCGGCATCCTCGGCGCGCTGCTCACCGGCGTGTTCGCCCGCACGGCCATCAACAAGGCCGGCGCCGGGCTGATCGACGGCAACGCCCATCAGGTGATCGTCCAGATTTACGGTATCCTCGCCACGGTCGCGTACGACGCCGTCGTCACGCTGATCATCCTGCTCGCCGTCAAGGCGGTGATCGGCCTGCGGGTCACGGGAGACAATGAACGTGAAGGCCTCGACATCACCCAGCACGGCGAAGTGGTGCAATGAAGCGAGACGCGCTTGCGGCGACGCAAGCGGTCGCCGTCACTCAGAGCTTCCGGGCCTCTTCCGGCAGCATGATCGGAATGCCGTCGCGGATCGGGTAGGCGAGTTTGGCCGAACGCGAAATCAACTCCCGCCGCGTCCCGTCGAATTCCAGCGGTCCCTTGGTCACCGGGCAGACCAGAACCTCCAGCAGCTTGGGGTCGACGGTATCTTCGGGGCGGTCGGAGGAGGAGGTCGTCATGCGTATCTCTTCGAAAGATGGTCCATCCATATCTGTTGCGACGGCTCGTTTGGGACGAACGTTCTTGGCCTACTGTAATCCAGGATCGCCGCTGGTGCGCTTCTTTGCGAGATCCATTTCGGTGACGGCGATCAGGATTTCCGCGCGTGTTTTCAGGTCGGCTGCCTCCAGCATCGCCTGCTTCTCCGGCGGCCCGTAGGGCGACATCATCGCCAGCGCGTTGACCAGCGCCTCGTTCGGGGCGTTCTCGATGCCGCTCCAGTCCACCTTCAGGTTGTTGACCTTGAGAAAATCGTTCAGCACCTCGAGCAGTCGCTTGCGGTCGACCTCGTCCTCGCCCTTGCGCGCGGTCAGATCGTCGGTAAAGGCGAAGAAATCCACCTTGCACTGGCGATAGGGCGTCAGCACCGTCAGCTCTTCCACGATCTTGAACCGCGACACCCCGGTGAGTTCGAGGATGTAACGGCCGTCGCCGGATTCGGCGAACTGGGTGATGCGCCCGGCGCAGCCGACCTGGAACAGCTTCGGCTTGTCCTCGCTTGCCGAATGGGCGATGTCGGGCTGGATCATGCCGATCAGGCGATGGCCGTCGCGGAACGCGTCATCGACCATTGCAAGATAACGCATCTCGAAAATATTGAGCGGCATCTGCCCGCGCGGCAGCAACAGCGCGCCGGGCAGCGGAAACACCGGTATCACTTCGGGAAGGTCACCGGGACCGCGATAGTCGAGATTGATAGGCATGGGCGGGTCCGATGGTATCGAGCGGGGCTTTCCGGCCTCATATCTGCGCGTATTGCTGCCGCAAAGGAAGCGGAAACGCCAGGAGCACTAGGAAAAGAGGATCGTCGACAGTCGTTTGCGTCCCTCGACGGTGGCTTCATCGGTACCGCCCCACGCCTCGAAGAACTGCACGAGCAGCTTGCGGGCCGCGTCATCGTTCCATTTGCGGTCGCGTTTGACAATTTCGAGCAGGTGACCGGTGGCTTCGCTCCGCTTGCCGCTGGCGTTCAGCGCCGTCGCCAGATCGAACCGCGCCTGATGGTCGAGCGGATGAGCCGCGACCTTTCCTTCAAGCTCGGCGACGGGCCCAAGCGAATTCGCCTGCTCGGCGAGATCGATCATGGCCTGCACCGCCTTCACGGCGGCGTCGCCGCGCTTGGATTCCGGCACCAGTTCGAGCGTCTGCTTGGCCTTGTCGAGTGCGCCGGTGGTTGCGTAGCAGCGCGCCAGCCCCGCGATCGCCGGAAGATTGGCGGCATCGAAACCGAGGACCTCGGCATAGATCGAAGCGGCGGTGGCCGGATCGTCGGCGGCGAGCGCGGCTTCCGCCTCCTGCAGGATTTCCTCGATATTCGGCGCGCCGGGCGCCGCCACGCCCTGCGTCAGCTTGTCGATGAAGGCGCTGATCTGGGCCTCGGGCGCCGCGCCCATGAAGAAGTCGACCGGCCGTCCGCCGACAAAAGCAAAAACCGCCGGGATCGACTGGCTGCCGGTCTGTGCCGCAAGCTGCTGAAAGATGGCCGGATGCTGGTCGATGTTCATCTTCACCAGCTTGATCTTGCCGCCGGCGGCGAGCACGGCCTTTTCCAGGCTTGGGGTGAGTTGGCGACACGGTCCGCACCAGGGAGCCCAGAAATCGACCAGCACCGGCTGGCGCATCGATTCCTCGACGACGTCCTTCATGAAGGTCTGGGTCGTCGTCTCCCTGATCAGATCCGATGCCTGCGGTGGCGGCGCGCTGCCCTGCTCGACTATAGTCACATGATCCTCGCCTGATCTTCCGGAATGGGCCGATTCTACAACCGCCCAAGCGCTTAATTGGTCCCTGCGCGGAAATTTTGCAATCGGTGGAACAAGGTCGTCGGGGCAACCGGTGCCGGTCCCCGGAGAATATAGCAGGATTTCCGCCCTTGTTTCTCGGTTTCCGTCGCAATAACGACCGCCAAAGTGGGGGCGGGAGTCAGGATTTCCGATGTTTGCGACCGCTATCCCGGCAAAGGAGCGGACTTGATGCAACGGCCAGCGATATCTGGCTGTTGCATTCGCAGGCCGCATTTGGCATAGCTCTGCGCTCCGGGTAGCTCGAAAGTCGGCTGCCTGTTATCGGATGCGGGTGTAGCTCAGGGGTAGAGCACGACCTTGCCAAGGTCGGGGTCGAGGGTTCGAATCCCTTCGCCCGCTCCAGATTTCCAGCACGCCGATCCCGGATTTGCGAGATGCCCGCGGGCTACGCGCAAACACCTGACCCGTATCGAACGGCCTGGATCGAACTTTCCGCGGTTCAAATCGGTCCGCTTCGAATCAGAAGCGGGGCCTGCGATCTGACGGGCCGATCTGGATGTGACGCGCTGTCGCACCGGCCTGGCCGCGGCCGGTTCTATTTGGCGGAAACTGATGCAATTTCCGCGACCTTCGTGCTCGATGCGTGCCGGAAAGGGCCGCTGCCAGCTGGAGCCCGAGGTCCGCTTATAGGAAATCTACGAACCTCATTAACCTCGCTTTAACCGCCCCCCTTCATGATCGGTAAACCAAGCTTACGCCCGCGAGTCGTGAGCTCCGTGTTCTTGGATCTAACTCCTGGGGAGGATCAATGTTTTTCTTCAAAAAATGGTCGATCGCAAAAGAAAATGCCGCGAAAGCTGCAGCGATCAGCAAAACTCAGGCCGTCACCGAACTTGGTCTTGATGGAACGATCATCACCGCCAATGAGAACTTTCTCAACATCCTCGGCTACTCGCTCGCCGAGATTCGGGGCAAGCACCACAGCATGTTCGTGGACGCCGACGAGCGCACCGGCGCCGCGTACCGCGAATTCTGGGCCAGGCTGAATCAGGGCGAGTCGCAAACGGCCGACTACAAGCGTATCGACAAGTACGGAGAGGAGGTCTGGGTTCGGGCTTCCTATATTCCGGTGCTGAATTCGAGGGGAAAACCGACAAAGGTTATTGAGCTCGCGGCCGATATCACCGCCCAAAAGATCGAGGCCCTCGACCATGCGGGTCAGGTTGCCGCCGTCGAACGCTCGCAGGCGGTGGTCGAATTCAAACTGGACGGCACGATCGTCACAGCGAACAAGAACTTCCTCAGCGCGTTGGGTTATGCGCTCGGCGAAGTGCAGGGCAAGCATGACGGCCTGTTCGTGGAGCCGTTGGAGCGGGCTGGCGCCGCATACCGCGACTTCTGGGCCAAGCTCAATCGCGGCGAGCCCCAGTCGGCCGAATTGAAGCGCATCGGCAAGAGCGGGCAGGAAGTCTGGTTTCAGGCGACCTTCAACCCGATCGCCGACGAGAGCGGCAAGCCCTTCAAGGTCGTCACGTTCGCGACCGACGTCACCAGGCAGAAATTGCGGATGGCCGACCTTGAGGGCCAGATCGCAGCCATCGGAAAAGCGCAGGCGGTTGTCGAATTCGGCATGGACGGCACGGTCATGACCGCCAACGACAATTACCTGAAAACGCTTGGCTATGCCTTCGCACGGGAAGTCCAGGGCAAGCACCACAGCATGTTCGTGGAAGCCGGCGAACGCTCCAGCGCCGCCTATCGCGACTTCTGGGCCAAGCTCAATCGCGGCGAGTCGCAGACGGCCGAATACAAGCGGATCGGCAAGGACGGCAAGGTGGTCTGGATGCAGGCATCCTACAACCCGGTGCTGAATTCGAAGGGAAAACCGACCAAGGTCATCGAGCTCGCAACCGACATCACAGCGCAAAAGATCGAGGCGCTGGAAAATGCGGGCCGGATTGCCGCGCTCGACCGCTCTCAGGCGGTGGCCGCATTCAACCTGGACGGCACGATCATCAGCGCCAACGAAAACTTCCTTAAGACGATGGGCTACGCGCTCGGCGAAGTGAAGGGCAAGCATGACGGCATGTTCGCTGCACCGTCGGAGCGGCAAGGCGGCGCGTATCGCGAATTCTGGGCCAAGCTCAATCGCGGCGAGGCGCAGTCGATCGAGTACAAGCGTATCGGCAAGAACGGCAAGGAGATCTGGATCCAGGCCCTGTACAACCCGATCCTCGATCTCGCGGGCAAGCCGTTCAAGGTCGTCACCTACGCAAGGGAAATGAGCGCTTCCATCCGTGAGTTCTACGAAACCATGGTCCAGTCGGGCGCAGAAGAAGTCGGGCAGGATTTCGCAGTCGTCGCGGACGAAGCTCACGATACCGTCGCTTCGGAGGCTGCGCCGCTGAGCATGCAGCGGCTCGAAGAGACACGACGCAAGAATGCGAACGGCGGTCGCTCTACGTTCTCCCAATTGCTGGATAACATCCGGGAAGGGTTCAGCAACGCGATGATGTCCTCGACGAGAGCCGTCACCAACTTCCTGTGACGGCCGGTCGATCCGGCAACGAAAAATAGAACTGGCGACGGTGTCGAACCGTCGCCAGTTTTTTTGTTTCAACAGGCAAGCCCGAATTTCGCCGCAAATCGAATGCGCTGATCAAAACGACGCCCGTCATGGGCGTTTTACGTTTTGAATAAAAAGCGAATCAACGTCGCGCGACGTTGTCTTCGGGGGTGGCATGGGCCGAAAAATCGTTCTGCTGTCCGACGGCACCGGAAACTCGGCGGCAAAGGTCTGGCGCACCAATGTCTGGCGCACGTTCGAAGCGCTCGATCTGTCGGGGTCGGATCAGGTGGCGTTCTACGACGACGGGGTCGGCACTTCGTCGTTCAAGCCGCTCGCCATCCTCGGCGGCGCGTTCGGCTTCGGATTGAAGCGCAACGTCATCGACCTGTACAAGTTCGCCTGCCGCAACTGGCGCGATGACAGCGACGAGCTGTTCGGCTTCGGCTTCAGTCGCGGCGCCTTCACGATCCGCGTGGTGATGGGGCTGATCCTCAATCAGGGCCTTGTCGACGCCGACAGCGAGGCCGAACTGACGCGAAAGGCCAAGGCCGCGTATCGTCAATATCGCCGCGAGCGTTTCCATACGTTTCTGCGCATCGAGGATGCCTTTCGGTTCATCCGCGATCTTTTTCTGCCCAAGGATTACGACAAGCGCGACAACCGCCAGGTGGATCAAATCCGCTTCATCGGCGTGTGGGACACCGTCGCCGCCTACGGACTGCCGCTCGACGAGATGACGCGCGGCGTCAGCAGATGGATCTGGCCGCTGGAGTTGCCCAACCACACGCTCGACTGCTCGCGCGTCAAGCGCGCCTGCCAGGCGCTGTCGCTCGACGAGCCGCGCACCACGTTCCATCCGGAACTGTGGGACGAGCGCGGCGCGACGAGGTTGACGCCGCGCGACGACGGCAAGCGCTATATCGCCGACGAGCAGATCAGCCAGGTGTGGTTCGCTGGCGTTCATTCCAATGTCGGCGGCGGCTATCCCGACGATGCGCTGGCCTATATCCCGCTGGTCTGGATGATGACGGAGGCACAACGCTGCGGCTTGCGGTTCAAATCCGATCAGCGTCAGCCGACCGCCGATCCCGATCCGTTCAAGAATGCGATCTCGATGTGCGACAAGGACGGCCGGCTCTACGATCCGCGCAAGGGACTCGGCAGTTACTATCGCTACGGGCCGCGCAAGCTGGCCGAGCTCTGCGACTATCGCTTTTCCAGGAAAGACGAGGTCGTCATCGAACGCCCGAAGGTGCATGCCAGCGCGTTCAAGCGCATCGCCAGCCGTTCGCAAAGCTATGCGCCGGTCGGGCTGCCGAAGACCTATGACGTCGTGACCGAGGACGGCCTTGTGCTGACGCCGGATCAATACGGCTTCGAAAGCAGCGCCGGCGCGCTCGCGCGTACCGAAACGCAGGAGCATGTCTGGAACGAGGTCTGGAAGCGTCGGCTGGTCTATTTCGCGACCGTCGGCGCCACGGCTTGGCTGTTGCTCTATCCGCTGGCGCGCTCGCTGCCGCCTTCGGACGAATACACCAGCAGGTTTCGCTGGATGTCGGACATCATCCGCGTCGTCGGTGGGTTCCTTCCCGGCTTCGCGCAGACCTGGATCAACGGCTATGCGCGCAGCCCGGTGCAATTCGCTGTCTTGCTTGGGCTTGCTAGTTTGCTGGCGCTGTGGGGAGTCGTTCTCTCGACCCGGATCACCGACCGCATGAATGCGATCTGGCAGAAGACGCCGACGGCGCCGACAGGCTTGCCGACCAACTGGATCTACCTTCTGCGCGCCAGCCGGCCCTATGTCTGGTTTCACCGGCAGTTGAAGCGCCGCTGGGCGCCGGCGTTCTTCGCTGTATCGTTCATCTATCTCGGCGTCACCTTCGCCAGCCATCTCGCCTACAATGCGCAGGACATCTACGGTTTGGCCTGCGATGAAAGTCCGGCGGCGCAGGGACTCGCGCGCGGCAAGCAGGCGACGTTCGATTTCAAAACCTCGCAGTTCTGCGCCGGCACCGGCATCGCGGTGGACGGTTTCGGCGCTCGCTACCTGATTCAGGTCGAGACCACCGAGCCGTTCCGCGACGGCGGCATCCCTTCGCCGCTCGGCGGATTCTACACGACCGATCCGCCGAGCTGGTGGCAACGCGCGGCGCTGATGCTTGGCGTGCCGCTGCGCCGCGAACTGACGCGGCCGTGGTTCCGCCTGGTGTTGCGCTACGGCGCGACCGGCGGCGAGGAAGTCTTCCTCGATCCCGATCCCGAGGACGGCAAGATCGAGACGGTGATCCGGCCGACGCGGAGCGGCGAGCTTTTCATCTTCGTCAACGATGCGGTGCTGGGCGTTCCCAAACTGTACGACGTGTTCTACCGCAACAACGAAGGCTCCGCCAAACTCGTCGTGACGCGCAAGTGAATGATCGGCCGGATCTCGGATCGCCGCTGCCGCGGCGTCCAGAGTTAGGACCGCTCTAAAACTCCGCCACCGCCGCCAGAATGCGCGCGATATCCTGCGGGCGCGACAGCCGATGATCGCCGTCCCGGATCATGGTCAGCACCACGTCGTCGCTCGGCAGCCGTTCGGTCAGCGCGAAGGCATGCCGCCATGGGACGTCGGCGTCCTGCGCGCCTTGCAGGATGCGCACCGGGCAGCCGGTCGAAATGGAGCTGCCGAGCAGCAGATGGTTGCGGCCATCCTCGATCAGCTTGCGCGTGATCGGGTAGGGATCGCCGTAATCCGACGGCTTCAGCCAGGCGCCCTCGGTCTCGATGGCGTGCCTGACCTCCGGTGGGAAGGCTTTCCACATCAGTTCCTCGGTGAAGTCTGGCGCCGGCGCGATCAGCACGAGGCCCGCCAGCGTGGCGCGAGACGATGCCCGCCGCGAGATCGCACGCGCCAGTAACAGCGCGATCCAGCCGCCCATCGATGAGCCGACCACGATTTGCGGGCCTTCACAGAAGGCATCGAACACCGCAAGGCTCTCCTCCAGCCAGCGACCGATGGTGCCGTCGGTGAATTCACCGCCGCTGATCCCGTGGCCGGAGTAATCGAACCGCACGCAGGCTCGGCCGCGTTCGGCCGCCCACGCGTCGAGCGCGAGCGCCTTGGTGCCCGCCATGTCGGACTTGAAGCCGCCGAGCCAGAACAGGCCCGGAGAATCGCCGTCCCGCGCGCGCACGGCGATGGGCCGCTTCGCCTCGCCCCCACCGACCTCGATGAACTGTGCCGCCGCCCCGTTGGTCATGGTGTCCGTCCCGTTTGCTGTCGTCGTGGTTTCTGGTTTGCCGACGAATGCCGGCCCTGGCGGGGAACGAGTGGCGGTTGCCGGGGTTTTGCCCCCGGAGATCGATCGCCGTGACCAAAATACCTCGCATTCGACCGTTTTGCCCGCGCGCCGATCCCGCCGCTTGCCCGCAGCCGCTTATTCCTTCAAAATAGGCGCTTCTTTCACAACATTGGAGAACCACCCATTCGCCGTCCCAGTAGAGCGCCAATGCCCGTCGCGAAAGACGGACCGCGCACCAACGATGAAATCCGCAATGCCCAGATTCAACTGATCGACCAGGACGGCACCAACAAAGGTACCGTGGAAACGATCGCCGCGATCAAGATGGCCATGGAAGCCGGCATGGACCTCGTGGAAATCGCGCCGAACAGCAGCCCTCCCGTCTGCAAGATCATGGACTACGGGAAATACAAGTTTCAGGCCCAGAAGAAAGCCGCCGAAGCGCGCAAGAAACAGAAGATCGTCGAGATCAAGGAGATCAAGCTCCGTCCGATGATCGACGATCACGACTACGACGTGAAAATGAAGGCGATGCAGCGGTTCTTCGAGGAGGGCGACAAGGTCAAGATCACGCTTCGCTACCGGGGCCGCGAAATGGCCCACCAGGAGATCGGCACCAAGCTGCTCGACAAGGTGAAGGCCGACGTCGCGGCCTTCGCCAAGGTCGAGCAGGACGCCAAGTTCGAGGGCCGCCAGGTCGTCATGGTGCTGGCCCCGCGCTGAGCGGGAGGTCTCGAATATCGCACGTCATTGCCGGACTTGATCCGGCAATCCATCCTTCAAGATGATGTCCGGGCCATCTGCGCGAAGACGCGCTTCGCGCTTTAGCCCGGGCATGACGAGTTTTTTTTTGCGGAAACGGTTTGCGAGATCGCTCGGCGCCCGGGACCACGCCTTCGCGGTCCTTTCCCGTTGCCAATCCGACCGTCCTCTGCCATAAGCCTTTTCTTCGTCGCCCGGCTGATTCAAGGGCTGCCGTGGCGACGACCGTGCCGGATTTTCTCGGGATTTTCTTTCGGAAATACGGGAATAGCCGAGTACTTTCAACGCTCTAAAAGCATGATCCCGACCCGAAGGGCCGCGCCCGCGCAAAGCGGAAACCGGTTTTCGGATAAGATCATGCTCAATAGCGAGCAATTTCAGCCACCTGGCCGCCCTATCCGGGCGGATTTCGTCGTGGCGACAGGAGAGCCAAATGCCCAAGCTGAAGACCAAATCGGGCGCGAAAAAGCGCTTCAAGATCACGGCTACCGGGAAGGTCAAGCACGCCCAGCGCGGCAAGCGCCACGGCATGATCAAGCGGACCAAGAAGCAGATTCGTCAGCTTCGCGGTACTCGCGTGCTGTTCAAGGCCGACGGCGACAACATCAAGAAATACTTCTTGCCCAACGCCTGACCTCCGTTCGCCGCGGCTACGCGGCATCCCGCATCAACCCGTTGATTTTGAGAGGAGTTCAGTCATGGCTCGCGTCAAGCGCGGTGTGACGGCTCATGCCAAGCACAAGAAAGTCTACAAGGTCACCAAGGGCTTTTCCGGCCGCCGGAAGAACACCATTCGCGCCGCCAAGGCGGCCGCCGACAAGGCCGGCCAGTACGCCTTCCGCGACCGCAAGCGCAAGAAACGCACCTTCCGCGCGCTCTGGATTCAGCGCCTCAACGCCGCCGTGCGGCCGTTCGGCATGACCTACAGCCGCTTTATCGACGGGCTGTCGAAGTCGGGCATCACCGTTGACCGCAAGGTGCTGTCGGACCTCGCTATTCACGAGCCGGCGGCGTTCCAGGCGATTGCCGAGAAGGCCAAGGCCGCGCTGGCGGCCTGATATCGCTGGCCCTGGCGGTTTTCCTAACCTCTCCCCGCCGGGGAGAGGTCGGCGCGTAGCGCCGGGTGAGGGGGTTCTTTCGAGCGCGAGGCCTAAGCCCCTCACCCCAGCCCTCTCCCCACGGGAGAGGGAGCGCGTCTCCGTCGTGGCAACACTTTGTGCTCAATCGGAACGTCGCAGGCTCGCTCATGTCCAATCTCGAAAATCTGCAATCCCAAATCCTCACCGACATCGCAGCCGCCACCGACGAGGCCGCGCTGGAGGCGGTGCGCGTCGCTTCGCTCGGCAAGAAGGGCTCGATCTCCGCGCTGCTCGCGACCCTCGGCAAGATGTCGCCCGACGAGCGCAAGACCGAGGGCGCGAAGATCAACCTCGCCAAGGACGCGGTGACCCAGGCGCTGGCCGCGCGCCGCGAGGTGCTGAAGACTGCGGCGCTCGATGCCCGCCTCGCCTCGGAAACCATCGACGTCACGCTGCCCTTGCGCGAAACGCCAGCGGAGGCCGGCCGCATCCATCCGCTGAGCCAGGTGTGGGACGAGGTCACCACCATCTTCGCCGACATGGGCTTTGCGGTCGCCGAAGGACCCGATATCGAAACCGACGACTACAACTTCACGCGGCTGAATTTTCCCGAGGGCCATCCGGCGCGGGAGATGCACGACACGTTCTATTTCAATCCGAAGGAAGACGGCTCGCGGCTTTTGTTGAGAACGCACACCTCTCCGGTGCAGGTGCGCACCATGCTCAGCCAGAAGCCGCCGATCCGCGTCATCTGTCCCGGCCGCACCTATCGCAGCGACAGTGACCAGACCCACACGCCGATGTTCCACCAGGTCGAGGGGCTGGTGATCGACAAGTCGTCGCATCTCGGTCACCTCAAATGGATCCTGCACGAATTCTGCAAGGCGTTCTTCGAGGTCGACAACGTCAACATGCGCTTCCGCCCGTCGTTCTTCCCGTTCACCGAGCCGTCGCTGGAAGTCGATATCCAGTGCCGCCGCGACAAGCACGAGATCCGCTTCGGCGAGGGCGAGGACTGGCTGGAGATTCTCGGCTGCGGAATGGTGCATCCGAACGTCTTGAGGCTGTGCGGCATCGACCCCGAGGTCTATCAGGGCTTCGCCTGGGGCATGGGGATCGACCGCATCGCCATGCTGAAATACGGCATCGCCGATCTGCGGCAGTTGTTCGAAGGCGACGTGCGCTGGCTCAATCATTACGGCTTCAGACCGCTCGAGATCCCGACGCTGGCGGGCGGGCTCTCAGTCTAATGACAAAACAGTTGCACCCGTGGACACCAGAAAAGCTGGCTGCCAAAAACAAGAAAGAAGTCGAAGTTATTCGCGAGAACGCCGTAAAAAAGGGCGTGTCTGACTTGGTTGAAATGTGCGACCTCGACCTAGAAAAAAGGAAACCGCCGGCAAAGCCACGCGGGATAACATCCACTTCGGCTCACTCAAGTGATGAATTTGTCGAGGGATATCATTTTGTTTGCAAAAGTGCGCGTGGCGTCACGGAAGATACTGCAGGAAAATTTCGAACGGGTTCTTGGGTAGTTGCGGAAAGCAATGTTCAAAAAAGTTTGACGTACGGCGCCTACGTAGCTTTGCATGAATCAAGGCAGGACACGTCGTATCGACAGGGTAAGCTGCTCGGTTATCGTCGAACTATCCGAGATATGCTTGCTGACGAAAACGGCGGTGAAACAAAAATCGAAGAAGGCATTGAACTTTTAGTCGAAGAGACGACGCAACCCTATTCGTGGGTCGGCGAGGCCACGGGCGAGAAAGGCTATAAGTGGTCTAAAGTTTCGTCGACGGTGCTGATTGAACATGAGGGCGAAAAGAAGCCATGAAATTCACCCTCTCCTGGCTGAAAGACCATCTCGACACCGACGAGCCGCTGGACAACCTCGCCGACAAGCTGACCATGATCGGGCTCGAGGTCGAGCACGTCGCGGACAAGTCGAAGGCGCTGGCGCCCTACACCGTCGCGCGCGTGGTCTCCGCCGCGCAGCACCCGAACGCGGATCGTCTCAGGGTGTGCATGGTCGATACCGGCGAGACCAACGACAAGGGCGAGCCCGCTTATATCCAGGTGGTGTGCGGCGCGCCGAACGCGCGCGAGGGCCTTGTCAGCGTGTTCGCGCCGCCGGGCACCTACATTCCCGGCAAGGACATCACGCTCGGGGTCGGCACCATTCGCGGCGTCGAGAGCCGTGGCATGCTGTGCTCGGCGGCCGAGCTTGAAATCTCCGACGACCACGACGGCATCATCGAACTGCCGGCTGATGCGCCGGTCGGCACCGGTTATGCGGAATGGGCCGGCCTCGGCGATCCCGTGATCGAGATCAACCTGACGCCGAACCGGCAGGACTGCACCGGCGTGCATGGCATCGCGCGCGACCTGTCCGCCGCCGACATGGGCAGTCTCAAAAATCCGACCATCAAGCCGGTCAAGGGCGAATTTCCCTGCCCGGTGAAGGTTATTGTTGAGGATGCCGCGCTGTGCCCCGGCTTCGCGCTGCGGCTGGTTCGCGGGGTGAGGAACGGCCCCTCGCCGGAGTGGCTGCAAAAGCGTCTGACCTCGATCGGTCTGCGTCCGATCAACACGCTGGTCGATATCACCAACTTCATGACCTACGATCGCGGCCGGCCGCTGCATGTGTTCGACGCGAATAAAGTGCACGGCAATCTTGCGGTGCGCCGCGCTCGCGCGGGTGAAACGCTCCTGGCGCTCGACGGCCGCACCTACACGCTCGACCCAAGCGTCTGCGTCATTGCCGACGACAAGGGCGTCGAATCGCTCGCCGGCATCATGGGCGGCGAGGAATCCGGCTGCGACGAGGGCACGACAGACGTGCTGATCGAATCGGCTCTGTGGAGCGAGATCAACATCGCGCAGACCGGCCGCAAGCTCGGCATCAATTCCGACGCGCGCTATCGTTTCGAGCGCGGCGTCGATCCCGCCTTCATGGTGCCGGGGCTCGAGATGGCGACCCGGCTGGTGATGGAATCGTGCGGCGGCACGCCCTCGGAGATTATCGTCGCCGGCCAGGCGTTGCCTGACGACCGGGTGATCGATTTTCCGTTGACTGAAACAAGGCGTCTCGCGGCGATTGAGGTGCCGTTGCCCGAGATGCGCCGCATTCTCGGCCGTCTCGGCTTCATGGTGGCCGGCAACGGTCCGGTGGTGAAGGTCGCGATTCCGACCTGGCGCACCGACGTTCACGGCAAGGCCGACATCGTCGAGGAGATCGTGCGCATCGTCGGCGTCGACAAGGTTCCGATGACGCCGTTCGATCGGGGCGACGCGGCACGCAAGCCCGTCCTGACGCCGATCCAGTCGCGCACGCGAAAGGCCCGGCGTGCACTGGCGGCGCGCGGCATGGTCGAAGCCGTCAACTGGTCGTTCATCGCGAAATCGCAGGCCGAACTGTTCGGCGGCGGCAGCAAGGAACTGGCGCTCGCCAATCCGATCGCGTCCGATCTCTCCGACATGCGGCCCAGCCTGCTGCCGGGCCTCGTCGCCATCGCGCAGGCCAACGCCGACCGCGGCTTCCCGGATGTGGCGCTGTTCGAGGTCGGGCAGATCTTCCGCGGCGACCGTCCGCAGGATCAGTTCACCGCCGCCGCCGGCGTCCGCCGCGGCATTGCGTCGTCCGCAGGGATCGGGCGGCACTGGTCGGGCTCGGCCGCGGCGGATGCGCTTGACGCCAAGGCCGATGCGTTCGCGGCGCTCGCCGCCGTCGGCGCGCCGATGCAGGCTTTGCAGATCGCAGGCAACGGCGAGTCGAAAAACTTTCCGGCATGGCTGCATCCCGGACGTTCGGCCGCGATCCAGATCGGGCCGCAGAATGTGCTCGGCTATTTCGGCGAGTTGCATCCGCGCGTGCTCGAAGCATTGAAGGCCGACGGCCCGGTGATGGCGTTCGAGGTGATCCTCGAGCGCGTTCCGGAAGGCAAGCAGAAGGCGACGCGCGCCAAGCCCGTGCTGGATCTGCCGGCGTTCCAGCCGGTGTCGCGCGACTTCGCCTTCATCGTCGATCGCGGCGTGAAAGCCGCCGACATCGTGCGCGCGGCGCAAGGCGTGGACAAGAAACTGATCGACGGCGTCACCGTGTTCGATATCTACGAAGGCAAGGGCATCGAGGCGAACAAGAAGTCGATCGCCATCGCGGTGACGCTGCAGCCGCGAGACAAGACGTTGACCGATCAGGAGATCGACGCGGTGACCGCGAAGATCGTCGCCGAAGTCACGAAGAAAACCGGCGGGAGCTTGCGGGGCTAAATCTATGGCGACGGAAATGCCTCGCGGCTACGCCGGCAACAGATCGCAATAGGCGAACCCGTCGCGCTCGACGACATCGCCGGAGACGACCTCGATTCGCTGCGCAAATACAGGTGCCGCGACGACGCAGGTGTGGAATTCGCCGTTCTCTCCGCACGGGTCGATTCCGGCCGGAAGGTCCGCCAGCAACGCCTGATCGAAGCTGCGGCCGGCAAACGAGGGTTCGAGCTTCGTCCGGTCGACCGTGACGAGACGCGCCTCGAACCCGCTTGCGATCATCTCGCGCGCAAGCGCCGCGGTCGGCCGGCCCCACAGCGGAAAGACCGGCGTCAAGCCGGTGCCGGCGAGCTTCTGCTCGCGATAGGCGCGGATGTCCGCGAGAAACAGATCGCCGAAGATGACCTGCGTGATGCCGGCACGCTTTGCGTCCGCCATCGCCGCCGCCATCCGCTCTTCATAGACATCGTTCGGGCAGGGATGGGGGATCGGCACCATGTTCGCCGGCAGTCCTGCGGCTGCCAGTTGAGCGTGCAGAACGTCCTCGCGCACGCCGTGGATCGAAACGCGAGCGAAGGTTTCATTGATCGTGGTCAGCGCGCCGACGACGTCGAATGCCCCCGCGCGGCGGATTTCATGCAGCGCAAAGGCGCTGTCCTTGCCCGACGACCACGAGATCAGCGCTTTCGGTCGCGTCATCTGGGCAGCGGAAAGCCGAAGGCGTCCTGCGGATGCCGCGACGGCGACCGCCTGTGATGCCGCGACGGTTTGCGCGTTGCCGCCGATGGCTGTTCAGGTTCTTTGAGCCCACCTATCTTGCGCAGCGCGGCATCGGCTGCGCGCTCGCCGCTCTCCCATGCGCCGTCGACGCTGCCCCACAGCGTCTCGTGCGTGGCCTCGCCGGCGAAGAACAGGTTGCCGAGCGGCTCGACCAGGATTTTGCGCGACGGCTGCCCGCCGACCTCCGCCGCCGACATGGCGCCGAGCACATGGGCCGCTGCGTTCCAGCGGGTCGCCGCGGACTGTTGCACGCCCGCCGCCGCGTCGCTGCCGAACAGTTTCGTCAGCCATTCCTTGGCGAAGGCGACCATCGCAGCCTCGCCTTGCGCGGAGAGATCGCGGCCGAAGCTGCCAGCGATATCGATCGTGCACAGCGACGATCCGGCCGCGCCCGCCGTGAGAAGCGCGGTCCTTCCGTCGCTGCTCTGCTCGATCATGGTCTCGCCGGGGCCGAGCCCGAACGGATTGTCGGGCAACCATAGCGCGATGCGATCGTAGCTGCCGAGCGACAGCCGTGCGGCGGCATCGAGCTGACGCTTCGGCAGTTCGGGCGTGAAGCGGATGTTGTCCGAGGTCAGCACGTTGGTCGACACCGTGACAATGATGGCGCGCGCCGCGATGCGCCCTGCGCTGGTCTCGACTCCGATGTCGCGGCCGGCCCATGTCACACGGCTCGCCGGCGTCGACAGGCTGATCGGCAGGCCCTGAGCGAGCGCGGTGAGCAGCCTGCCGAGGCCTTGTTTGCAGCCGATCGCGGCGTGGCGCTGGGGGGCGCGTGCGCGAGCCATCGCCGAGAGATCTTTCAGGTCCTTTCCGGTTGCGCCGGCGCCGAGCACGAAGTCGATCGTCTCGGCCCAGACATCGAGATCGTGGGGCATGGCTGCGGCGCAGGAAAGGTCGGTCCTGCCTCGCGCGGCATCTGCGATGGCGCGCCGTGCGCGCACCAGCGTTGCAAGGAACTGCTCGGTTTCGCCGGCGCGCGCGTTGCGCCGCCCGATGCGGATCCTCTGGCCGGGCGAGGCGGGGACCATTGCGGTTCCTGCACCTCGCGCCAGCCTGGCTACCGGGTTGGTGTCGGGCTCAAAGAGCCAGCGTGCGCCG
>NZ_MKRN01000023.1:0-11893 GCF_001896955.1 Nitrobacter sp. 62-13 | reverse complement strand
CCTCGATCACGATCACCTTGCGGTTCCCGGCCTGAATCCGACGCGCCGCCGCGAGGCCCGCGGCGCCCGCGCCGATCACGACCACGTCGGCCTCGCGCGGCAGCGATGCGGCGCGCGCAGCGCCGCTCTCGGCTCCTGCGGCGAGCGCAGCGAACGCCAGCAGAACATCGCGGCGCGTCATTGTCATGGCATGGTTTCCGATGTTTTGAAAACTGCGGAACGTTCTGTGCGGTGGTTCAAAAGCCGCCGTCGCCTCGCTGCACGTCCAACAGAAAGCTTTTCAACCTGAAATCGCACGCGAATCATGGATTTAATCATAGACCGGCGGGTTTCGGATTTTCGGGACGCGGCAAATTTGCCGCATCAATGCGTCTGCGACAACCGTCATGGTGAATCAATCGTAATTTCGCGATTGGCGCCATGAACTAAATTGCAATGGCTTTTGACCATGATAAGGAGGGGAAAACCGGTCAGGACGAACGGCGGAGAGAGACTGCCATGGGCCTCGTGCTCGATACGGTCGGGAAATGGATTGCAGCCTATCTCCAGAAGGAGGTGCCCGGCTACGAGCCCTTCACGCCGAGCGATCCCGAGCATCTGCGTGGCCTCATGCGGGAGGGCGACGTTCTCCTGGTCGAGGGTAACAGTCGCATCTCCGGCATCATCAAATATCTCACGCAGTCGACATGGTCGCACTCCGCGCTTTATGTCGGCCCGATCGACGGCGCCAGAGAACCTGACGGGGAACCGCACGTCCTGATCGAGGCTGAAATCGGCGCGGGCGTCACGTCCGCGCCGTTGTCGAAATATTTTCCGTATCACACCCGGCTGTGCCGCCCGGTCGGCCTGTCTTACGAGGATCGTATCACGGTGTGCCGGTATGCCATCAACCGGATCGGTTTCGGCTACGACACCAAGAATATCGTCGATCTGATGCGCTATCTTGTCCCGCTGCCCGTGCCGCAGCGCTGGCGGCGGCGCATGATCGCGTTCGGTTCCGGCGATCCGACCAAGATGATCTGTTCGGCGCTGATCGCGCAAGCCTTCGGCGCGGTGCGCTATCCGATCCTGCCGAAGATCACCCGCGCCGGCAGCCGCAACGCGCGGCGCGAGATTCTGCACATCCGCGATTCGTCGCTCTACATGCCGCGCGATTTCGACATCTCGCCCTATTTCGAGATCGTCAAGCCGACGATCGTGCGGGGTTTCGATTACCTGTCGCTCCATTGGGCCGACAGGCAAAAGCCGCTCGGGGAGGTGGCGGGCGCGATGGATCCGTTTCAAGTCGAAGCCGGGTCTTCGACGCTTGTTTCCGAACCGGCTGACGAGTCTCAGCTGGTTCTTTCTGAAAAAGTGAGTGCAATGCGAGGACATTCATGACCGCGGCCGGTGGCGCAGCTCCCGAGCTTGCGGTGTCGCAATGGTTCAACACCGGCGAACCGCTGACGCTCGCCGCGCTGCGTGGCCGTCCGGTGCTGCTCCATGCGTTCCAGATGCTGTGCCCCGGCTGCGTCGCGCACGGCACGCCGCAGACGCAGCGCGCTTATGAGCTGTTCAAGGCGACCGACCTTCAGGTGATCGGCCTGCACACGGTGTTCGAACATCACGCCGCAATGACGCCGGTTTCGCTCGAAGCCTTCATTCACGAATACAGGCTGACGTTTCCGATCGGCGTCGACGCCGCCGGCGACGGCACCCCGCTGCCGGTCACCATGGGTCGCTACGCCATGCAGGGCACGCCGACCAGCATTCTGATCGGCCGCAACGGCCGCATCGTTCATCACGGCTTCGGCCAGCAGAGCGACATGGCGCTTGGCGCCATGATCGCGGCCGAACTCGCGGGCGCGCAGACTTACGCCGCCTAGAGTCTTTCCGCGTCTGAATCGCCGCACCTAACGGGCGCATGACAACTCCGGCCCGATCCGGCCGCGCGTCTCGGCTGCGGCATCCGCGCCGGTCCACGCCCTTGTCGGCGCGCGCCGCGGCGTTTATCTGAGCCTTGTATCTGAGCCTTGGGGTTCACCGGGAACTGACCGTCATGATGGGCGCCGCCGTCAAGGCCCTCACGCAGATTCTGTCTCCGCCGATGCGCGCCATCCTGTGGCGCGCGATCGGGCTCGCGCTGGTGCTCATCGTCGTGGTCGCCATCGGACTGCAACGATTGCTGAGCTGGCTCGCCGGCTCGGGCGAGCTCTGGGCCGAGACCGTGCTCGGGCCGACCTTCCACACGCCGCTCAACATCCTGGCCTGGATCATCTCGATCGCCGCGGGCTTCGGCATTGTGTTCGGCGCGGTGTTTCTGATGCCCGCGATCACCTCGCTGGTCGCGAGCGTGTTCGTCGACGACGTCGGCGAGATTGTCGAGCGCGAGCATTATCCGGCCGACCATCCCGGCGCGCCGCTGCCGGTCGGCCTCGCGATGTCCGAAGGCATCAAGACCGCGCTGCTGACGCTGCTCGTCTACCTGATCGCGCTGCCCTTCGTGTTCGTGGCCGGCGCGGGCTTCATCGCCTTCTTCATCGCGACGGCATGGCTGCTCGGCCGGGAATATTTCGAACTCGCGGCGATGCGGTTTCGTTCGCCCGCGGAGGCCAAGGCGATGCGCCGCGACAATGCCGCCACGGTGTTCATGGCCGGTCTGATCATCGCAGGCTTCGTGGCGATCCCGGTCGTCAATCTGGCGACGCCGCTGTTCGGCATGGCGTTCATGGTCCACATGCACAAGCGGTTGTCGGGGCCGCGGCCCGAACTGATCGCGCCGGATCGGCGCGGACGGCAGCCGATGGCCTGAGCAGGATTTGCTTTGGAGGGAATCGGCAGGCGGTCTGCCCGCATTATGCCGGGACGAACCCGGCCTTGCTTTCTTCATATTGCGCCGCAATTGGTATAGGTTCAGTCCAGGTTGTGCTTGGGTGGCGCTCTGCGCACATCGGGATGCGCAGCCGGCAATTGCGGTCCTTGAGGAGAATGTCGATGTCGATTGAGTCGGATGTGATCGTCGATCGCCGCAGGTTGCGCAGCAAGCTCACCTTCTGGCGCGTCGCGTCGGCGGCGATCGCGATTGCTGCCTTTGTCGCCGTCGCGGCCTATGCCACGCCGTGGGGCCGCAAGCTGACCGGCGCCGGCGCGATCCAGCGCGTCAACATCGAAGGCCTGATCCGCAGTGACCAGAATCGCGTCGAGGCGCTGGAGCGGCTCGGCAAGTCGAACGCGCCCGCGGTCATCGTTCACATCAATTCGCCGGGCGGCACCACCGCCGGGTCCGAACAGCTCTATGACGCCCTGATGCGCCTGAAGGCCAAGAAGCCGATGGTGGTGGTGGTCGAAGGGCTCTGCGCGTCGGGCGGATATATCGCCGCGCTCGCCTCCGATCACATCGTCGCGCAGCAGACCGCGCTGGTCGGTTCGATCGGCGTGCTGTTTCAATACCCGAATTTCACCGATCTTCTGAAAACGGTCGGAATCAAGGTCGAGGAGGTGAAATCGTCGCCGCTGAAGGCGGCTCCGAACGGCTACGAGCCGACCAGCCCGGAGGCGCGCGCCGCAATCGACGCGCTGGTGAAGGATTCCTACGCCTGGTTCCGCGGCCTGGTGCAGAACCGGCGCGGCATGGACGGCGCGCAACTGGAGAAGGTCGCCGACGGCCGCGTCTTCACCGGACGGCAGGCGGTCGACCTCAAGTTGATCGATCAGCTTGGCGACGAAAAAACCGCGATCGCGTGGCTTGTCGCCGAGAAGAAAGTCGCTCCCCATCTCCCGGTTCGTGATTTCAAGTTGACGCCGCGCTTCGGCGACCTGACGTTCCTGCGCACCGCCGCCTTCGTGACCTTCGATGCGCTCGGACTGAGCGGCATCGCGCGTCAGCTCGAACAGGCCGGCGTGGTGCGAGCGGCGGATCGGCTGGGTCTCGACGGAATGCTGGCGTTGTGGCAGCCGGCGCCCTCCAATTGAGGCCCGAATCGGGCGCGTACAGGCATTTTTTCGCTGCAAGGGACCGCAAATGCCGCGGTGCAGAAATTTGCGGCGGTTTCCCTGAACCGTGCGAATCGCATTTAGCGACTTGACAGTCCTCACCATTTTCACGGAAATGGGCCCTCCCATGTATGGGTCCCAGTCTCGATGATCAAATCCGAACTCGTTCAACGCATCGCCGAGCACAACCCGCACCTCTATCAGCGGGATGTGGAGAACATCGTGAATGCGATTCTCGACGAGATTGTCGCCGCGCTCGCGCGGGGCGATCGTGTCGAGCTGCGTGGTTTTGGTGCGTTCTCGGTCAAACATCGTCCTGCGCGCGCGGGCCGCAATCCGCGCACCGGAGAACACGTCCCGGTCGATCAGAAGAGCGTGCCGTTTTTCAAGACCGGCAAGGAAATGCGCGAGCGGCTCAATCGCGAGAATGCCACCAGTGAAGCGAGCGCCTAGTGTCCCGAATCCGAAGTTCGCCTCATTTCGCGGTACACTCCTCCGCGAACTTCGGATTCGAATGGACACTAGCAACTCTAAAAATCTAGTGTGGCTTAGGTTCAGAAGTTCGCTTGAAGGACTCGCTGGGAAATCGAAGCGAACTTCTGAACCGCCACACTAGGGAACATTCAGGGGGGCGGCCCCATGAATCTGCAAGCGAGCTGTCAGCATGAGTGCTTGACGCTACCGTCGCGAGAGAGATCATGCGAAAATTCCTGACCGGCCTGATCGTGATTCCGCTGGGTGTGCTGTTCATCGTGTTCGCGTTCGCAAACCGTCATCCGGTGACGGTCACGTTCGATCCCTTCGATGCGAACGACCGGATGGCCACCGTCACCCTGCCGCTGTTCATCCTCATCATCGCGGTGGCGATCTTCGGCGTGGTGGCCGGAAGTGTCGCGACCTGGTTCGGGCAGCGCCGCTGGCGTCACAAGGTGCGCCGGTATGAGGCGGATGCGCGGGAGGCGCGCGTGGAACTGGCCGATCTGCGATCGCGCTGGGAGTCCCGCGATACGGCGCGGCTGCCGGACCTGACGCGGCGGGCCGGATAGCGCCGGTCTTTGCTGCAAAGGCGGGCGAGACAAGCCGCGCGCGACGTTGTAGAACCCGCGCGAGCGCGTTTGATGCCCGGAACCGGCCGGATTTCGCCGGTTGTCCGGTGCGCGCGCCGGATCGTTCGAGACCATGTCCCTGATCGTCAAGATATGCGGCCTGTCCACCCCTGCGACGCTCGACGTGGCGCTGCAGGCCGGTGCCGATATGGTGGGATTCGTATTCTTTCCGGCCTCGCCACGGCATCTTGATCTGCCGCGCGCGCGCGAACTCGGTGCGCAGGTGCGCAGCCGTGCGGGCAAGGTCGCGCTGACCGTCGACGCCGACGATGCGGCGCTTGGCGATATCATCGAGGCCCTGCGGCCGGATCTGCTGCAACTGCACGGCAAGGAAACCGTGGCTCGCATCCGAGAGATCAAACGGCGGTTCGGCCTGCCGGTCATGAAAGCGATCGGTGTCGAGACATCAGCCGATCTTGCGACGCTGCCCGACTATGTTGCCGCGGCCGATCGTGTGCTGTTCGATGCGCGCCCGCCGAAGGACGCCACGCGGCCGGGTGGGTTAGGCGTTCCGTTCGACTGGCGGCTTCTGGAAAATCTGGCTCTTGAGATTCCCTTCATGCTGTCGGGCGGTCTCGCCGCGAGCAATGTTCACGATGCGGTGCGGGTCACGCGCGCCGGCGGCGTCGATGTTTCCTCCGGCGTGGAAAGCGCGCCGGGGGTGAAGGATGCCGGAATGATCGACGCTTTCATTCGGGCTGCGCGAGCGGCGGAAATCAAGCTGCGCGAAACGACCTCGCATGTGGGATAGTCTTACGGGACCAGGGCGGCCATCACGGCCGGCGATCACGGTTGCGGCCTGCGGACACGTGATCGCGTGTGGCGCATCGTCTGCCGGAATTCCCAGCAAACAGGACGTGAATGGCCGCAATGAATCCGGCCATGACAAAGGGCGACAATGACCATTCTCCCCAATTCCTTCCGCTCGGGTCCGGACGAACGCGGGCACTTCGGCATTTTCGGCGGCCGCTTCGTGGCGGAAACGCTGATGCCGCTGATCCTCGATCTGGAAAAGGCCTATGCCGAGGCCAAGGCCGACGCCACGTTCCAGCGCGAGATGGCCGGCTATCGCAAGGACTATATCGGCCGGCCGTCGCCCCTGTATTTCGCCGAGCGCCTGACCGGGCACCTTCGGGATATTTCCGCGGCCTCCGGCCGTGCCGGTGGCGCGAAGATTTACTTGAAGCGCGAGGAACTCAACCACACCGGCTCGCACAAGGTTAACAACGTGCTCGGCCAGATTCTGGTGGCGCGCCGCATGGGCAAGAAGCGCATCATCGCGGAGACCGGAGCCGGCCAGCACGGCGTTGCGACCGCCACGCTGTGCGCGCGCTTCGGCCTCGACTGCGTGGTCTATATGGGCGCGGTCGACGTGGCGCGGCAGGAGCCCAACGTCATCCGCATGGAAATGCTGGGCGCGAAAGTGGTGCCGGTGCAGTCCGGCACGCGTACGCTGAAGGACGCGATGAACGAGGCGCTGCGCGACTGGGTCACCAACGTGCACAATACATTCTATTGCATCGGCACGGTGGCGGGACCGCATCCCTATCCGATGATGGTGCGCGACTTCCAGTCGATCATCGGCGAGGAGACGCGCGCGCAGATGCAGGAGGCCGAGGGCCGCCTGCCCGATTCGCTGATCGCCTGCATCGGCGGCGGCTCCAACGCGATGGGGCTGTTTCATCCTTTCCTCGACGATTCCTCGGTGGAGATTGTCGGCGTCGAGGCGGCGGGACACGGCCTCGACAAGCTGCACGCCGCCTCGCTCACCGGCGGGCGGCCCGGCGTGCTGCACGGCAACCGCACCTATCTTCTGATGAACGATGACGGCCAGATCCAGGATGCGCACTCGATTTCCGCGGGGCTGGACTATCCCGGCATCGGGCCGGAGCATTCATGGCTGCATGAGACCGGCCGCGTCACCTATCTGTCCGCGACCGACGAGGAGGCGCTGGCGGCGTTCCAGCTGCTGTCGCGGCTGGAAGGCATTATCCCGGCGCTGGAGTCGGCACATGCCATTGCGCGCGTCATCGAACTCGCGCCGCAGCGGCCGAAGGATCACCTGATGGTGGTCAACCTCTCGGGCCGCGGCGACAAGGACGTGCCGCAGGTCGGCGAGATTTTGAAGGGCAGGAAGGCGTGAGTGATCTCGATCAAGACTATCTCAGATTATCAAAAGAGATTGGCCTTGAATGGTTCAAGGTTCATGCAGATCAGCGTCTAAAAGCCTTCAACTTCTTCCTTCTAATAGCGGGTTTTTGCATAGGCGGTTTCTTTACCGCGCTGTCTGTTAGTCCGTTGGCTGCGGGTACAATTGCTTTTCTCTTAGGAGCAATATGCATTTGTTTTAAACTACTCGATCGAAGAACTGCGGCTTTGGTCAAGCATGGCGAAAAGCTTATGAGTTATTGCTTGGAACGCATCGGCGATCCAACAATGCCTAATCCACTTAAATTGGCAGATGAGTGCAAAGGCACTCTTTCTTATCGCCAAGTGTTCAACGCGGTGTTCGTACTCTTTGGTGCTATATCACTTGGAGGACTGGTGTTCTCTTTAGTTCGAATTTTTGGATGCAAAGCATGACCAGCCGTATCGACACGCGCTTTGCAGAATTGCGGAAGCAGGGCCGCGCGGCCTTCGTCACCTTCCTGATGGCCGGCGATCCCGATCCCGCGACCTCGCTCGCCATCATTCAGGCGCTGCCTGAGGCCGGCGCCGACGTCATTGAAATCGGAATGCCGTTCACCGATCCGATGGCGGACGGCCCCGCGGTCCAGGCCGCCGGCCGGCGCGCGCTCGATGCAGGCATGACGCTGGCCAAAACGTTGCAGATGATCCGCGACTTCCGGAAAAGCGAGGGTTCGACGCCGGTCGTGCTGATGGGGTATTACAATCCGATCTACATTTATGGCGTCGAGCGGTTTCTTGTCGATGCGAAGGCCGCCGGCGTCGACGGCCTTATCGTCGTCGATCTGCCGCCGGAGGAAGACTCCGAGCTGTGCATCCCGGCGATGAAAGCGGGGCTGAATTTCATTCGCCTGGCGACGCCGACCACCGACGACAAGCGGCTGCCGGCCGTGCTCGCGAACACATCCGGCTTCGTGTATTACGTCTCGATCACCGGAATCACCGGCAGCGCGGCTGCGGATTCGGCGGCCGTCGGAGCCGCGGTCGGACGCATCAAGCGCCATACCGACCTGCCGGTCTGCGTCGGCTTCGGCATCCGCACCCCGGAGGCCGCGCGCGGCATCGCGGAGGGCGCCGATGGCGCGGTGGTCGGCTCGGCGCTGGTCGATGTGCTTTCCCGCAGCCTCGATGCCGAGGGCAAGGCGACGGCCAAGACGGTTAACGCGGTCGCCGGTCTCGTGGCGTCGCTCGCCGAAGGCGTGCGGTCGGCCAGGGCGGGATGAGGACAAGTGTGCAGCGGTTTTCCGCGTGCATCCCGCTCTCGTCATGATCCGGGCAGGCCGCGGAATAGTCTTTACTTTGCCTCTCCCCTTGTGGGAGAGGGTGCCGAACCGCATTTATCCGGTGAGGCGGGTGAGGGAGCGGTGCGTGTTACGGAGTAAGGCATGAACTGGTTGACGAACGTCGTCCGCCCCAAGATCCGCAACATCCTCAAGCGGGAGACGCCGGAGAATCTCTGGATCAAATGTCCGGACACCGGTCAGCTCGTGTTCTACAAGGACGTCGAGAGCAACCAGTTCGTCATCCCCGGCTCGAACTATCACATGCGCATGAGCGCGGATGCGCGGATGCGGTCGATCTTCGACAACGAGACCTGGTACGATGTCGCATTGCCCGAGGTGGCAGCCGATCCGCTGAAGTTCCGCGACGAGCGCAAATATGTCGACCGTATCAAGGATGCCCGCGCCAAGACCGGCCTCCATGATTCCGTGAAGGTCGGATACGGCAAGCTGGAGAATGCCGGCGTCGTCATCGCGGTGCAGGATTTCGATTTCATGGGCGGATCGCTCGGCATGGCGGCGGGCGAGGCCATCGTGCGCGGCCTCGAACTCGCGGTCGAGAAGCAATGCCCGTTCATCGTGTTCGCGGCGTCCGGCGGCGCGCGGATGCAGGAGGGCGTGCTGTCGCTGATGCAACTGCCGCGCACCACCGTCGCGGTGCAGATGCTGCGCGAAGCTCATCAGCCCTACATCGTGGTGCTGACCAATCCGACCACCGGCGGCGTCACGGCGTCCTATGCGATGCTTGGCGACGTCCACATCGCCGAACCCGGCGCGCTGATCGGCTTTGCGGGCGCCCGCGTCATCGAGCAGACCATCCGCGAGAAACTGCCGGACGGTTTCCAGCGCGCCGAATATTTGCGCGATCACGGCATGGTCGACATGGTGGTGCATCGTCACGATTTGCGGCCGACGCTGGCGCGGCTGTGCCGGCTGCTGACCAAGGCGCCGACGCTCGACGCGACGGCGGAACCGCCGGCCGATACGGATGAGCCGGCCGAGCCCGTGCCCGCAATGGACGCGGCGCCGCCGCCTGCGCCTCCCGCGTGAGCGCGGCTCCGCCCCATCAAACGCCGCTCGGCGAGGTCGTCGCGCGAATCTCGAAGCTGCATCCGAAAAAGATCGATCTCACGCTCGGCCGGATGCAGCGCGTTCTCGAACGGCTTGATCACCCCGAACGCCGGCTGCCGCCCGTCATTCATGTCGCCGGCACCAACGGCAAGGGCTCGACGATCGCCTATCTGCGCGCGATCCTTGAGGCCGCCGGATTGAGGGCGCACGTCTTTACCTCGCCCTATCTGGTGCGGCTCAACGAATGCGTGCGGCTCGCGGGAACGCTGGTCAGCGACGACGACCTGCGCGACGCGCTGCTCGAATGCGAGCGCGCCAACGGCGGCGAACCGCTCACCCAGTTCGAGATCAAGACCGCGGCCGCCTTCCTGCTGTTCGCGAAAACTCCCGCCGACGTGTTGCTGCTGGAGGTCGGCCTCGGCGGCCGGCTTGACAGTACCAACGTGGTGGAAACGCCGCTGGCGAGCGTCATCACGCCGATCGGCATCGACCATGTCGAATTTCTCGGCGGCACGCTGATGCAGATCGCCGGCGAGAAGGCCGGCATCATCAAGGGCGGCGTGCCCGTGATCGCTGCTGAGCAGTTGCCGGAGGCGCAGGCCGTGATCGAGCAGCGGGCGAAGCAGATGCGCAGCCCGTTGCACGCCGAAGGTCAGGACTGGCACGTCGGCATGGAGCATGGACGGCTGGTCTATCAGGATGAGCGCGGCCTGCTCGATCTTGCCGCGCCGCGGCTGTTCGGCCGTCATCAGTTCGACAATGCCGGTCTCGCGATCGCGACGCTGCGGGCGCAGGATCGCTTCAGCATCGACGCTGCGGCGTTCGAGCGCGGTGTCACGAGCGCGGAATGGCCGGCGCGGATGCAGCGGCTGACGTCAGGCAGGCTGGTGGATCGAGCGCCGCGCGACGCCGAGCTCTGGCTCGACGGCGGACATAATATCGACGGCGGACGGGTGGCGGCGGCTGCGCTCGGCGATCTCGAGGAGCGGGTGTCGCGGCCGCTGGTGGTGATAACGGGCATGATGGGAAACAAGGATGCGCAAGGTTTCCTCGCCAACTTCGCGGGGCTGACCCGCCATGTCATCGCCGTGCCGATTCCGGATACGGAAAATGCGATGCCGCCGGACGTGCTGGCGGATGCGGCGCGCGCACTCGACATGCGCGCCGAAACCGCGGTGAGCGTCAGCGCGGCGCTGCAGTCGGTGGCGCGGCTTGCCTATGAAATCCCGCCGCGCATCGCGATCGTCGGCTCGCTCTATCTCGCAGGGCATGTGCTGGCGGAGAACGGCACGCCGGTGACGTAGAATTCCGTGCTCGAATAATTCGCCGTCATGGCCGGACTTGTTCCGGCCATCCACGCCTTCTTCGCAGAAATTCCAAAGACGTGGATGCCCGGCATAAAGCCGGGCATGACGAGAAGAAAAGGCGCGACCTGACCTCGACGGTCATCACCCAAACAAAAACGGCCGGTGGTGAACCGGCCGTTCGCAAAATTTCAAAAAATCGGAAGCGGACGAATCACACCGTAGCGGTGATCCACTGCTCCAGCTTCTGCTTCGGCGCGGCGCCGACCTGACGCGAGGCCAGCTCGCCGCCCTTGAAGATCATCAGGGTCGGAATCGACATCACGCCATATTTCGAGGCCGTCCTCGGGCTCTCGTCGACGTTGAGCTTGACGATCTTGACCTTGCTGCCCATCGCGCTGGAAATCTCGTCCAGCACAGGACCGATCATGCGGCAGGGACCGCACCACTCGGCCCAGAAATCGACCACGACCGGGCCAGTCGCCTTGAGCACTTCCGCTTCGAAATTGGCGTCCGAAACCTTGCCAACAGCCATGGAATACCTCGTTGCCTCGATGAGATCGCGCGCTGTGAAAGAATGCGCTTGCGCCTGGATGCCAAGTTAAGAAGGCGATCCTGCCGGGTCAAGGTTTCTCACACCGAGATGATCGCGGCCAGCTCCGCGTCGAGCCCTTCGGCCGAAATCTCCATCAATTCAGGCGTCTCGGTCCAGAGCAGCGCGGCCTTGACGGGCAATTCCGGATACAGCCGGGCCAGCACCGCGCGGTAGAGCGCAAGCTGGCGAACATAGGCCGGCGGCGCTGCGGCGGCGCTCGCGGGCGGCGCGTGGCCGGTCTTGTAATCGACGATCAGAACCGCCTCCGGCGTGACCACGAGGCGGTCGATCTGACCGGAGACCAGTACGGGATCGCCGCGCCGCGTCGTCAGCCGTCCGGCAATCGCCACCTCAGCCCGGCTGCCGTCCGCGAAGACC
>NZ_MKRN01000022.1:437-21793 GCF_001896955.1 Nitrobacter sp. 62-13 | reverse complement strand
CGATGAGCGATAACCGTTGCGTGAAGCGAGCCGCCGTCGGCGGTGATTGACGCCAGCGTGAACCAGCGCCACGCTGGTCGCGGCCAAGGTCGGGCTGGGCGGTTCATATTCGCACGGATCGCTTCATCGTGATTCCGTCGCAGATGGCTTTTGCGCGGGATCCGATGCGACGGCTGCTCCGGCCAGGAGAAGAAACGATGACGAATCTGAATGGCAAGACCGCGGTCGTGACCGGCTCGACCAGCGGCATAGGCCTCGCTTACGCCCGCGCTTTCGCGGGCGCCGGCGCCAATGTCGTGATCAACGGATTCGGCGCGGCCGCCGACATCGAGAAGGAGCGCTCCGCGATCGAGAGCGAGTTCAAGGTCAGGGCGATCCATTCGCCGGCCGACATGACGAGGCCCGACGAGATCGCGGGCATGATCGCGCTCGGCGAGACGACCTTCGGCGCGGTCGATATCCTCGTCAACAATGCGGGCATCCAGTTCGTGTCGCCGATCGAGGAATTTCCGATCGAGAAATGGAACGCGATCATCGCCATCAACCTCTCGTCGGCGTTCCACACCATCCGCGCCGCCGTTCCCGGCATGAAGCGACGCGGCTGGGGCCGCATCGTCAACACTGCCTCGGCGCATTCGCTGGTGGCCTCGCCTTTCAAATCGGCTTACGTCGCCGCAAAGCACGGCATCGCCGGTCTCACCAAGACGGTGGCGCTGGAGCTTGCGGCTCACAAGATCACCTGCAACTGCATCAGTCCCGGCTATGTCTGGACACCGCTGGTGGAGAAGCAGATCCCCGACACCATGAAGGCGCGCGACATGACAAAAGAGCAGGTCGTCAACGACGTATTGCTCGCGGCACAGCCGACCAAGCAGTTTGTCACCGTGGAGCAGGTCGCAGCTCTGGCGCTTTATCTGTGCGGCGACGATGCCGCGCAGATCACCGGCAGCAATCTGTCGATCGACGGCGGCTGGACGGCTGCCTAGAGCGTGATCCCGAAAAGTGGAAACCGGTTTTCGGAAAAAAGATCATGCTCAACAAAAGGACAAGCGACGAGTCTGATTCAACTCAGTTGAAGCCTCTGGTCGAATCGATTCGAACAGGCGGTCTTCTCCTCATGCCTGGCCTTGCGCCGGGAATCCACGTCTTGGCGGAGCTTCGATCAAAGACATGGGACGGCCGGAACAAATCCGGCCATGACAGATCTGCCTTTTATGTCGGGGTCCGCTGCTTCCCGAACGCCAGCACGTGCAGGTCCAGTCTGCGGCGGACGATCCAGAACAGCAGCACCGTCTCGAAGGCGAGCGACATCGAGGTTGCGGCGGCGGCGCCGTGGCCGCCGTAGCGCGGCACCAGCGCGAAGCACAGCGCGACGTTCATGCCGAAGGCGAGCGCGTAAGCCGAGGCGCAGGCGTGCTGATGGCCGAGCATGTTGAGCAGCCGCTCGACCGGGCCGATGGCCGATCGGACCACGAGTCCGACCGCGGCGATGAACATGATGCTGTAGCCGGTGACGAATTGCGGGCCGAACAGCCACAGCATCGGCTTGCCGAATGCGAGCAGCACCAGCGTTGCGGCGAGCGATGGCCAGAATGTCCACTTGATCGCATGGGTCACATAGGCCGACAGCCGCTCCCTGTCGCCGGCGGCGTGATACTCGGTGAAGCGATGAGCGGTCGTCGCCGACATTGCGTAGTGAATGAAGGACACCAGCGCCAGCGTCTTGACCACGGCGAAGTAGACGCCGACCTCTTCGGAGGAGCGGAACTGCTGCAGCACCAGCACATCGGTGTAGGACAACAGCAGATAGAAACTTTCGACCAGAAGGATCGGCAGCGACACCGCGAGCCAGCCGCGGAAATCGTGCTGCTTCGGCCCGGGCGCGACGACGGTGCCGAGCCTGCGGTTGAGCACGATCATCTGTCCGATCATGGCGATCCACACCGCCGCCGTGCTGGCGAGCATGGCGATGGCGGCGCTGAGATGAAATCCGAGGGCGAAGGCGCCGGCGGTGAAGCCGATGATCAGCGACTGTCGCACGATGAATTGCGGCATCAGTCCGAGCCGCATCCAGTCGTGCGAGCGCGCGATGCCGTCCTGGGTGTTGGCGACCACGAAGGCGGGAAGCGTCAGGCAGCCGATATAGAGCGGCACGGTCGTCGCCGCGTCGATCCATGGCGATAGCAATCTGACGAGGCCGGCAAGACCAGCCGCAATCAATGCGGCGACGATGAACGTCATCCAGCGGCTGCCGCTCAGGAAGCCGCGCAGCCGCGCCTGGTCGCCGCTGGCGCGATATTCCGGAATGATCTTCTGCGCCGAGGCCGAGATGCCGAAATCCATCATGCTGCCGAGCAGCAGCACCCAGGTCCAGACATAGACATAGACGCCGTAGTCGGACCCGCCCATCCAGCGTGCCAGAAGAATCTGCGCGAGGTAGGCGAGCCCGGCGCTGACGACGCGGATGATGAAGATCGTGCCGGCGAGGCGCCTGGTCAGCGATGCCTCGCTCGGGCCATTTAGCATCGCGCGCAGCCGCCCGACCATGCCGGGCGATCGCCTCGCGGGCGCGGATGGAGTGTCCGTTACGGCCACGGCGGGATCCTCGTGAGGCGGGAGTGCGCCACGGTCTGGAGCTAGTGTCCCGATTCCGAAGTTCGCATACCCTTGCAGCAACCTTTGATGCGAACTTCGGAATCAAAGGGGGCACTAGCAACTTTATGATACTAGAGCGTTTTCGAGCGAAGTGGAATCCGGTTCGCGTGACGAAAACGCGTCAAATCAAGAAGCTGGAGTCTTTCATCGTTTCCATGAAACGGTGAAAGACTCTAGTGTCGTTTAGGTTCAGAAGGTCGCTTGACGGACTCGATTGGGCAATGAAGCGAACTTCTGAACCACCACACTGGCAACGATTCGTTAAGATTCGGTTGGGCGGGACGCGGAGGCCGGACCCAGCGGAGATTTCGTACTCAGTCCAGATTGACGTTGTATTCGTAGGCCTGCTTGCCGCCTACCAGAGTCAGCTTCAGGGCGGCGCCTTCCGGCTTCGCATTCGGCGGCAGGCCGTCGAGCTTGAACGAAAACCGTTTCACGCCGCGCGGCGCGCGACTGAGCCGCGTCGGAATCGGCAGCGCCCAATCCGGTGTCGGGCCTTCGACGAAGAGGTTGACGTCCTCCTTCGGACTGGCGGTCACGACATCGATGGTCACGGCGGTTTCTCCCTTGCGCTTGACATCGCGGATCGTCAGCGGATTGGGATCGCCGATCCGGGCCGGCTTCGGCACTGTATCGAGCGCGGCCGCCAGCGCGCTGTCCTCCGTGCTGGCGACGCTGACGAAAGGAAGCTCGATGGTGGCTTCGGCCGGGATGCACAGTTTGGCGCAGACCGCGTAAGTGATGGTGGCGCGAAGCGTGATCGGCTTGTCGGCATTTTTGGCGGCGATGCGCAGCGGCAGCACGACCTGATCGCGGTAGCCGAGCGAATGGCCGCCCGCGCCGTCGGGAAATTTCGATGGCGCCGGCCACAGCACGGTCACGGCGTCGATATTGTCCGACTTGGAGAAATCGAAACGCGGCGGTACCCCGGAATCGCCCGGCGTCCGCCAGTAGGTTTTCCAGCCGGGTTCAAGCTGAAACGCGACGCCGCCAAGCAGCACCGCTCCGCTGCGCGAGCCCGCAAGAAGGCGGACCGCCGAGTGGTTGCCGTGCTGCCAGGGCGAGGCGTCCTGCGCCGCCGCTGAGACCGAAAGCACGCAAGCCAGCAACGCGACCGCAACACCGGACATCGCATCGAAGGGAACCTTGGTCATCATCCGACGTCCTTACAGGTTGGTGCCGCGCCAAACCATTGAAATGCTTGTGATCCGCTGTTTAGCCATGGCCGGGAGGTTGATTGACAGAACGGACGTCCAATATCAGGATGTGAGGGCAACATGAGGGTCATTTGCTGATGAATCCAGCGCGTAGCAGGCCCGGCGGGGATCGTCATCAGGCGGACGAAACGGACGCCGACGATGTGGACCGGAGCTATCTGGACGGCCAGTTGCTGATCGCCATGCCGGTCATCGAAGATGAGCGGTTTGCGCGGTCCGTGATTTATGTTTGCGCGCACTCGTCCGAGGGGGCGATGGGCATCATCCTCAATCGGCCCGCCGGAAGCGTCGATTTCACCGATCTGCTCGTGCAACTCGACATCATCAAGAGATCCGACCGGATCAAGCTGCCGGAAAACGCCGAGGCGATGAAAGTGATGAAGGGCGGTCCGGTCGAAACCGGCCGGGGCTTCGTCCTGCATTCAAGCGATTTCTTCATCGAGGACGCGACGCTGCCGATCGACGAGGGCATCTGCCTGACCGCGACGCTCGATATCCTGGAAGCGATTGCGAAAGGCGCGGGGCCGAAACATGCGATTCTCGCGCTGGGTTATGCCGGCTGGGCGCCGGGCCAGCTCGAGACCGAAATCCAGGACAACGGATGGCTGCATTGTCCGGCCGATCCGGACCTGATCTTCGGGCGCGACATCGAGGACAAATACGCCCGCGCGCTGCACAAGATCGGCATTGATCCCGGCATGCTGTCGACCGAAGCCGGCCACGCCTGAGCCGAGGTTTTTCCGCTTTTTATGACAGCGGCGTCATACGCGCGGGAACCTGATCCGGGCCCGATGAGTGAGGGCGGTCATGGGCAAGAGAGCGCCGTGTCCTGCGGCGCGAAGCGCTGTGCGATGCCGTTGTTCGAACGGCTATGGGCGACGAGGGAAGCGACGCCGTTCTCGTCAGAGAGGTTGAGGCAGCCCCGCGTCGTCACGCTTCAGCTCGCCGCCTCGAGCCGCTCCTGAGCCAGTAGCCGCATCGTCGCCTCGGCGTCCATCGGCTCGCCGAAGGCGAAGCCTTGCGCGTATTCGCAGCCCAGTTGATAGAGTTCCACCGCATCGGAGTCGGTCTCGGCGCCCTCGGCGACCACATCCATGCCGAGATCGTGGGCCAGCGCGATGATCGACTTGAGAATGACCGGCCGGGTGCCGCGGCTCGTGGTGCGCACGAACGACTGGTCGATCTTGATGGTGTCGAACGGGAACCGCTGCAGATAGGACAGCGAGGAATGGCCGGTGCCGAAGTCGTCGAGCGACAGCCCGACGCCGAGTTCGCGAATCCGCTGCAGCATTTGTGCGGCATGTTCCGGATTCTCCATCACCAGCGATTCCGTCAGCTCCAGCTTCAGCGTGCCGCGCGCGATCGACGAGCGCGACAGCACCGAGCGGACGTCCTGGATCAGATCGTGCCGCAGCAGTTGCCGCGATGAGACGTTGACGCTGGCGAAGATCGGCGCACGAGACCGCGTGGCGCGCTGCCAGATTGCGAGCTGGCGTGCGGTCTGGTCCATCACGAAGGTGCCCAGGTCGACGATCAGGCCGGCTTCCTCGGCGATGGTGATGAACTCGTCCGGCGCCATTCGACCGAGCTTGGGGTGATCCCAGCGCGCCAGCGCTTCGAATCCGGCGGTCGAGCGGTCCTCGAGCCGGACGATCGGCTGGTAGAGGATCGCGATCTCGCGCCGCTCGAGGGCGCGCCGCAGTTCGCCTTCCAGCGTCAGGCGGTCGTTTTTCCGGGCGCGCATCGCGGGCTTGTAGACGTCGATGCGGTCGCCGCCGATGCGTTTGGAATGGTACATCGCCAGTTCGGCGTCCTTGATGATCTCCTCGGTCAACGGTATCTGCGGGTCGCTCAGCGCGACGCCGATCGAGGCGGTCAGGAAGATCTCGCGGTCGTTGAAGGCGATCGGCGCGCGGATGGTCTTGCGCATGGTTTCGGCGAAGGCGGTGATGCGTGGCGGGTCCTGCTCCGACATCAGGATCAGGCCGAACTGGTCGCCGGCGAGCCGCGCAAGCGTGTCCTGCGGCTTCAAAACGCGCGTGAGCCGCCGCGCCAGAGTCAGCAGGATCGAATCGCCGACCGCGACGCCGACGGAATCGTTGACCTGCTTGAAGCGGTCGAGATCGATCACCATCAAGGTTGGCCGTAGGCTGGGCATGGTCTTGGTGAAGGTCGCGACCGCGTTGAGGCGGTCGATGAACAGCTTGCGGTTGGGCAGGCCGGTCAGATTGTCGTGCACCGAGTCGTGCAGCATCCGCTCTTCGGCTTTCCTGCTCTCGGTGACGTCGGTGAGGGTGCCGACCACGCGCGAGACCTCGCCGTCGGAGCCGACCACCGGACGCGCCTTCAGCGCGAACCACATGAAATGGCCGTCCGGCGTGCGCAGCCGGAAGTCCTGCACCAGCCGGCCGCGGCGCTGATCGAGCACGCTGTCCAGCGCCGCGCGGAACCGATCCTGGTCGAGCGGATGCAGCACCTCCAGCCAGGTCGCCGCCGGTCCTTCGAGCGCGCCGCGTTTCAGGCCGAGCAGGCTTTCGGTTTCGGGACTGGTGAAGACCTTGTCGGCGGAGACGTCCCAGTCCCAGACCAGATCGCCCGAACCGGTCAGCGCCAGCGCGCGGCGCTCGACGTCGGACACCACGCCGGCGGCGGCGCCGCCGCCCGCGAACGCGTGCTGCATCACCGTGAATCCGATCAGCATCACGATCAGCACGAGGCCGCCGAGCAGGGCCGGGCCGACGATGTCGTTGGTCACCCTGCCTTCGATCGTCATGCCGGCGGCGGCCACCCACACCACCAGCAGGAACCAGGTCGGGATCAGCAATACCGCGCGGTCGAAGCCGTGCGTCGAGAGATAGACGATCAGTCCGAAGCCGAAAACGGCGATCAGCGCCAGCGACATCCGCGCAATGCCGGAGGCGACCGCGGGATCGAACAGAGCCAGCGCCACCAGCGAGCCGAGGAAGGCGAGCCAGCCGAGGGTGATGTGCGAGTAGCGGACGTGCCAGCGGTTGAGATTGAGATAGGCGAACAGGAACACCAGCAGCGTCGCTGCGAGGATCGCTTCGCCCGCGGCGCGCCAGATCCGCTCGGCGCCGGCCGACATGTCCAGCACCTTGCCCCAGAAGCCGAAGTCGACGCCGATATAGACCAGCACCGCCCAGGCGAGCGCCGCGGCCGCGGGGAACATGATGCTGCCCTTGACCACGAACAGGATGGTCAGCACCAGCGCCAGCAGCCCAGAGATGCCGATGACGATGCCCTGATACAATGTGAAGGAATTGATCTTGTCCTTGTAGGCGTCCGGTTCCCAGAGATAGAGCTGCGGCAGATTGTCGGTGCGCAGCTCCATGACGAAGGTGATGACGGCGCCGGGATCGAGGGTGATGCGGAAGACGTCGGCGGTGGCGCTCTCCTGCCGCTCCGGCCGGTCTCCGGTCGACGGCGTGATGGTCGCGATGCGCGATTGTCCGAGATCCGGCCAGAGCAGTCCCGACGACACCAGACGATAATGCGGGGCGACGATCAGGCGGTCGAGCTGATCGTCGGTGTTGTTGGCGAGCGCGAACACCACCCAGTTCTGGCCGCCTTCGCGTGCGCGCACCTCGACGCGGCGAACGATGCCGTCGGTGCCCGGCGCGGTCGAAACCTGGATGCGGTCGCTATCGCTGTGCTGATGCTCGAGGATGGCGGTGAGATCGATGGCGGGCGCGTCGCTGCGGACGCTGACGGCGTCGATCGCGCGTGCCGGCGATGCGGCGGCGAAAATCATGAGGGCCAGCGCGATCCACGCAAGCCAACTGATCGAACGCAATGTCAATTCCCCACGTTCAACATACACTCCCGCCGGATGCGCGCGATGCGGATCGGGACAGACGAATCTGCGAATCTGGATGTCACAGAATCTGTATGTCACAGAATGAAAGCGAATTCGCGAGAACCCCGCCATTCGCCTTCCGTCGAACCGCCGCCGCGCGTGCGAGATAGATGACATAATTGCGAACGGAATTATAGGCTTTAGAGCGTGATCCGGAAAAAGCCTGACCCGGATTTGATCCGGGGCGGAAACCGGTTTCGGCGGGAGCTTGGTTCAACGCGGATGAATCAGACTTCGCGGCCTTCGCGGGCGTCTACCGTCAACACAATTTTGCCAATATGTGAGCCGGCCTCCATCCGCCGGTGCGCGTCAGCCGCTTTTTCGAGCGGGAAGCTGCTGTCGATCAGCGGCTTGATTCGTCCCTCGCGCATCAGCGGCAGCACCTGGGCTTCGATGGCGCTGACCATCGCGGCCTTGTCGGCCACCGAACGCGGCCGCAGCGCGGAGCCCGTGTGATGCAGCCGCTTGACCAGCAGCTTGACGAAATTGACGGTCGCTTTCGCGCCGTGGAGAAAGGCGATCTGGACAATGCGGCCCTCGATCGCTGCGGCATCGTAGTTCTTCTCGATGTAGTCGCCGCCGACCATGTCGAGAATGACATCGGCTCCGGCGCCGCCGGTCAGGGCCTTCACCTCGGCTGCAAAATCCTGGGTCTTGTAGTCGATGGCGTGGTCGGCGCCGAGCGCGAGGCAGGCGTCGGCCTTGTCCTGCGAGCCGACGGTCACCATCACCTTCGCGCCGAACGCCTTTGCGAGCTGGATCGCCATGGTGCCGATGCCCGACGAACCGCCATGGACCAGCAGCGTCTGCCCGGCCTTCAGCGCGCCGCGCTCGAACACGTTGTGCCACACCGTCATCAGCGTTTCCGGCGTGGCGCCGGCTTCCATCATCGACAGCCCGGGCGGGATCGCCATCGCGATCGATTCATGCGCGATGCAGAATTGGGCGTAACCGCCGCCCGAGACCAGCGACATCACCTTGTCGCCGGGCTTGTACCTGATGACGCCCTCACCAATCGCGACCACCTCGCCGGCGACTTCGAGCCCGGGCAGATCGCTGGCGCCGGGCGGCGGCGGATAACTGCCTGTCCGCTGCATGACGTCCGGCCGATTGACGCCGGCGACCTCGACCTTGATCAGGATTTCGCCGGCGCCCGGCGCGGGAACCGGTCGGGTCTCCGGCACAAGGACCTCCGGACCACCGGGTTGGCTGATGCCGATAACGGTCATTTGTGCGGGCAGCTTTTCCATGGTTTGTCCTTGGAAAGCGGAAAAGTTAATGAGGCTTAACCACTCTATAGCGTTTTCGAGCGAAGCAGACACGGTGCGCGTGAGGAAACGCGTCAGATCAAATTCAGGGATCACCAGCCGGAGCACGATTCATGGCGAGCGAGGACGACGACAACAAACCGCGTAAAAAGATCGCTCACGAGATCGGACAGGATCTTTCGCTGCTTTCGGTGGACGAACTTGGCGCGCGCATCGCGCTCTTGACGGGGGAGATCGAGCGCCTGCGAGCCGCGGAGGCGAAGAAGCGCGCCTCGAAAGACGCCGCCGACCGTTTTTTCAGGTCCTGAATGCGGCAAGCGACGACGAGCCGGACACGCCCTGCCCAAATTGCAAACGAATGCTGAAGAAATTCGTTCGTTTACGATTGATTAAGCTTTCTCGACTATGACTGGAATGTCCTTCATTGGACATCGAGTGGCTTCCTGTCCACTCTGTTTGACGCCTCCCTGTTATCAACTTCAAGCCGCCGGAAACGGCGGCTCTTTTTTGCCTGGCGTCGTTTGTTTGCACCGCGTCGGTCAAGCCTGGCGGTCCGCGAAACCTCACCGCGCGCCCAGTATCCATTAACCCTCATTAACCTTTGCCGAGACCTCCGCTGGACTCCCGCCGGCCGTCGAGCAATGATTTGTTCATCATAAGCCGGCTCGCAAGAAAGCCGGCGGACGGGGTTTCAGTTGCGTGAGGCGTGAACCATGTTCGATCCATCGGCAGGCGATACCGGTCCCATCCAGTTCAGCGAACATCTCGCCGGGTCTTCGGCGTTCACCGGCCTGTTCCGGGAAGGCATGGATCTGGTCGAGGAAACCGCAGCCTATCTCGACGGCGACGGTCGCACCGAGGCGAAGGCGCTGGAGCGTTCGGTCAGCCTGACCTACGCCACCGAAAGCATGCGGCTGACCACGCGGCTGATGCAGCTTGCGTCGTGGCTCCTGCTGCATCGCGCCGTGAAGGAAGGCGAGATGACGCTGGCGCAGGCCAATCGCGAAAAGACCAGGGTCAAGCTGACGGCGGCGGATCCAGGTCCGCAGGACATGGTGGAGAAACTGCCGGCGCAGTTGCAGGACCTGATCGCGCGATCGATGAGTCTGCAGGCGCGGGTGCGCCGCCTCGACACAACCATCCATGCGCCGGCCGTCGAGCTGGGGGCGACCGGCAATCCGCTGGTGCCGCACCTCAACCGTCTCAGGGAAGCCTTCGAGCGCCAGACCGGCTAAGTCCTGACCGTTTCAGGGTCTGACGCCGTTCAGAGCAATTCATAATTCATCACGCCGGTACATCACGCGTTAAACCTGTACGGGCAAAATGAACGGATGCAGGATTCGTCATTTTTGCCCTCAGAACTTGCGTCCGCGGCAGTCCTGCGGCGAAATTGCCGGAATCTCTGGATCGGGATCGGGGTCCTGTTTGTTGCGACGGCCGCGAGCCTGCTGGCGACGGGCTTGAGCGTCGATTTCAAGGCAAGCCCGGCGATATTGGTTCTGTTGCGATCTCGGCCGCCGGGGCCTTCTTCTATTCGCGGATACGCCCCGATGCGCAGCTGGCGAATGCGCTGTCCGGGCTTATTCAACTTATTCTGATCGTGGTCGTATGCGCTATCCTGACATATCCGGCGGCAAAGGCAGGATTCCCGTATCGGGACGCCACGTTTTATCAACTTGATCAGTGGCTTGGATTCGACAGGGCGGCTTATCTGCGCGCTTTCACCGATCTGCGCTGGAAGCAGAAACTTTGCGATTCCGTCTATCTGTCGATGCTGCCGGAGATGGCCGTCATACCTCTGGTCCTGATTCTGGCCCGGCGTACCGACCGATTGCAGAGGTTCATTGCCGCCTATGGACTCGCGCTGGCCGTAACAACCGTGATTTTCATATTTGCGCCGGCTGTCGGCGCATTCGTGTTTGTCGATTTGACACCGTCGGACTATGCGAAACTGCCCGCCGCCGTCTATACGCCGGCCCGTACGCTCGATGCTCTTCGGCAGGGCGTAATGACCACGGTTCCATTACAGAATCTCGAGGGGCTTATCGCCTTCCCGAGCTTCCACACCCAGTCGGCGATTTTGTACGCGTGGGCGCTTTGGCCGATAAAGTGGATGCGTTGGCCCGCTGTCTTGTTCAACGCGGCGATTATCTCGACGACGCCGGTGTCCGGTGCCCATTATGTCGTGGACGTGATCGCCGGAGCTTTGCTGGTTGGTCCCGTAATCGTGCTGAGTCGAAAGCTGTGCGAGGATTCCAGTTCGCCGCTGGCGGATGGGAAAGATCGGTCGGCTCGCCAGCATGTCGGGGCGGGAACCGGCGCCGTCGCCGCAAAATAGTCCGCCGGAGCGGTCCCGGCTAACGAAAAAGGCCCCGGCGTCCCGGGGCTTTTCAAAAGTCGAGGATCGCGTCAGGCGGCAGGAAACGACCTTGCGCCAGCGCTCAGTCTTTCTTGAGGAAGCCGGAGAACTTCTTCTGGAACCGGGAGACGCGACCGCCGCGATCGAGAATCTGCTGGGAGCCGCCGGTCCAGGCCGGATGGGACTTCGAATCGATGTCGAGGTTCAGCGTGTCGCCGTCCTTGCCCCAGGTGGAACGGGTCAGGTACTCGGTGCCGTCGGTCATCACGACCTTAATTGTATGATAATCCGGATGAATTTCGGCTTTCATGACGTGTCCTTGCAGCGCGGAAGGTTTTGGGCGGATTTGGCCTGCTCTATATCGCACCAAGGTTTGACGGACAAGCGCGCTTGCGCATTTGCCAGCACGCGCGGGGGAGCCTATTACGTGGCCATGTCAGCAATATTATGGTCAAGCGGATGAGTTCGGTCGACGTGCGTGAGAATACCTCGAAATCCCAGGCCATTGCGCTGCCGGTCAATGGCGCGCCGAAAGCCGATGGCGCTCTGAAGCCCGGTCCGGAGACGGCCGAGTCTGCCATGACCGGCGAGACCCCGCCGTCGTCCGGAGCCCGCGGTGCGCGGTTGCGGCCGCTGCTCGCGCTCATGCCCTATATCGCCCGTTACCGCGGGCGGGCGCTGCTCGCGCTGGTCGCGCTGGTCGTCGCCGCATTGACCACGCTGGTCGTGCCGCTTGCGGTCCGCCGGATCATCGACTTCGGTTTCACCTCCGAAGGCGTCGCGATGATCAACAGCTACTTCAGCATGATGATCGGCGTCGTGGCCGTCCTCGCCGGCGCCAGCGCGGCGCGTTATTTTCTGGTGACCACCACCGGCGAGCGCATCGTCTCCGATCTCCGGCGCGACGTGTTCGCCCACCTGATCTCGCTGTCGCCGGTGTTCTTCGACACCGCCCGCAGCGGCGAACTGATCTCGCGGCTGACCGCCGATACCACCCAGATCAAGTCCGCGGTCGGCTCCTCGATATCGGTCGCGCTGCGCAACGTGGTGCTGTTCGTCGGCGCGGCCTCGATGATGGTCATCACCAGCCCGCGCCTCTCCGGCCTGGTGCTGGCGGCCATCCCGCTGATCGTGCTGCCGCTGGTCGCATTCGGACGCTGGGTGCGCCGCCTGTCGCGCAGCGCGCAGGACAATCTCGCCGACGCCACGGCCTATGCCTCCGAGCTGGTCGGCGCGATCAGGACGGTGCAGGCTTACACCAACGAACGGCTCGCCGACGTTCGTTTCGGCGCCGAAGTCGAACAGGCCTACACGGCGGCGCGCAATTCGGCGCGCGCCCGCGCCGTGCTCACCGCGATCATCATCTTCATCGTCTTCACCAGCGTGGTCCTGATCCTGTGGATCGGCTCTCGCGACGTGCTGAGCGGCGACATGACGCCGGGCCGGCTCGGCCAGTTCGTGCTCTATGCCGCGTTCGCCGCGACCGGCCTCGGCCAGCTCAGCGAGGTCTGGGGCGAAGTCGCCGCGGCATCCGGCGCGGCCGAGCGGCTGTTCGAACTGCTTCGCGTCAAGCCGGTGATCGCTGCTCCGCCCGCACCGCGTGCGCTGCCGACGCCGTCGCGCGGCGACGTCACGCTCGACAACGTCAGCTTCGCCTATCCGTCGCGGCCGCAGGTCAAGGTGCTCGACGGCGTCTCGCTGGCGGTGAAGCCCGGCGAGAAGGTTGCCATCGTCGGCCCGTCCGGCGCGGGGAAGAGCACGCTGTTTCATCTGTTGCTGCGGTTCTACGATCCGCTCTCGGGCACCATCTCCTTCGACGGCGTTCCGCTGCGCTCCGCCGATCCGCGCGAAATTCGCGCGCGCATCGCGCTGGTGCCGCAGGATTCGGTGGTGTTCGCAGCCTCCGCCCGCGAGAACATCCGCTTCGGCCGGCCGGATGCGTCCGACGCCGATGTCGAACGCGCCGCCGATCTTGCGCACGCGACCGAGTTCATCCGCCGGTTGCCCGGCGGCTTCGACGCGCTGCTCGGCGAGCGCGGCGTGACGCTGTCCGGCGGACAGCGTCAGCGCATTGCCATCGCCCGCGCGATCCTGCGCGACGCGCCGCTGCTGCTGCTCGATGAAGCGACCTCGTCGCTCGATGCCGAATCCGAGACGCTGGTGCAGACCGCATTGGAGGAGCTGATGAAGCACCGCACGACGCTGGTGATCGCGCACCGGCTCGCAACCGTGCTCTCCTGCGACCGCATCATGGTGATGGATCAGGGGCGGATCGTGGAGCAGGGCACGCATGCGTCGCTGGTCGCCGCCAACGGACTGTATGCGCGGCTGGCGCGGCTGCAGTTCGAAGGGGTGTAATTTCCTTGCCCTCTCCCGCAAGGGGAGAGGGGGCAGTCACGCCTTCCATTCCATCTTCTTGACCGGCCGCCCCGACGTCGGATTGACGTCGTCGCCCGCGTGCGCGAATCCGTTGCGTGCGTAGAAGCGGATGGCGCGCGTGTTGTCGGCGTTGACCAATAACGTGATGCCCGCAGGCGACCGCCGTTTCGCCTCGTCCATCAGCGCGTTTGCAATGTCGCCGCCCCAATGCGCGGGATCGACCACGAGCTGGTCGAGATAGCCTTCCCGATCGATGGTGACGAAGCCGACAAGCTCGCCGGATTGCTCGGCGACGACGATCGCGGCGTTCGGCGCCAGTTCGTTGCGCCAGCGTTCGCGCCACCACGGCACGCGCGCGGCGAAGTCGATGGCGGGATAGGCTTGCTGCCAAGTCTCCTGCCACAGCGTGATGGCGGCGTCTTCGTCGGAAGGACGATAGGGGCGAATTTGAAATGAAGCCGTCATCCAGGTACTGCCGTCATGCCCGGCACTCGGGTTCGGCTTCGCCGGCCCGAGCACAGGCCCATTGTGCCGGGCATCCACGTCTTCCTTTTGGCAGCACGGCAAGACGTGGACAGCCGGGACAAGCCCGGCCATGACGAAGATGCTGACTTCTTAAAGCGGCCACTATCTTTCCGTCAGCTTCAGCTCGATGCGGCGGTTGCGCTTGTAGGCGTCTTCCGTGGTGCCGGCATCGAGCGGCTGGAATTCGCCGAAGCCGGCGGCGACCAGGCGCTGCGGCGGCACGCCGCGCGAGATCAGATACTGCACCACCGAGATCGCGCGGGCCGACGACAAGTCCCAGTTCGATTTGAAGACAGGGCTGTTGATCGGCCGGACGTCGGTATGGCCGTCGACCCGCAACACCCAGGCGATGTCGCTCGGGATCTGCTTGTCGAGATCGGTCAGCGCGCCGGCCACCTTGTCGAGCTCGACCTTGCCTTCCGGCAGCAGGACGGCCTGCCCGGTATCGAAGAAAACTTCGGACTGGAACACGAAGCGGTCGCCGACGATGCGGATATCGGGCCGGTTTCCGAGAATGGCGCGAAGCTGCCCGAAGAATTCCGAGCGATAGCGTGACAGCTCCTGCACCCGCTTCGCGAGAGCGACATTCAGCCGCTGCCCGAGATCGGCGATGCGGTTCTGCGACTCCTTGTCCTTCTTCTCCGAGGCGTCGAGCGCGTCTTCCAGCGCCGCAAGCTGCCGGCGCATCGCGCTGATCTGCTGGTTCAGCACTTCGACCTGCGCCAGCGCGCGGGCTGAAATCTGCTTCTCGGATTCCAGCGCCTTGTTGAGTTGGCTATTGCGGCCGGCGGCGTTGTTGCCGGCGTTGGCGAGGCCGTCATAAAGACCCTTGACCCGGTCCCGCTCTGCCTCCGCCGAGGCGAGGCCCGCGCGTAGCTGGCTGACCTCGTCGCCGAGGCTGAGCTTGCCGAGTTTTTCCAGCGATAGCAGATCGGTCAACTGCGCGATCTTGGAATTGAGCTGGTCGAGCGCCTTGTCCTTGCCGGTCACTTCCTGCGACAGGAAGAACTGCACGACCAGAAACACCGACAGCAGGAACACGATCGCGAGCACCAGCGTCGAGAGCGCGTCGACAAATCCCGGCCAGTAGTTGAAGCCGCTTTCGTTTCTGCGAGCGCGTGCCAGGGCCATCGTTCTCGCCTCTCAGGCCTCACCCCCGGCCGCGGGGGACGCCGGGCGCGAAGCGGCCGCCGGAGGCAGGGATACCGTCAGCTCTTCTCCCGTCTGCTGTGCGAGAAGCTCCAGCAGCTTCTTGATCTCGCGGTTCTGCTCGCCCTGTTCGTCGGCCCATTCGCGGATCATCTGCTGTTCGGTCCGCATGTGGGTGACGAGCCCCTGAATGGCTTCCGCGAGGCTCGCCATCGCGGCGGTCGGGTCCTGGCCGGGCCGCGCTTGCTCGAGACTGACGCGAAGACCCTCGATCGCGGTCTTGATCTCGGCCGACGGATCGGCGCGCGTCTCGGCGCCGTATTCGCGAACGGTGGTGGCGAGCCAGTCTTCGAGGTCGGTATAGAAGCGGTTCTGCGCCTGGCTGGACTGCAGATCGAGAAAACCGAGGATCAGCGATCCGGCAAGGCCGAACAGCGACGACGAAAACGAAATGCCCATGCCGCCGAGCGGCGCGGCGAGGCCTTCCTTCAGCGTGTCGAACAGCGACCCGGCGTCGCCGCCGACCTTCAGTCCGTCGATCACCTTGCCGACCGAGCCGACGGTTTCGATCAGGCCCCAGAAGGTGCCGAGCAGGCCGAGGAACACCAGAAGGCCGGTCATGTAGCGGGAGATGTCACGGGCTTCGTCGAGCCGGGTGGCGATGGAATCGAGCAGATGCCGCATGGTCTGCTGCGAGATCGCCATCCGCCCGCTGCGCTCGCCTCCGAGAATCGCGGCCATCGGCGCCAGCAGCCGCGGCTGCCGGTCGGGGCCTGTCCGGCCCGGACTGGCGGTGCGGAAACCGTTGACCCAGGCGATCTCGGGATAAAGCCGGATCACCTGCCGGAACGCGAAAATGATTCCGATCGCGAGCACGCCGGCGATCAGCGCGTTGAGGCCGGGATTGGCGAAGAAAGCCAGAACGATCTGTTTGTAGAGTATCACCGCCACCAGGGCGCACAGCACGATGAACACCAGCATGCGCACCAGGAATATCCGGGGCTGCGGCAGTTTGGTCAGTTCGATCTCTCGTGCGGAGCTGGGGGTCGTGTCTTGCGCCATGAGTGAGCTTGCTACCCGTTGGGTGAGAGGCCGAGACTCGAGACAAGCCGCATTATGCCACGGTGTCGCAGGCAAAAAATAGTGATCCACCGCTTTTCTCATGCCGTTGCGGCCTGCGCGCCCAACAGCGTCGTTTTTTGACTGCCGATAGGATGGAAACGCGCGCTCGAATCGTGCGCGGCTTCGCGCCGGCATAACCGAGCCGCGAAATGCGGTCCGCGCGGCGCGCCATGGGCGTGTCGCGGCCCCGCATCTGCTTATTATTTTCCTTCGATCCGACCGGAACCCGGCTCACGACTGTGTGAATCGGGAAAACCGGCGTGACTTCAATACAGTAGCGTTGTGTGACATTGCGCCGCCGCCGCAACGTATTGCGCCGCGGTGGCTGTCGATTAATCTGGAGTGACCGGAAAGCGTACGGATTCGCGTCGGACTCTGCGAGGCATCAGGCTTCGCGGGACGAGAACCTGTGCTTGTTTTTCCGCATCATCACGGGGTTTCCAGCTTAATGCCAGGATTTAGTTCACGACTGACGTCCGTCGCTCTCCTGATCGCCGGATTGTCGCCGCTCCTCGGCGGCTGCGACGAGCCGGTCACGGCAGAAGCGTCGATCAGCGCGATCCCCCCCGAAGTCAGCGTCGTCACCGTAGTTCCCAAGCCGCACGCGATGGTGCGCGAGCTGCCTGGCCGCATCGCGCCGATGCGCGTTGCCGAAGTGCGTCCGCGCGTCTCCGGCATCATCACCGAGCGGCTGTTCAAGCAGGGCAGCGAGGTCAAGGCCGGCGATCCGCTTTACCAGATCGATCCGAAGCCGTTCGAGGTCGAATTGCAGGCCGCGGAAGCGGCGCTGGCGAAGGCGAACGCGATATTCGAGCAGGCGTCACTGCAGGCCAAGCGAATCGAACGGCTGACGGCGCGCCACGCGACTTCCGAGGTCGAAAACGAGAAGGCGATCGCCGCGCTGCGTCAGGCGGAGGCCGATGTCGCCGCCCGCAAGGCCGACCTCGCGCGGGCCCGGCTCCACCTCGATTACACCACGATCCGCGCGCCGATCGACGGCGTGGTCGGCGCTGCCCAGGTCACCGAGGGTGCGCTCGTCGTTCAAAACGAGACTGCCAGCCTTGCCACGGTGCAGCAGCTCGACACGATCTATGCCGACTTCACCCAGTCGGTGAGCGACCTCAACAGTCTGCGCCGGGCGTTCGAAAGCGGCGACCTGGAGCGCATCGCGCCGGGCGCGGCGAAAGTCCGCCTTGTGCTCGATGACGGCGCGCTCTACCCGCTGCCCGGAAAATTCCTGTTTTCCGAAGCCAAGGTCGATGCCTCGACCGGGCAGGTGACGCTGCGCGGCGAATTTCCGAACCCGAAGCGCGAACTCCTGCCGGGCATGTATGTTCGCGTGCTGCTGGAGCAGGGCGTCGACAGCGACGCGATTGCCGTTCCGCAGCAGGCGGTGCAGCGCGACTCCGGCGGCGGCAGCGAGGTCTTCGTGGTCAAGGACGACGGCCGCGTGACCGTGCGTCCGATTCGGACGGTTTCCGTCCATTACGGCCAGTCGATGGTCAGCCAGGGCCTCAAGGCCGGCGATCGCGTCGTCGTCGAGGGTTTCCAGAAGTTCACGGCCGGCGACAAGGTTCACGCCGTGATGTGGGCGGAAGCCGATGCTTCGGCCGGAGCGGTGCCTAACGAGACGACGGCCGCGCAGCGGTAACCGATCATGCCGGCATTCTTCATCGACCGGCCTGTTTTTGCGTGGGTGATCGCGCTGTTCATCTGCCTGATCGGCGCGATCTCGATTCCGCTTCTGGCGGTGGCGCAGTATCCGATCATCGCGCCGCCCTCGATCTCGATCTCGACCGCCTATCCCGGCGCGTCGCCGCAGAACCTTTACAACAGCGTCACGCGCCTGATCGAGGAACAGCTCAACGGCGCCTCGGGCATCCTCAGTTTCGAATCGACCAGCGATTCCCTGGGGCAGGTCGAGATCACCGCCTATTTCGTCCCCGGCACGCAACTCGACATGGCGTCGGTGGACGTGCAGAACCGCATCAAGCGCATCGAGGCGCGTCTGCCGGCCGTCGTGCTGAAGGAAGGCATCCTGGTCGAGGAAGCCTCCAGCGACACGCTGCAGATCGTCACGCTGCGCTCGACCGACGACAGCCTCGACGAGGTCGGCCTCGGCGATTTCATGATGCGCAACATCATCGGCGAAATCCGCCGCCTTCCCGGCGTCGGCCGCGCCACGCTGTTTTCCACCGAGCGCTCGCTGCGCGTCTGGATCGATCCTGACAAGCTGGTCGGCTACGACCTGACGTCGGACGACGTCACCAAGGCGATCGCGACGCAAAACGCGCAGGTGGCCTCCGGCAGCATCGGCGCGCCGCCGAGCCGGGCCGGGCAGAAAACCGCGGCGCTGGTATTGGTGAGCGGACAGCTCACCACCCCCGAGGAATTCGGCTCCATCCTGCTGCGCGCCAACCGCGACGGCTCCACGGTGCGGCTGCGCGACGTGGCGCGGATCGAGGTCGGCGGCATGGACTACCGCTTCACCACCCGCCTCAACGGCAAGCCGACCGCGGGCCTGTCGGTGATGCTTGCGCCGGGCTCCAACGCGCTTGCCACCGCGAGCGCGGTGAAGGCCAAGATGAAGGAGTTGTCGAAGTTCTTTCCCGCGAACATCGCCTACGACATCCCCTACGACATCACGCCGGTGGTGGAAGCCTCGATCGAAAAGGTCATGCATACCCTGATCGAGGCGGTCGTGCTGGTGTTTCTCGTGATGTTCCTGTTCCTGCAGAACATCCGCTACACCATCATTCCGACCATCGTGGTGCCGGTCGCGCTGCTCGGCACCTGTTCGGTCCTGCTGCTCGCGGGCTACTCCATCAACATGCTGACCATGTTTGGCATGGTGCTGGCGATCGGCATTCTGGTCGACGACGCCATCGTCGTGGTCGAGAATGTCGAGCGCATCATGGCCGAAGAGGGACTGCCGCCGAAGGAGGCCGCACGCAAGGCGATGTCGCAGATCACCAGCGCCATCATCGGCATCACCCTGGTTCTGATGGCGGTGTTCGTGCCGATGGCGTTCTTTCCCGGCTCTGTCGGCATCATCTACAGGCAATTCTCCGTCACGGTGGTCGCTGCGATCGGTTTCTCGGCGCTGATGGCGCTGTCGCTGACGCCGGCGCTCTGCGCCACGCTGCTGAAACCGGTCGAGGCCGGACACAGCCACGCGCGCAAGGGCGTGTTCGGCTGGTTCAATCGCCGGCTCGAGAACGTGCGCGGCCGCTATGTCTCGACAGTCGGCTGGTCGCTGAAGCGGACCGGGCGCCTGATGCTGATTTACGCCGTGCTGGTTGGCGTCCTTGCCTGGGCCTTCATCCGCCTGCCTGCCGGCTTCGTGCCGGTCGACGACCAGGGCTTCATCACGACGGACGTGCAGACCCCGTCGGATTCCTCCCATGGCCGCACCGAGGCTGCGGTTTCGGCGGTCGAGAAATATCTCGCCAAGCGGCCGGGGATACAGGACGTCACGTTCCTCACCGGCTTCGCCTATTCGGGACAGGGCATGAACACCGCGCAGGCATTCATCACCCTGAAGGACTGGTCGGAACGGCCCGAGAAGGATTCCGCCGCCAATATCGTGACTGACATCAACCGCGATCTGGCGTCGCTCCGCGACGCCAAGATCACCGCGTTGCAGCCGCCGCCGATCGACAACCTCGGCAATTCCTCCGGCTTCAGCTTCCGCCTGCAGGATCGCGGCCAGAAGGGCTATGCGGCGCTGGTGCAGGCGACCGATCAGTTGATCGCGGAGGCCAATGCCAGCCCGGTCTTGAGGAATGTCTATGTCGAAGGCTTGCCGTCGGCGCCGCTGGTCAATCTCGTGATCGATCGCGAGAAGGCCAGCGCGCTCGGCGTCTCATTCCAGGACATCAACGATACGATGTCGACCAACCTCGGCTCGACCTATGTCAACGACTTCCCCAACCGCGGACGGATGCAGCGCGTGATCGTGCAGGCGGACCGCGACGGCCGCACGACGGCGGACGACATCCTCAGCTACAACGTCAAGAACAGCAGCGGACGTCTGGTTCCGTTCTCGTCGTTCGCCTCGGTCGACTGGTCGAGGGGACCGACACAGATCGTCGGCTTCAACTACTATCCGGCCATGCGCATCACCGGAGAGGCGCGGCCGGGCTATACATCGGGCGAAGCCATCGCCGAGATCGAGCGGCTTGCCGCCCGGTTGCCGCGCGGCTTCGGCTACGAGTGGACCGGGCAGTCGTTGCAGGAAAAACTGTCGGGGTCGCAGGCGCCGTTCCTGCTTGCGCTCTCGGCGCTGGTGGTATTTCTCTGCCTTGCCGCTCTCTATGAGAGCTGGACCATTCCGCTTGCCGTGCTGCTGACGGTGCCGCTCGGCATCAGCGGTGCGGTCATCGCCGCCAGCGTGCGCGGACTTGCCAACGACGTCTATTTCACCGTCGGCCTCATCACCATCATCGGTCTTGCCGCGAAGGACGGCATTCTCATCATCGAATTCGCCAAGGATTTGCGGGCGCAGGGCAAGTCACTTCTGGAAGCCACGATCGAGGCGTGCGCGCTGCGCTTCCGCCCCATTCTGATGACCGGTCTCGCCTTCGTCTGCGGCGTGCTGCCGATGGTGGTCGCCCGGGGAGCGGGCGGCGCGAGCCAGCAGGCGCTCGGCACCAGCGTGATGGGCGGCATGATCGCGGTGGTGGTGCTGGCGCTGTTGATGGTGCCGGTGTTCTTCGTCGCCGTGATGCGCGTGCTTGGACGCGACAAGAGCGGCCTGGAGCCAGTGGCCGAGCCGGAGACACACGGGCCCCCCGCGCCATTGC
>NZ_MKRN01000022.1:0-400 GCF_001896955.1 Nitrobacter sp. 62-13 | reverse complement strand
CTCCCCGCCGGGGAGAGGTCGACCGGCGGAACGCAGTGAAGACGGTCGGGTGAGGGGGCTTTCAGTGTCGAGAGGTCGTAACCCCTCACCCCAACCCTCTCCCAATGGGAGAGGGTGCGCTCATTGCCTTTTTGAACGCGTTTCCGTCTAATCGGAGCACATCAGTCTACATTTACAGCGGCCTGATGATCCTTACCAGTTCGCCATGGACGAACTCGTTGCCGCAGATCACGTCGCCGGTTTGAAGCGGATCGTCGTCGCCCTGGATGCCGCTGACGATGCCGCCGGCCTCGCGCACGATGATCTGTCCGCCGGCGATGTCCCAGGGCTGCAGGTTGCGTTCCCAGTAGCCGTCGAGCCGTCCGGCCGCGACGTAAACCAGGTCGAGCGACGCCGCGCC
>NZ_MKRN01000021.1 GCF_001896955.1 Nitrobacter sp. 62-13 | reverse complement strand
AAGGCCCGACGCCGGTGTCGGCGCTGATCCACGCCGCGACCATGGTGACCGCCGGTGTGTTCATGGTGGCGAGGCTGTCGCCGTTGTTCGAGCTGGCGCCGGACGCGCAGGCTTTTGTGATGTTCATCGGCGCGACCACGGCGATCTTCGCGGCGACGGTCGGTCTCGTGCAGAACGACATCAAGCGCATCGTGGCCTATTCGACCTGCTCGCAGCTCGGCTACATGTTCGTCGCGATGGGAGCGGGAGCCTATTCGGTCGGGATGTTCCATCTGTTCACGCATGCCTTCTTCAAGGCGTTGCTGTTCTTGGGCTCGGGATCGGTGATTTACGCGATGCATCACGAGCAGGACATCCGCAACATGGGCGGCCTGAAGGATCGCATTCCCTACACCTATTTCGTCATGGTGATCGGCACGCTGGCGCTAACGGGCTTTCCGCTGACCGCCGGCTATTTTTCCAAGGACGCGATCATCGAATCCGCTTACGCGTCCCATAATCCCTTCGCCTATTACGGATTCATGATGACGGTGATCGCGGCCGGCCTGACCTCTTTCTATTCATGGCGGCTGATCTTCAAGACCTTCCACGGCGAGCCGCACGATCAGGCTCACTACAAGGCCGCGCACGAGAGCCCGATCTGGATGCTGATTCCGATCGGCATCCTTGCGGCCGGCTCGATCCTCGCGGGCTTCCCGTTCAAGGAGCTTTTTACCGGCCACGGGGTCGAAGAGTTCTTCAGGGATTCGCTGAAGATGCATCCGCACATCATCGAGGAGATGCATCATATTCCCGAGACGGTCGCCTTCCTGCCCACCGCGATGATGATCCTGGGATTTTTGGTGGCGTGGCTGTTCTATATCGGCCGGCCTCATATTCCTGTCCGGCTCGCCCGCGAGCATCAGATGCTCTATCAGTTCCTGCTCAACAAGTGGTACTTCGACGAGCTGTACGACCTCATCTTCGTCCGTTCGGCGAAGTGGCTCGGACGCTTCCTGTGGAAGAAGGGCGATGGCTACGTCATCGACGGCTTTGGTCCCGATGGCGTTTCGTCCGGCGTGCTCGATGTCACCCGGAACGTGGTCAGGCTGCAGAGCGGCTACCTCTATCACTATGCGTTTGCGATGCTGATCGGCGTCGCCGGCCTGATCACCTGGTTCATGTTCGGCGCGGGAGGCCAGTGAAATGACGACCTGGCCTGTTCTGTCGGTCACGACGTTTTTGCCGTTGGTCGGCGCGATTCTGGTTTACGTGATGGCTCGTGGCGGCGACGACGCCGCCAACCGGACCGCGCGCTGGATCGCACTGTGGACGACTGTTGTTACGTTTGCGGTGTCGCTAATCCTGGTCACCCGCTTTGATCCCGCCAATACCGACTTCCAGTTTGTCGAGGAGTCGACCTGGTTGGCGGCCGGCATTCGCTATCACATGGGAGTCGATGGCATCTCGCTGCCGTTCGTCATCCTGACGACGGCGCTGATGCCGCTCTGCATCGTCGCGAGCTGGAAATCGATCACCAGTCGCGTGCCGGCCTACATGATGGCATTCCTGATCCTGGAAACGCTGATGGTCGGCACGTTTTCGGCGCTCGACCTGCTGCTGTTCTATGTCTTCTTTGAAGGCGGCCTGATCCCGATGTTTCTCATCATCGGGATCTGGGGCGGTCCGCGCCGCGTCTATGCCACCTTCAAGTTCTTCCTCTACACGCTGCTTGGGTCGGTGCTGATGCTGCTGGCCATCATGGCGCTGTACTGGAATGCCGGCACCACGGACATTCCGACGCTGATGCACACTGCGGTTCCATACAATCTGCAGAAGTGGGCGTGGCTCGCCTTCTTTGCCTCGTTCGCGGTCAAGATGCCGATGTGGCCCGTGCATACCTGGCTTCCCGATGCGCACGTCGAAGCCCCGACGGCGGGCTCGGTCATTCTGGCCGCGATCCTGTTGAAGATGGGTGGCTACGGCTTCCTGCGCTTCTCGCTGCCGATGTTCCCGCTTGCGTCGTATGATTTCGCGCCGCTGGTTTTTGCGCTCTCGGCCATCGCGATCGTCTACACCTCGCTGGTCGCGCTGATGCAGGAGGACATGAAGAAGCTGATCGCCTATTCGTCGGTCGCTCACATGGGCTTCGTGACCATGGGAATCTTTGCCGGCACCATGCAGGGCATCCACGGCGGCGTGTTCCAGATGGTGTCGCACGGCATCGTATCCGGCGCGTTGTTTCTCTGCGTCGGCGTCGTCTACGACCGCATGCATACGCGGGAAATCGCGGCCTATGGCGGGCTCGTCAACCGGATGCCGCTCTACGCGCTGGCGTTTCTCGTTTTCACGATGGCCAATGTGGGGTTGCCCGGCACGTCCGGATTCGTGGGTGAATTCCTGTCGCTGATCGGCACCTTCAAGGTCAGCATTCCCACGGCGGTGGCGGCGACGCTCGGCGTGATCCTGTCGGCGGCCTACGCCTTGTGGCTGTATAGGAAGATCGTGTTCGGGGCGCTGGTCAAGCCGACGCTGGCGACCATCAAGGATCTCACCTTCAGGGAAGGGCTGACGCTGGCGCCGCTGGTGGCGCTGACGATCCTGTTCGGCGTTTACCCGAAGCCGGTGCTCGATCTGTCGGCAGCTTCCGTACAAAATCTCGTCAATAACTACGCAAGCG
>NZ_MKRN01000020.1 GCF_001896955.1 Nitrobacter sp. 62-13 | reverse complement strand
TGCGCCGTCAGATCGCTCACGCCATCGCGCAGGGTTGGAATCCGGCGGTCGAGCACACCGAGAAGGGCACGCCCGCAAAGGCGAGCTACTGGTACATGTGGAAACTGCCGCTGTTCGGCGAGCAGTCCGTCGATACCGTGATGGCGGAGATCGAAGCCTGTCACCGCGAATTTCCGGATCAGATGGTGCGGTTCGTCGCGTACGACAACTACGCCCAGAGCCAGGGCATGGCGTTCGTGGTGTATCGCTAATGAGCTGGGCGCTGGAGCCTCCTCTGTTCGGCGCCCATGATTTGAACGCGGCGCGGCGCATCGGCGCCGCTCCCTTCCTCGGGTTCTTTGTGCTGAGGTCCGTATGACAAACGTCGCCCCCGGTCATGCCACTGCAACTCTATCCGGCCGCGAACTGGCGCTCCAGCGCCGGCAGGCCATGGCGCGTCACGGCAAGACCGGGACCACCAAGGCTGCGCAAACCGAGCGTTCCGCCGCGGAACGCTTTCGGCTGAATGCGGCGCATATCTCCAACGCCCATCACGGCGGCGTTTCGGCGGCGCCTGCGTCAACGCCGTTCACTCAGCCGGTGGCGCAGAAGTCCGCGGCGCGCGCCCGGCGGCAGGCGTTGTCCACTATTGGCAAGGCGGCGTTGAAAAATGCCGGGCACGGCACGGCAACCCGCCCCGCGGCGCATCTGCGCCCAGGCCGGGCGGCGGCCGAGGTGCGTGGCTCCGATTGCGGTTGCGGCTGCGGCGGACAGTGCAGTTGCGGCGGGCAATGCGGCTGCAGCCATGGCGCGGAGCGCAAGGAGGCGGCGCGTATCGAAGCTGTTCAGCACGGCGCACCGGCGGTGGAACGTGCAGCGTTGAACGCGCCGGAGGCGACCGGCCGCGCGCTGGCCAAGATGCGCCGTGCCGCGCTGAGTCAGGATGGCAAGAAGGGCCTCAAGCGCGTCGCCCAGGCAACGCGCATCGCTGCCGCGATGCCGCAGCAGGATTGGCAGAGCGCCATGCTCAAAGGCGCAACCGGCCGTCAGGTCGCGATGCAGCGCCGGCTGGTACAGGCGCTGGCGGGCCGGGTCGACAAGACGTCCGGTGCCAGCACTCGCCCGACCGGCCGTGTGCGCGCTCGCAACGTGGTCGAGGCGCCTGCCAAGGTCGAGGAGGGGCATACCCTGTCCGGGCAGACCGTCACCGGCACCCAGGTCGAACGCATCTCCAAGGTGACCGGCAATGAGCCGGGCTCCTGCCGCGCGATCACCGGCACCGAATATATCGGCTTCGAGCAGTTCCAGACCCTCTGCGGCATCCGCCCCGAGCCGGCGACGCCGAAGGTTGCGGTCAGCAGCACCCTGCGCGAGCAACGCATCACCGGCACGGCGCTGGGCCGTTCCACCAAGACCACCGGCGATGAGCCGGGCGCGTGCCGCCCCGTGACCGGTACCGAATATCTCTCGAGCGAACGCTTCGAGCAGTTCTGTTCGACGCGGCCGTCCGCCCCGCTGGGGAAGGTGGCGCTCACCCGCACCGACAAGGGCCAGACTGTCACCGGCGCGCTGGTCGATCGCCCGCGCCGCGTCACGGGTGTGGAGCACGGCGCCGACCGCGCCGTTACCGGCACGCGTTACAGTCAGGGCGAAACCGATGACGCGCCGCCCAAGGTGGCGGTCTCCCATACGGCCGCGGGCAAGCCCGTGACCGGCACAGTGGTCGGCCGCAGCGAGCGGCAGACCGGCGACGAGGCTGGAAGCTGCCGTCCGATTACCGGCACCGAATACCACACCGTCGAGCAGTTTCGCGATTTTTGCCGAACGGCGCCGCCCGGAGGCGCGCGAAAGGTCAGCGTGATGTCCACGCGCGACGAGCAAACTGTCTCGGGAACTGCGGTCGATCGCTCGGCCAAGGTGACCGGCAACGAGGTCGGCTCCTGCCGCAGCATCACCGGCAGCCAGTACTACACGACGGCTGATTTCGCGGGGCTGTGCAAAACGCCCGGTCCTCAGAAAGTGGCCGAGATGCAGACGCTGCGCGGTCGGACTGTGACTGGCTCGGAGGTCGCTCCAAGCCCAAAATTGTCCGGTGACGAGTCTTATGGGTGCGAACCCGTCACCGGCATGGACTACATCGGCACCCGCCAATTGGCTGCGGTGTGCCCAGCCGAGGCCGTGCCGACGGTCTCGCCGGTCAGCAAGGTCATCGTTGACACCACGCTGCGCGGCCAGAGGGTGACGGGCATCGCCCCGGGTCGGGCGGACCACGTCACCGGCAACGAGGCCGGCACCTGTTCGCCGATCAGCGGCACCCCCTACATCGGCCAGGGTCAGTACGCCGCGTTCTGCCAGGCGCCGCAGCGCGAGCAGCAGGCGGCGCGGGTTCGCGACAGCGCAGTGATCCCGGCGACAGTGGTTACCGGCGACCGGCCGGGCGCGGGCGGGGCGCAAGTCACTGGCGACGAGCGTGGCGCTTGCGAGCCGATTTCGGGCACGCCCTATCTGGGACTGGACAATATCGCGTCGGGACAATGTGCGATGAGCGATCGCTTCAGCGCGCGCGATGTCGATCAGCGTCCGCCAGCTCCTAGGGATTTCAGTATCAGCATTCCGGCGCGGCAGGCTCGCGAGGAGCGCCAAACCGAGGTCATCACCGGCAGCGGCATGGGTACTTCGCGCATTACCGGCCCGATCAACAAGGCCGACGGCCTGATTACCGGTACGCCTGAATTCCGTCACGGCGACCAGGTGCGTCGTCCGCGCGACGACGAGCAGTCCGTTCCTGCCGCGCGCCGTTTGAGCGGCGAAGGCAGCCAGCAGGGCCGGCGCATTTCGGGAGACGCCTGGGACGGCAACA
>NZ_MKRN01000019.1:32290-34692 GCF_001896955.1 Nitrobacter sp. 62-13 | reverse complement strand
CGCTTGATGCCGAGCGCGACCACGGGCTCGCCGTTGAAGCGGGCGAAGGTCCGGCGGTCGGCGATGGTGTCGGTCACCGTGCCGAGATCATCGAGCCGCAGTTCGCCGCCGGCCGGCAGCGAGATCATCGTTCCCGCCAGCTCGCTGATGGTCTTGGCGCTTGCGAGGGTCCGGATGACCTGATCGCTTTGTCCGATCTCCGCCCGTCCCCCGGCGACGTCGACATTGGTGCCGCGCAGGCGCTGGTTGACGTCGACCGCCGTCAGACCCGCGGCCCGCAGGCGATCCGGATCGAGGGACACCAGGATTTCGCGCTCGACGCCGCCGATGCGCTCGACCTGCGCGACGCCGCGCACGCCCTGCAGCGCGCGCTTGACCACGTCGTCGACGAAATACGACAGTTGCTCGGGCGTCTTGCCCGGCGAGATCGCAGCGTAGGTGACGATCGGCAGTCCGATGACGTCGACGCGCTGGATCAGCGGCTCGTTGACGTTTTGCGGGAGATTGGCGCGGATGCGCGTCACGGCGTCCTTGACGTCGTTCAGCGCCCGGTCGGTATTGGTCTCCAGCGCGAACTGGATCGTGGTCACCGATAGGCCGTCGGTGATCGAGGACGAAATATGCCGGACGCCTTCGACGCCGGAAACGCCGTCCTCGACGGTCTTGGTGACCTGCGCCTCGAGTTCGGCCGGCGCTGCGCCGAATTGTGAAACGGCGACGGAAATAACGGGAATGTCCGCGCTCGGCAATCGCGTGATCGCGAGCCTGGTGAAGCTGACCCAGCCCAGCAACAGCAGGATTATCGAAAAGACGACGGACGGAAGCGGGTGCCGGATCGACCAGGCTGAAACATTGATGGTCATCAACGGGCTCGCGATCGATCGAGATCATCGGCGAACATGGCCTTGACCCGGTCGCCGTCATGCAGCGACGTGCCGGCGTCGGCCACGACGATTTCTCCGACTTTCAAACCCTCGAGGATTTCGACTGCGGTGTCGGACGTCAATCCGGTGCGAACGCGCCGCGTCTCCACGATGTCTCCGTTCACCACCTGAACCGTCAGATGATCGATCGCGGAGCGGGGAACGGCCACGCCGCAACTGCGCCTGGCGTCGATGCTGACGCGGGCAAACATTCCGATCCTCAAGGTCCGGTCGGTGTTCAGCGACAGCCGGACGTGACCCATCTGGGTCTTGCGGTCGATCTCGGGCGACACCAGGCGGACACGTCCGACCAGGTCGGGCCCGTCCTCCCGGCTAATGCGTGCGCTCGCGCCGGGATTGAGCTTGAGCACATGGATCGAGGGCACCTCGGCATCCAGTTCGATCTCGTTGTTGACCGCGATCCGAAACATCGGCGGAGCCTGCGGCGAGGCCGGCGCTCCGACGGCGGTGCGAACCTCGGTCACGAGGCCGGCCGCCGGGGCGCGCAGGACGACCGGTCCCGTTTTGCCGGGAGGCGGCGTCAGCCGAGCCAGTTCCTGGTTCATCGTGACCATGTCGTCTTCGCGCACCAGCACGTCGGTCACGTGCGAGCCTTCCTGGTCAGGGATGACGACCGCTTCCCGGCGCGGGACAGCGAAGCCGGTCACTCGGACCAGGTCGGAAAAGCAGGCATTGGCCGCACGGGCCACGGTCACGGGCGCGCCGCCGGAGAGGCCGCTGTCGTCCGCGGCGCGCGACGCACTCACGACACCGGTCGCCGCCGCCAGCACGCCGAACAACAGGCCGGTCGCGACCTCACGCATGCTTCGCAAGCCCATATCCGGAATCCGAAATTTGCCTCACCTTGCAGTTTCTTTCATGGCAGGCTGCGGACCGCAACGGATGATGGTTCATGACCGAACCAAAGCCTCAGCGCACGCCGTAACCGGCGAATTCCTTCTCGATGTCGGGGTCCATCGCCTTGGCATTGGCGATATCCAGATTTCCCTCGGCAACGGCGCCGCTGCGCTGTCGGGCGAGGCCTCTTCCGTAAAGCGATGAGGTCAGTCTCGGGTTGATCTTGAGCGCGGCGTCGAAGTCCGCGATCGCGTTCTTGTTCGCGCCGCTCTTGAGGTTGAGCAGGCCGCGGCTGTCCAGCGCGTCGACGAATCCCGGCCGTAGCCTCAGCGCCTCGTCGCAGTCGCGCCGGGCGGGTTGCAATTCGCCGATCACGGTCCGGGTCCAGCAGCGATTGTTGTAGGCCTCGGCGTCCTTCGGATTGAGCCGGATCGCCGCATCGAAATCCTTGATGGCGGGAGCGTAGGCGCCTCTGCTGGCATAGACCTGCCCGCGCCGGTACAGTGCGTTGGCGTCTTTTGGATTGGCGGAGATTGTGGAGGTGAGCGATTTGATCGTCGGATCGTCGGCCAGCGCGAGCGCGGTCTTCGCGTTATCCTGCGTCGGCGCCGATGGCGGGGC
>NZ_MKRN01000019.1:0-32281 GCF_001896955.1 Nitrobacter sp. 62-13 | reverse complement strand
GGCGTCGGAGGTGCGGATGCGACTGGTGGTGGCGCGGGCGCGACCGGCGGCTGCGTTGTGATGGGCTCGGCTTTCGGACGTGGCGGCAACGGTGGCGCTGCGGCGACGCCGGGCGTGCCGTGCTGGCCGGGAATGAAATAGAAATCCTCCGCCAGAGACGACGAAATCCACGGCACCTGCTCGGCGCGCGACGCCCGGGTCACGCCGACGCGGGTCCGGTTCAGCGTTTCCTCGGCGGTCAGGTCGGGAACGCGAATCTCCTTCAGCAACTCGCCGACGAACAGGCTGTGATCCGCGCTGGTATCGCCGATCACCGAACTCAACGCCGCCGAATACATCACCAGCGTGCCGCTCGGCGCGATCACCGGCGCCAGGCCTGCCGAGAAGCTGCGAAAGCGGCGCTCGAACGGATTGCGGCGCGATGCGTCGATCAGCGCGATCTTGACGCCGGCGCCGCGGTTGTTGATCTCGCCCAGGATGGTTTCCAGGCTGAAGCCGTCGCGGCGAACGTCCGCTTCGGTCCATATCTGCGCATTGACCGGTATGAGAAAGCTCTGGCGACCGGACTGGATGCCATATCCGCTGAAGAAGATCAGCGCGACGCTGCCGGGCTTGATGCGGCTGTAAAGGCGTTGAAGCGCGTGGCGCATGGCTTCGCCGGTCAAATTCTCGCCGGTCTCGACGTCGAAGCCGTCATGCTTGAGTTCGTCGGCAACGTCGCGGGCATCGTTGATCGGCTCCTTGAGCGGCGCTTCGCTGTCGGGATAGCTGGCGTTGCCGATCACGAGCGCGATCCGTGCGCTGCCCTTTTCCGTCGCGGCCGGCGCAGCCGCCGGCGCCATCGCAGGCAGCATCGCCAGCATCAACGCCGCCACGCCAGCAGATCGAAGGTTCATGGGACGCCAGTCCACCCGTCAGATGCCGTTCCAGTCCGCGCCGTGGCGACCTTATATGACGCCATCGGCGTTTTCAAACCGGCGGTGCGGCGCTTGTTAACCTCCGGTGAATATTGCGCGTGATGCCTCGACGGATCGTATTCGCGCTGCACGGCCCGAGCGCGGAGCGGTTTGCGGCGCTCCTGCCGGCGTCATTTTTTCTCGGCCTGCTCTTTCCCGGCCATGTTGACGACTTCGACGCGGCGATTTTCCGCAGCGAACGGGTCCGTCGGATTCTTGTAACCCTCCTTTCCATATCCGGCGGAGAGCAGGTTCGCTGCCGGAATATGATACGTCTCGATGAGGAAACGCTTCACGGCTTCGGCCCGGCGTTCGGAGAGATCGTGATTGTAGGCGTCGGATCCCTTGCCGTCGGTATGGCCGCCGAGCATGATGACGGAGCCCGCGAGTTCGTCGCTCGTCAGCGCCTTGCCGAGGCTGTGCAACTGCGGTTCGGTGCGCGGAGTCAGGGCCGCCGAATCGAAATCGAAATTGATGTCCAGATCGATCTTCGGGCGCTGGGCGGCGATCGCCGCCAGATGGTCGCGGTCGTCCAGGGACAGCGAGCGGGTCCTGCCGCGCACGCTTTTGACGAAATCCAGATCGCCCGGGGTCAATGCGGGCTGTGTGGGCGCGCTGAGGCTTCGCGTCCGCGAGACCTTCAGCCCGTCGATGATCTGCTGCGCGGAGAGGTCGCCGGCCGAGACGCTCCGAGGCATTGCCGTTGCAGTCAGGCCGACGGCCAGCATGGCTGCGGCCAGCGTTTTTCCCGATGTCGTCCGACGAGACATGATCTTCTCCCTGTCCTTCATGGCCGCCCCGCGACGAGGACGGCTGCCGCACTCTGTGCCGGGGTGCCGGGCCATACTGTGATCTGCATCACGCCGGTCGATCTAAAAGGATTGGCGCGGCCCCGGCGGTCTGGATTTGACGTCATCGGGTCCGGATTCGTTCAAGACTATTCAATGCGTCCCGGCGCATCAATCCGGCGCGCGGGCGATTCCCGGCGACGCCGGCCGTGACGGGCACGGAACCAGCGGCAGGTTTGCGCGTTGCCATCCTCCTGCCAAGGACGCACCAGAACACAGCAATCGGGAAGGGATGATCGCCGGCAAGCTGCTCGCTTTCCATTCGAGCCGCTCTTCGATCCGCTGTCCGGCGCGAAGTGAGTGCAATTTTGGCGATCATCCCAGCACAACCATTGCCGCGATATGCCGACGCAATCGTCGAGACGGACATTCCCGCACGCCTCGACAGCCTGCGCTGGAGCCTGTTTCATACGCGGGTCGTCACCGCGCTCGGGATCACCTGGATCCTGGACGGGCTGGAGGTGACGCTCGCCGGCGCACTGTCCGGCGCGCTCAAGGACAGTCCCACGCTTCAATTCACCAATTTCGACATCGGCCTCGTCGGCAGCGCGTATCTCGCCGGGGCCGTGCTCGGGGCGCTGGGTTTCGGCTGGCTGACGGACCGCATCGGTCGCAAGAAACTTTTTTTCGTCACGTTGGCACTTTATCTGACCGCGACGGCGGCGACCGCGCTGTCATGGGATCTCGTCAGCTTCGCGCTGTTCCGGTTTCTCACCGGTGCGGGCATCGGGGGCGAATACACAGCGATCAATTCCACGATCCAGGAACTGGTGCCGGCGCGTTATCGCGGATGGACGGATCTGACCATCAACGGCAGCTTCTGGATCGGTGCCGCGCTCGGCGCGGCCGGCGCGATCGTCCTGCTCGATCCGCAGGTGATCGATCCGGAACTGGGCTGGCGGCTTGCATTCCTGACCGGCGCGGTGCTGGGACTGGTGGTGTTTGTGATGCGACTATGGATTCCGGAAAGCCCGCGCTGGCTGATGATTCACGGACGGCCGGATCAGGCGATCCACATCGTCGCCGAGATCGAACGGATGGCGGCGCGCCATCCGGATGCAGCCGCTAACGAAGCGTGGCCGACGATCAGACTTCGGATGCGCGATCACACGCCGCTGCGCGAGGTGGCGCGGACGCTGTTCAGCGCATACCGGCAGCGGTCGCTGGTCGGCCTTGCCTTGATGATCGCGCAGGCGTTCTTCTACAATGCGATCTTCTTCACCTACGCGCTGGTGCTGTCGACCTTCTTCGGCATTCCGGCGGAACGGATCGGCTGGTACGTCCTGCCGTTCGCGGCCGGCAACTTTCTCGGGCCGCTGTTGCTCGGCCGGCTGTTCGATACGATCGGGCGCCGCGCCATGATCGCCTTCACTTACGGGATATCGGGCGTCTTGCTGGCCATATCCGGCTATCTTTTCGCGGCGGGCGCTCTGACCGCGCAGACCCAGACGATCGCATGGATGGTGATATTCTTCTTTGCCTCGCCGGCGGCGAGCGCGGCTTACCTCACCGTGAGCGAGACCTTTCCGCTTGAAGTGCGGGCGCTGGCGATCGCGATGTTTTACGCCATCGGGACGGCGATCGGCGGCGTCGCCGGTCCTGCGCTGTTCGGGGCCTTGATCGACAGCGGCTCGCGTGACAGCGTGTTCGCGGGGTATTGTCTGGGATCGGGATTGATGATCGCCGCCGCGCTGATCGGCTGGCGATACGGAATTGCCGCCGAGCGGCGCCCGCTCGAATCGGTGGCGTCGCCGCTTGCCGTTGTGGAGTCGCGATGAATCAGGATTTGATGGAAACCGTGCCGAAGAAAACCGCCTTCATGGCTGACGACCGCCCTTTAATGCTGCCGCTGCGCACATCCGCGCTGTTGCTCGATATCGACGGTACGTTGCTCGATCTCGCACCGTCGCCGAGCGAAGTTCGGGTGCCGCCGGGGCTCGCCAACTCGCTGTCACGCCTGCTGGAGCAGACGGACGGCGCGCTGGCGCTGGTCAGCGGGCGATCGCTCAGCGATATCGACCGGATATTCGCCCCGATGCTGTTCCCGGCGGTCGGAGGCCATGGCGCGGAGATGCGCATTTCATCCCAAAGCGAAGCCGTGGCTGCGCAAGCGCCGCCGATGAACGAGGACTTGATCCGGCGTTTCGCGGCGATCGCCGGATTGCACGCCGGCATCCTCGTTGAGAACAAGGGCTACTCGCTGGCGCTGCACTACAGAAAGGCTCCGGATGCCGAACGGTCGATCTACGATGCGGTTTCGGCGATACGCGCCGACCTGCCCAACGCGCCGATCGAGGTGCTGCCCGGCAAGCTCGTATGCGAGATCAAGCATTCCGGTTTCACGAAGGCGACCGGCGTCACCGAACTGATGGTCCATGAGCCGTTCAAGGGACGGCGTCCGGTCTTCATCGGCGACGACGTGACCGATGAAACGGTGTTCGCGATCATGCCCGACCTGAAGGGTCTGGCGTTTTCGGTGGGCCGGCGCGCCAAGGGCGTCGACGGCCACTTTCAGGCGCCGAGCGATGTCAGGGCGTGGCTGAGCCGGCTTCTCGATGACGAACAGGCCGTCGCGGAATGATCGATCACGGCCTCGATCTCGCCGTCATCGGCAACTGCCGCACGGCCGCGCTTGTCGATCCCACCGCGCGCCTGGTGTGGTGGTGTTTCCCGCGGTTCGATTCCGATCCGGTGTTCTCGCGCCTGCTTGCGGGACATGAAGAAAAAGGCTTCAGCGATGTCGTGCTGGACGGCATGGTCGATTTCCAGTCGGACTATGTTCGCAACACTGCGATCGTGTCCACGGTCCTGACTGATGGCCGCGGCAATGCGGTGCGGGTCACCGACTTCGCGCCACGCTTCCGGCAGTACGGCCGCATCTTCCGTCCGCCGCAGTTGTTTCGCATCATCGAGCCTGTCGCGGGCTTGCCCCGGATCACGATTCGTATTCGGCCGACCCACACCTACGGCAAGCCGCTCAAGCGGCATTCGATGGGCAGCAATCACATCCGCTACGTCGAGGGAGACGATACGGCGATCCGCGTGACCACGGATGCACCGCTCGCCCTGATCGAAAACGAAACGCCGTTCGTTCTGACGCGGCCGATGCATCTCGTGTTCGGCAACGACGAACCCTTTCCCGGCGATCTGGCGTCGACCGCCCAGCGCTTCGCCGAAGAGACCAGGACCTATTGGCAAAGCTGGGTGCGGCGTCTCTACATCTCCTACGAATGGCAGGAAGCCATCATCCGCGCCGCCGTGACGCTCAAGCTGTCCAACTTCGAGGAGACCGGCGGCATCATCGCCGCGCACACCACCTCCATTCCGGAGGCGCCCGGCTCCGGCCGCACCTGGGACTATCGCTATTGCTGGCTGCGCGATGCCTATTTCGTGGTGAAGGCGCTCAACCGCGTCGGCGCGACGCGGACCATGGAAGATTTCATCGGCTTCACGCTCTCGATCGCATCGAACACCGACGAGGACCTGAAGCCGGTCTACAGCGTGGTCCCGAATCTGCCGCTGGACGAATGGACCGCCGCCGATCTTCAGGGCTACCGCGGCGATGGGCCCGTGCGGGTCGGCAACGCCGCGGTCGACCAGAAACAGCACGACACCTACGGCAGCGCCATCCTGGCGGCGTTGCCGCTGTTCTTCGACCGCCGGCTGCCGCGCCCCGGCGACGAAAGCCTGTTCTCCCTTCTCGAATCGCTCGGCCACAAGGCGGCAAGGGTCGCGATGACGGGCGACGCCGGCATCTGGGAATACCGTGGCCGCCAGCGCGTTCACACTCATTCCGCCGCGATGTGCTGGGCCGGAATCAATCGGCTTGCGGCGATCGCGGAACGGCTGGATCTGCCGGAACGTGCCGCGCACTGGAACGCGGTCGCCGACCCGTTGCACGCCGAGCTGCTGGATCGCGCATGGAATCCGAAGCGCGAGGCCTTCACCTCGGCATTTGGGTCCGATGATCTCGATGCAAGCGTGCTGCTATTGCCCGAGCTCGGCGTTTGCGAGGTCAACGATCCGCGGTTCGTGAAAACCGTCGCCGCCATGGAGCGCGAACTTTTGCGTGAGAAGCATGTGATGCGTTACGCTGCGGAAGACGACTTCGGTGTCCCGGTCACGGCATTCCTGATCTGCCGGTTCTGGCTGATCGATGCGTGGTGGGCGCTCGGACGCCGCGAGGAAGCGCGGGAGGCTTTCGTGGATGCGCTCGCGCATCGCAATCGTTTCGGACTCCTTTCGGAAGACGTGGATCCGAAAACCGGCGCGCTATTCGGGAACTTTCCGCAGACCTATTCCATGGCCGGCCTGATCCTCACCGGCATGAGATTGTCCCGCAACTGGGAGGATCGATACTGGCGCAGTTGAGACCGAAAGAAAAACACTTGTCGTAAACGTCGTGATGACAATGAATATCTTTTCGGTCACGGGAACTTTGAGTATCTTTCTACCTTGCCCGAATTTGGCGTCAATTTGGTTGGAAGGAGGCAAGGAACCATATTGATGAACGAGCGTTTATCGACGGGCAATAAAGGGAGGACCCCTGTGAACCTCGTTGTCGTTTCAAATCGCGTGGCGCGCGCGCGAGCCAATGAGCCCCTGACGGGTGGACTTGCTGCGGCGCTGTTGCCGGTTGTTGAAAAATCAGGCGCGATTTGGGTGGGTTCCAGCGGTCGTGTGCGCGACGGGTTTCACAAGGACACATTTGCAGAAGTCGAGGCCATGGGCGCGGGTGCGCTGGCGTTGCTGGATTTGCCCGCGGCGCATTACGGCGGATATTACGAAGGTTTCGCCAACTCCGCGTTATGGCCGGCGCTGCACTCCCGCTCCGATCTCATTCGCGCCTCGCAGGACGACTATCAATCGTACCGCGAGGTCAACGCCTTCATGGCGCGCGCGCTGATGCGTTTCCGCAAGCCGGATACCGCGTTCTGGATTCAGGATTATCACTTTCTGGCGCTTGGCGCCGAGTTGCGCGATCTCGGTGTGCGGAATCCGATCGGGTTCTTCCTGCATACGCCGTGGCCGGCCCGCGCCGTCGTCGGCGCCGTTCCGCACCATCGCGAACTGGTCGAGGCGATGCTGGCCTACGATCTGATCGGATTCCAGACCGACGACGACTGCGAGAATTTCCTCAGCTATCTTCAGTCCGAGCTCGGTCTCAAGATCGACGATGGCGTCGTGACCTCGCGCTATGGCAAGTCGCGCTGCGCGGTGTTCCCGATCGGAATCGACGTCGAGAAATTCGCGGTGCAGGCCGCCAAGGCCATCACCCATCCCGACGTCTCGCGGTTGCGGCGCAGCCTGAACGGCGAGCAGTTGGCGATCGGTGTCGACCGTCTCGACTATTCCAAGGGGCTGGTGAACCGGATCAACGCATTCGACCGTATGCTGGCTTTGCAGCCAGAGTTGAAGCGCTCCGTCTCCCTGCTGCAGATCGCGACCCCTTCCCGCGGCACGATCGAAGCCTATGGGAACTTGCAGAGCGAACTTGCGAAACTCGTCAGCGACGTCAATGGCCGTCATGGCGAGGCCGACTGGATGCCGATCCGCTATCTCAACCGGGGATTCAATCAGACGGTGCTCGCGGGACTCTATCGCACCGCGCGCGTCGGCGTGGTGACGCCGCTGCATGACGGCATGAATCTGGTCGCCAAGGAATATGTCGCCGCGCAAAACCCGGCTGATCCCGGCGTGCTGGTGTTGTCCAAGTTCGCGGGCGCGGCGAATGAATTGCAGACCGCGCTGCTGGTCAACCCGCACGAAATCGACGGGATGTCGCGCGGCATCGCCACGGCGTTCGCGATGCCGCTGACCGAACGCCGCATGCGCTGGGAAGCCATGATGCGGAAGTTGCGCGCCGGCACCATTCAGCAGTGGTTTGCGGATTTCTCCGACGCGCTCCAGGATGCGCACGCCTCAAACAAGGAATCGGCCGGCGAGCTGCCGGCTGTCGAGTCGCCGAAATCATGGCCGCTGCACGTCGTCGGTTCTCGGAGCGGCGCGCGCGTTCACTAGTAGCAATAGGAAACGCCGTCGAGGATCGCGCAGCGCGTCTTGTTCGGCGCGTTTGGATCGTCGAGAGGCACGGCGCCGTCTCGCCTGCCGACGAACACGCCTGGCCCCACGCGAACTGACGACTTGTTCCCGATGGCGACGCTCGGATGCGGCGATGGGCTTGAGCGCGTCCCGTCGGGCCAGATGATTTCATCGCCTGAGAGAATGCCGCGCCGTCCATCGTTGCAACTCACCGCCGGGCCGTCATGCTTGCACACTTGCGCCGTCGCCGGCGTCGTGGCGACCAGCATGGTGAAGCCAGCAGCGGCGATCAGGGCGATGCGAGTCATCCGGCGCTCCCTCGAAGGCGTTCATGCAGCAAAAAATACATCATATTCTTCATGTATTTATGGAAAATCCCCGTGTCGGAGCACCGCTCTCTTGCAAAAACCGGCATGCCCCGTCATGAGAAGGCGCCCGGAGAGATGGCCGAGTGGCTTAAGGCGCACGCTTGGAAAGCGTGTGTGCGGGAAACCGTACCGTGGGTTCGAATCCCACTCTCTCCGCCATAGCCATGCGGGCGGAGAAGCAAGCTGTCAGGCGAGCGATGGGAGCGAGGTGAATACGCAAGCTCTCGCGCGAATGAACGCCGAGACGCCCGGCAGTCTTGTGCGATTGTCGGCGAGGTTTGCGGGGTCACCGCCCGGGCGTCGCTGGCGCTTGCCGCGCCGCCTGAACAAGTGTTTGCAGCGTCGGACGAGCCGGGGCGAAGAACGTTGTGCCGGTGTGCGGCGTCGAGACATCGAGCAGGCGATCGTAATGGCCCGGCGGGTCGCCTACATACATCCGTTGCAGCATCTTCTCGATTACCCAGAGATATCGGCAATAGCCGATGAAGTAGGTGCCGAACTCTCTCTGCCCCGGGCGACCGAACGGCATGTTGTCTCGCAATATGTCGTATTCGTTGCCCTCAGCGTCCACAATGGTAGTGAGCGACTTGTGCGATTTGCGCGGCGCGTCGTCGTCATCGATTTCAATATTGTCTATTTTCGTGCGACCGATGATCTCCTCCTGGAGAGGCGTTGGAATTCGCCCCCACGCGCTGAGATCGTGCAGATACTTCTGAACGACGACATAACTGCCTCCCGCGAAGTTGGGATCTTCATCGCCTACGAGAGCTGAAGCGGGCAAAGCCAGGCCGGTCGGGTTGGCCGTGCCGTCGACAAAGCCCAGAAGGTCACGCGCGTCGAAATAGCGAAAGCCCGAAACTTCGTCGACGACGGTCACGCCGTCGCTGAGATTGTCGAGCAGAATGCGTTCAAATTCGAAGCACAGATCGGGACGCTCAGATCGGATATGGAAAAGAAGATCACCCGGCGTCGACGGCGCCACGTGGGCAGCTCCCTCAATCCGCGCAAATGGTCTCAGTTCCTGCGGCCGCTGGTCGAAATGAAGACGATCCCAGAAAGCGCGACCGATTCCGACGATGCACGACAGCCGGGCGGGAAGATCGCGGAATCCGACGGTCTTGATTAGATCATCAAGACCGTCCAGCACGGAGCAGACCTTTGCGAGAGCGGTTTGTTCGCTAGCGACGGTGACCACCAGAAAAACGGCTGCCCGCGACAGGGGCGCGTCGATGCTTTGTGCGTCGATCGGCACCCTGTCCCAATTCTTTTCCGACATTCCGACGCTCCGTCCGGGCTTTGATAGCTATAGCAGCGTGAACCTGATTATCGTCGCTATCCCGTACGACCCGTCAAATCACCTAATATATTGGTTCTTCGGGTAATTTCCTCAGAGGCGCAGTTTTCGCGCGCCGTGCGTCAATTCAAGCGGTTCGGAAACGGAATCTCACCATCGACCGAGAAGTGCTGGAATTCGTCTTTCAACGACGGGTCGCCAAACCGCTCCTGCAAGGCGAACGCGGCCTCTCTGCTCGGGCATGGCATTACCTCGCCTTTCACGTTGTGCGGGTCCGGCGGTGCTTCGCGCTTGATGGGCATCATCGCAAAGCCGCATTTTGCCTGGGCATCGGGCCACAAGGCGAACACGATGCTGCAACGCGCAAAACTTTCGCGAAGAAACGAATCGTCTTTTTGCATCAATCGATTAAAAGCCTCGGCGCCGTGTTCCAGGGCCCGGCGCAGCGAGCCGACCACGAAGCCATTGAATTCATCATCCTCGATCATTGATCTTCCTCTAGCCTCGATAGGGAATTGATTTGCTGCCCTGCACGGCAAGCACGTTTCCGATAACATATCGCGAGAATCGATCAATGACGTCCTGCGTGGCCGATGTTTCAAATATCGCGCCGTTCAGGTGGAATATGTCCAAGCGCCAGCGTTTGAACGCCATTTCAAGCCCCCTGTTTTCGGTCGTAGCCAACGATTCCGGCGACGGCGGGGGGCAGGATAGGGTGCGGCAGGAAACGGACCGATTGCTGAATGGAGCCACCGCATGATCAAGGTTCAACGCGTCGGCGAGGGCGAGTTCGAGGTTGTGGTCCGCGACGGAAACGGCGAGAGCCGCCACCACGTCACGATGTCTGACGCCAAGGGCAAGCAGCTGACAGCCGGCAAGCACACGCCCGAGCGCTGCATCGAGGCCGCTTTTCGCTTTCTGCTCGACCGGGAGCCCAAGGAGTCGATCCTCGCGCGCTTCGATATTTCGGTGATTTCACGCTACTTCCCTGAATTCGAGCAGGAGCTGCCGCGCTATCTCACCCGGCTTTGATGACCTCGCGGCCTCGCTGTATTCGCGGCAATGCAGAGGATGCGTTCACGGTTGCACGGGGTATTCCGCTGTGCTTGTTTGCGGCGTCATCGGTGCCTCCCGAAGGAGGTGAAACGGGAACGCGGTGCGGGGGTGACCCCAACGCCGCGGCTGCCCCCGCAACTGTAAGCGGCCATCCGCGTCCATTCCGCTGCGAACATGCCGCGCATGTGAGGAACGGATCCCGACAACGGCCGCGAGCCAGGAGACCGGCCGGTGACGCTTTCCCGAGCATGATCCCGAAAAGCGGCAACCGGTTTTCGGCTAAGGTCATGCTCGATCAAAGGAAAAGGCAGATTCTGGTTCAACGCGGTTGAATCAGAACTCTGGCGCGCGCGACGGTGGGTCGGCGGAAAGGGCGTCATGGTCTCCCGAGTTTTGGGGTTCCCGAGCTGTGCTGCCGGGCCGGCCGGTCCGATGGTTTGCCGCGCTTCCAGAGACACATGGTGATGCAGGACATCGCGGCCCGCCGGCGAGCGGTCGTGACGGTCGCGCTGTGTGCGGGGGTCGCGGTTTTGACGCTGGTGTCATTGGGTGTCGGCCCCGTGAAGTTGTCGCCGGTCGCCGTTCTCGAAGCCTTGTTCGGCGGCGGCAGCGAGGTTCAGCGAATCATCGTGCAGGACATCCGATTGCCGCGCGCGATCCTCGGGCTCGCGATCGGCGCCATTCTCGGTTTGTCGGGGGCTGCCCTGCAGGGACTGTTGCGCAATCCCTTGGCATCGCCCTCCCTGTTCGGCGCGCCGCAGGCGGCGGCATTCGGCGCGGTGCTGGTCATTGCGCTCGGGGGGATCGATGTGCGGTCCTTCATGCTTCCAGTCGCCGCCATCACCGCGGCATTTGTTTCCGTATTCGTGCTGCTCGCGATCGCCGGACGCAATGCCAGCCTGCTGATCCTGATCCTCGCCGGGCTTGCGATCTCCTCGCTCGCAGGAGCCGCGACGTCGCTCACCATGAACCTGTCGCGCAATCCGTTCGCTGCGCTGGAGATCGCATTCTGGCTGCTGGGCTCGCTGGAAGACCGCAGCTTCCGCCATGTTGCGCTGGCACTGCCGTTCATCGTCGCGGGCGCCGCGATCCTGATGAGCCGGCGGCATGCGTTTCGCGCGCTCAGCCTGGGTGAGGAATCCGCGCGGAGTCTCGGCGTCGATGTCGGCCGGTTGCGGTTGTGGGCGATTCTCGGCGTTGCGCTCGGCGTCGGCGGCGCGGTGGCGGTCGCGGGCGCCATCGGCTTCATCGGCCTGGTCGCGCCGCATCTGATGCGTCCGCTGATCGGTTACGATCCCGCGCGGCTGATGGTGCCGAGCGCGCTGACCGGCGCTGCGCTGCTGCTTGCGGCCGATGTTGCGGTCCGCCTCATTCCCTCGACGTCGGATATCAAGGTCGGCGTGCTGACCGCGCTGATCGGCGTGCCGTTCTTCCTGTATCTGATCGTGCGCGAGCGTCGCGCGCTGGGCGGAGGCCTCGCATGAGCAAAGCCGCCATTCTCACTGCCTCCTCGCTGTCGGTGAGTCTCGGAAAGCGATCTGTCCTGAGCGACATTTCGCTGGCGCTTCCTGGCGGCCGCCTTGTCGCGCTGGTGGGGCCGAACGGCGCCGGCAAGACAACGTTGCTGCGGGCGCTGGCGGGCCTGTTGCCATCCGACGGCACGATCGAGGTTTGCGGCGATGCGCTGTCTTCGCTCGCCCTTGATGCGCGCGCGCGCCGGTTCGCCTACCTGCCGCAGGGTCACCAGATGCACTGGCCGCTGCCGGTGCGGGATATCGTGGCGCTCGGGCGCTATCCGCATGGCGCTGTCGATCCGGCGCGGCTGGCCGGGCCGGACGCCGCGGCGGTGATGCGGGCGATGCAGGCGACCGACGTGACAGGTTTGAGCGATCGCCCGGTGACGGAATTGTCCGGCGGCGAGCGCAGCCGGGTGGCGCTGGCGCGGGTGCTGGCCGTGGACGCCCCGGTTGTGCTGGCCGATGAGCCGACCGCGTCGCTCGATCCGCGCTACCAGATCGAGGTCATGACCAGGCTGCGGACCGCGGCCGACAACGGAACGCTCGTCATCGTGGTAACGCACGATCTCGGGCTCGCGGCGCGGTTTTCGGATATCGCTCTCGTGCTGTCCGAGGGGCGTCTGGTGTCGCAGGGGCCGCCTGCCGAGGCGCTTTCGGAGGCAGTCATCGAGAACATCTTTCGCGTCAGGATCTATCGGGCGGACTATCAACGCGAAACCGTCATCGTGCCATGGTCGGAGGCGTGATCGCGATGCCGCCTGTCACGTGGTTGCATCGCCCTTGCAAGGCGATCCCGGCCTGCATCGCGCGAAGCAGCGGCGGTTTTGTCGCGGCCGTTCTCATGTTGATCTTGGGGATCGGCGTGCAGGCGCAGGCCGCCGATCTGCCGCGCGTTGCATCGATCAACGTCTGCACCGACCAGCTTTTGCTGACGCTTGCCGATCCCGCTCAGATCGTCGGTCTCAGTCCCTACGCGCGGGATGCCGCGCGCTCCTGGGCGGCGGCCGAGGCGCGGACATATCGGCGGCTGTCCGGCGAAGCGGAAGACCTGCTGACGCTCAAACCGGATGTGGTCGTCGCCGCCCTCTACATGAAGCGCGCGACGCGCGAATTGCTGAAGCGCCAGGGGATGAGGGTCGCCGAGTTCGATATCGCAAGATCGATCGACGACGTGAAGGAGCAAATCCGCCGGATGGGCGATCTCGTCAGGCATCCGGATCGCGCGGAAGCCCAGGTCGCGCGTCTCGATGCCGCGATCGCCCGCGCGAGACAAGCGGTGGCACGCAAACGCTATCGGGTGCTGGCGCTGTCGCGACGCGGCTGGGTTTCGGGCGATGACAGCATCACCAGCGCGTTGCTCTCGATCACCGGGCTGTCGAATGCTGCGGCCGGCCTCGGCAGCCAGTCCAGCGGGTTTGCCACGCTCGAAGCCATTGTGGCCGATCGGCCGGACTTCATCCTGATATCCGACGGCCGCGACGTCGCGGAGGACGAAGGCAGCGCGCTGCTGCTGCATCCGGCGCTCGAAAAGCTGTATCCGCCGTCGCGGCGCCTCGTGATTCCGGAAGACCTCACGGTATGCGGCGGGCCGATGCTGTCCGAGGCGCTGGACCGGCTGGTCGCGGAGCTGAAGCGGGTCGGAGGCTAGCGGCATGATCCCGAAAAGTGGACCGGTTTTCGGAAAAGATCATGCTCAAACAAAAGGATAAACGACGGGTCTGATTCAACTCAGTTGAATGGACTCGAGGCCCCTATGCCCGCGCGCGCTCGTTGCGAATGGTCTGCAACTCCACCGGGCGATCGGGAATTGCGATCCGGAAGGTCGCGCCGATGGTGCCTTCCACCAGATTGACCTCGCCGCCGTGCGCGCGCACCAGTTCCGCCGCGATGGCCAGGCCGAGGCCGCTGCCGCCCGGGCGCACCGAACCCTGGAAAGCCTCGAACAGGTGGTTGCGCGCCTGTTGCGGCACGCCGGGTCCGGTATCGGAGACCTCGATGATCGTCACCGAACCTTCGCGGCGGCCGGTGATCCTGATTTGCCGGGCCGCTGCGTCGCCTTGCGGCTGACTTTCCAGAGCCTGCGCCGCGTTGCGCACCAGGTTGAGCAGAATGCGGAAAAGCTGATCCGGATCGGCGTCGATGGTGAGGCCGCGCTCGATCGCGTTGACCCAGGTGATCGATCCTTCCGCGGCAAGTCCCGCCGATTCGCGCACCTCGTTGACGATCGGCTCGATCGCCATTTTCCGCCGGTCGGGTGCGGCCTCCTGCGCGCGGCCGTAGGACAAGGTCGACTGGCAGAATGCGATGGCGCGCTCCAGCGAGCGCATCAGCTTCGGCGCGAACCGCTGCACCCGCGGATCGGGCACGCTGGCGAGCTGATCGGACAGCAACTGCGAGGACGCCAGCAGATTGCGGAGATCGTGATTGATCTTCGAGACCGCGAGGCCGAGCGCCGCGAGCCGGCTTTTCTGATGCAGCATCGACACCAGGTCGCGCTGCATGTCGGAGAGTTCACGCTCGGCGACGCCGATTTCGTCGCCCCGCTGCGACGGCGCGATGATCCGCGCCGAACTCTCGGGATTTTGGTGAAAGCCCACGAGATTCGCGGTCAGGCGCCGCATCGGGCGGACGAACAGATAGTGCAGCGCCAGATAGACCAGCGCCGCGGTGAGCACCGCGATCGCCAGCGAGACCAGCAACAGGTTGCGCGAAAAACGGTACATCGACTGGCGCAAGGGCAGCTCGTCGGTGACGACTTCGATGAATTGCGCGCCGCGCGGCCCCGGTCCGATGATGCGGATCGCCTGGTTGCCGCTCTCCAGCATGGTTTCGAACGAGCCCATGACGGCCGACCACGGCGTCATGGTGCGGATGTCGATGTCATGGTCGATCGCCGCCGGCAGATCGGCGCTGGCGAGCAGGCGGCGCTGCTGGCCCATCTTGATGGCGACGGCCCGCGCGCCGATGCTGCCGAGAATTTGCCGTGCGAGCGAATCGGGCACGGTGCCAGACGGCGCCGCGTCGAGCACCAGCGCGGCCGTGTTCGCGGCCGCCAGCCGGTCGTTGAGCCGGTTCATCCGGAAGTTGGCGATCGCGGGGACGTAGATCAGGACTTCAGCGATCATCACCAGCGGAATCGTCAGCAGCAGCAGCTTGCCGGACAGGCCGAGCCGGCCGCGCAATGACAAACGCGCTGCCCGCACCCGGAGTTGTTCGATCGCCTGTGACACGGCTGCCCTCCGCGGACCTGCGGCAAACTGACAGTGATCCGCATTTGTCCCGAACCGGTGCCCGGGAAAACTGCTGAAACACGTAAATAATATAAACCCAATGCGGGATTTGGCCAATTCGGCCATCGCCGCGAAACGCTACAGGGCAAGATTGACGAAAAGAGGTCGCTCCCTTATAAGCCGCGCCAACTGTCCGCGATGCCCCGGTTTCAACCGGGGCGGCTCGTTCGGGCCGAAATCGGCTTGGTTCGGGTCGGCATTCCCGGGCTTAACCTCAATATCAGGCGACTTGCCCGGTCAGCGGAGATCCCCGTGAAACGGACTTATCAACCCAGCAAACTGGTGCGCAAGCGCCGTCACGGCTTTCGTGCCCGGCTCGCGACGACCGGCGGCCGCAAGGTTCTCGCCGCGCGGCGCGCACGCGGCCGCAAGCGCCTGAGCGCCTGAGCGAATCTGCCCGAGATTTCATCATGGAGCGGTTGAGGCAGCGGGCGGATTTCCTCGCCGTTGCCAGCGGGCTGCGGGTGAACACGCCCGCCTTCGTGGTACAAAATCGCCGCCGCGACGATGACGGCCCGATCAGGATCGGCTTCACGGTGACCAAGAAGAACGGCACCGCGACCGAGCGAAACCGCATCCGCCGCAGGCTTCGCGAATTGGTGAAGCGCGTGGACGCCTTATCCATGCGACCGCACAGCGATTATGTGGTAATCGGCCGCCGTGCTGCGCTCGAGCGCGGTTTCGCCGTCATGCTCGCTGACCTGCGTTCGGCGTTCCGCCGCCTCGACCGCCAGCATCCAGGATGATCGCGGCGTCAAGATCGGCGGTATCAACGGCGAACCGAGCTGCAACCCGAACCGAATGACGAGACCCTGAACGATGTCTGACAACCGCAACACCATCATCGCCGTCGTTCTGTCGGGCCTCATTCTGATCGCCTGGCAGTATTTCTACAACATCCCGCAGATGGAAAAGGATCGCGTCGCGCAGCAGGCGCAGAGCCAGACGGACAAGTCCCAGACCGAGCCGGCGAAAAATTCGGCCGCGCCCAATCACGCTGCGGCGGAAACCACGACGGTCAGCCGCGACGCCGCCATTGCGGCCACCCCGCGAATCAAGATCGACACCCCCCGTCTGAGCGGAAGCATTTCGCTGAAGGGCGCGCGCATCGACGATCTTCTGCTGACCAAGTTCCGCGAGACCGTCGACCCCGCCTCGCCTGCGATCGAGCTGTTTTCGCCCTCCGGCACGGCCAATCCGTATTATGCCGAATTCGGATGGGTCCCGGCCGCCGGATCGACCGTGAAGCTGCCGGACCAGAACACGGTGTGGCAGCAGGAAGGGTCGGGCGCGCTGACGCAGTCCACCCCGGTCACTCTGAAGTATGACAACGGCGAAGGGCTGACTTTCCGTCGCACCGTCGCGGTGGACGACCATTACCTGTTCACGATCAAGGATGACGTCACGAACGCCGGCAGTGCGCCGGTGACGCTGTATCCGTTCGCGCTGATTTCGCGGCACGGCACGCCGGCGGTTTCGGGCTACTACATCCTGCATGAAGGCCTTATCGGCTATCTTGGCGACCAGAAGCTGCAGGAATACACCTACAAGAAGATCGACGAAGCCAAATCGGTGAGCTTCAATGTCACCAACGGCTGGCTCGGCATCACCGACAAGTACTGGGCCTCGGCGTTGCTGCCCGACACCAGCGCGCGATTGCAGGCCCGCTTCTCATCCAACCAGACCGGCTCGGTCAAGACCTACCAGACCGACTATCTGGAGGACGCGCAGACCATCCCGGCCGGCGGCACCGGTTCGGCAAATACGCGCCTGTTCGCCGGCGCCAAGGAAGCCAGCGTCGTCGGCATCAATTTTCCGTTCGTGCAGCTCGGCGGCTACAACAAGCAGCTCGGCCTCAACCATTTCGACCTGCTGATCGATTGGGGGTGGTTCTACTTCATCACCAAGCCGATGTTCCTGGCGCTGGATTTCTTCTTCCATGTGTTCGGCAATTTCGGCATCGCGATCCTGCTTGTGACCGTGCTGGTCAAGCTGATCTTCTTCCCGCTCGCCAACAAGTCCTACGCCTCGATGGCGAAGATGAAGGCGGTCCAGCCGCAGATCAACGCGCTGAAAGAGCGCTTTCCCGACGACAAGATGAAGCTGCAGCAGGAGATGATGGAGATCTACAAGAAGGAGAAGATCAACCCGATCTCGGGCTGTCTTCCGGTCGTCTTGCAGATCCCGGTGTTCTTCTCGCTCTACAAGGTGCTGTTCGTGACCATCGAAATGCGTCACGCGCCGTTCTTCGCCTGGATCAAGGACCTGTCCGCGCCCGATCCGACCCACGTCTTCAACCTGTTCGGGTTGCTGCCCTACGATCCCTCGGCGGTGCCGTTGCTTGGCCCCTATCTGGCGATCGGCGCGTGGCCCATCATCATGGGCATCACGATGTGGTTCCAGATGAAGCTGAATCCGACGCCGCCGGACCCGACCCAGAAGATCATCTTCGACTGGATGCCGGTGATCTTCACCTTCATGCTCGCCGCGTTCCCGGCCGGTCTCGTGATCTACTGGGCCTGGAACAACACGCTGTCGGTGATCCAGCAGAGCTTCATCATGCGCCGCAATGGCGTGAAGGTGGAACTGTTCAACAACGTGAAGTCCACCTTCCGCCGCAAATCCTCCGACAAGCCGGCGAAGACGACGTAGAGTTTCATGGTCGCTGCCGCGCGAAGCTCACGGGCGATGCGTAGCGTCCTCCCGACCCGCGATGAAGCAGTCCTGGGCCGGGACGCGCCATGCCGGATGCTTCGCCCGCGACACCGGCAAAGCCGGATCTGCCGAGATCTCGGAAATGACGCTTGTGAAAGCCCTCGCATGACGACGGATACCGATGCGGAGCTGATGGAGCGGGGCCGCAGGCTGTTTGCCGGCGACTGGCAATTCATCTGGGCGTCGCCGTCGATCGAAACGCTGCCGCCGATGTCCGGCCTCGAGGTCGCATTCGCCGGACGCTCCAACGTCGGCAAGTCCAGCCTGATCAACGCGCTGACCGGCCGCAGCACGCTGGCCCGGACCTCCCGCACTCCGGGCCGCACCCAGGAACTGATTTTCTTCGAGGGTCCGAAGGGCGCCGGCGTCCGGCTGGTCGACATGCCCGGCTACGGCTTTGCGTCGGCGCCGAAAGCCAGAATCGCATCGTGGACCTCGCTGATCCACCAATTCCTGCTCGGGCGGGCGAGCCTCGCGCGCGTCTACGTGTTGATCGACTCCCGCCATGGCATCAAGGATACCGACCAGGACATCCTGACCACGCTCGACAGGTCCGCGGTCAGCTACCAGGTGGTGCTGACCAAGGCCGACGAGGTGAAGGGCGCCGAGATGGCCGAGCGTATGGATGCGACCAGGACGCTGCTCGCCAGACATCCCGCGGCCTTCCCGGACGTGCTGGTCACCTCGTCGCGCACGGGAGCCGGGATGCCGGAATTGCGCGCCGCCATGGCCCGCCTGATTGGAGAACGCCAGCGATGACGCACCTCGGTTGGTTTCGCATCATCGTATTGGTGGCGGGGTTGATGGGCGCCGCCGGCGTCATCCTGGCCGCGGTCGCGGCGCACAAGGCGGGCGGCACCCTTCTGCCCGCGGCCTCGTCGATGCTGCTGTTTCATGCGCCCGCCGCGCTTCTGGCGGCGCTTTTGGCGGATCGGCAGATCGTTCGTCCACGTCTGGGTCTTGTCGCCGCCAGCGGCTTTGTCGCCGGCGCGACCCTGTTCAGTACCGACCTGACCGTGCTGCAATTCCTCGGACACCGGCTTTTCCCGATGGCCGCGCCGTCGGGAGGAACGCTGATGATCCTGAGCTGGCTCTTGATCGCGCTCGCCGCCGTCTGGCCGCGCGCCGCGGCCCGTCCCTGACGACGGATTGCGAGCCGGCGGCTTTGCGGTCCCGCCGTCGATCGGTTAGAACCCGAGCCATCCCGCCGGCCAAGAGACCCGCTTCATGTCCGATGCCTCCCAAATCAGCCCGCTCGATCAGGCTCGAATGCTGTCCGAGGCGCTGCCGCATATGCAGCAATATGACGAGGAAACCATCGTCATCAAATACGGCGGCCATGCCATGGGCTCGGAGGATGTCGCGCGGCGGTTCGCCCGCGACATCGTGCTTCTGGAACAGACCGCCATCAATCCGGTGGTGGTGCATGGCGGCGGTCCGCAGATCGCCACCATGCTGCAACGGCTCGGCATCAAATCGGAGTTCGCGGCCGGCCTGCGCATTACCGACGCCGCGACCATCGAGATCGTCGAGATGGTGCTGGCCGGTTCGATCAACAAGCAACTGGTCGGCTACATCAACGAAGCCGGCGGCAAGGCGGTCGGGCTCTGCGGCAAGGACGGCAATATGGTCACCGCCTCGAAGGCGACGCGGACCATGGCCGATCCGGATTCGAACATCGAGAAGGTCGTCGATCTCGGCTTCGTCGGCGAACCCGACAACGTCGACCTGACGCTGCTGAACCAGTTGATCGGCCACGAACTGATTCCGGTCCTGGCGCCGCTGGCCACATCGAAGGACGGCCAGACCTTCAACGTCAATGCCGATATCTTCGCCGGCGCGGTGGCCGGCGCGCTGAAGGCCAAGCGGCTGCTGCTGCTGACCGACGTTCCCGGCGTGCTCGACAAGTCGAAGACCCTGATTCCGGATTTGTCGATCAGCGACGCGCGCAGGCTGATCGCCGATGGGACCATTTCGGGCGGCATGATCCCCAAGGTCGAAACCTGCATCTACGCGCTCGAACAGGGCGTCGGCGGCGTCGTCATCATCGACGGCAAGACCCCCCATGCGGTGCTGCTCGAACTCTTCACCGACCAGGGCACCGGAACGCTGATCCACAAGTGACCGACGCGCGATCCCAGCAGCGGCGCGGCTTCGCCCACATCGACACCTGGGTGTTCGATCTCGACAACACGCTTTATCCGCATCACGTCAATCTCTGGCAGCAGGTCGACGCGCGGATCAGCGAATACATCGGGCAGTTTCTCAACGTCGATCCGATCGAGGCCCGGCGCATCCAGAAGGATTACTACAAGCGCTTCGGCACCAGCATGCGCGGTATGATGACCGAGCACGGCGTTTCCGCCGACGACTATCTCGCTTACGTCCATCAGATCGACCACTCGCCGCTTGAGGCCAATCCTGCGATGGGGTCGGCGCTCGAAAGGCTGCCGGGCCGCAAGCTGATCCTGACCAACGGCTCGACCGCTCACGCCGGCAAGGTGCTGGAGCGGCTCGGCTTCGGCCACCACTTCGAGGCCGTGTTCGACATCATCGCGGCTGAGTTGGAGCCGAAGCCGTCGCCGCAGACCTATCGCCGTTTTCTCGAACGGCATCACGTCGATGCCGCAAAGGCGGCGATGTTCGAGGATCTGGCGCGCAACCTCGCCGTCCCGCATCAACTCGGCATGACCACCGTGCTGGTCGTGCCGGACGGCACCCGGGAGGTCGTGCGCGAGGATTGGGAGATGGAAGGGCGCGGCGCGGCGCACGTCGACCACGTCACCGACGATCTGGCCGGGTTTCTGGCAGGGTTGACAGCCCGCTCGGCTTGACAGGTCCGTCGCCGTAAGGGAACACGGCGCTGACAACCACAATCGCGTAGTAGAGCCGCAGGAAATCCGATGTCCCCCGCTTCCCTTGAGTCCGCCATCAACGCCGCCTTCGACGCTCGCGACACCGTCACTCCCGCGACCAAGGGCGAGGTGCGCGATGCCGTGGATCAGGCGCTCGGCCTGCTCGACAAGGGCGAGGTCCGTGTCGCCGAGCGCGCAGCTGACGGCAAGTGGACCGTCAATCAGTGGCTCAAGAAGGCCGTGCTGCTGTCGTTCCGCCTCAACGACATGACAACGATCCCCGGCGGTCCGGGCAAGGCCGCGTGGTGGGACAAGGTGCCGTCGAAATTCGAGGGCTGGGACGAGAAGAAGTTTCGCGACGCCGGTTTCCGCGCCGTGCCCGGCGCGATCGTGCGCCGCTCGGCCTTCATCGCGAAGAACGCGGTGCTGATGCCGTCGTTCGTCAACCTCGGCGCCTATGTCGACGAGAGCACGATGGTCGACACCTGGTGCACGGTCGGCTCCTGCGCCCAGATCGGCAAGCGCGTCCACATCTCCGGCGGCGCGGGCATCGGCGGCGTGCTGGAGCCGCTGCAGGCCGGGCCTGTCATCATCGAGGACGATTGCTTCATCGGCGCGCGCTCGGAGGTGGCGGAGGGCGTGATCGTGCGTAAGGGCGCGGTGCTGTCGATGGGCGTGTTCCTCGGCGCCTCCACCAAGATCGTCGACCGCGAAACCGGCGAGGTCTTCATGGGCGAAGTGCCGGAATACGCCGTGGTGGTGCCGGGGGCGCTGCCGGGCAAGCCGTTGAAGAACGGCCAGCCCGGTCCGTCCACCGCCTGCGCGGTCATCGTCAAGCGCGTCGACGAGCGCACCCGCTCCAAGACCGGCATCAACGAACTGCTGCGGGACTAGCGGAGTGAATTTGACATTCGCTATCTGCGTTGCAGCAAATCCGGCGAGCGAATGTCAAATCCAGAACTCCACTGGAAACTTAACAGTTGCTAGTGGTCCTTTGCTTCTAACATTTGCAGAAATTCCTGCCGCAACGGGGTACAAATGTTAAATCGGACCACTGTAGCATGATCCCGACCCAAAGGGCCGCGTTAGCGCAAAGTGGGAACCGGTTTTCGGATGAGGTCATGCTGCATCAATAACGGACCACCTATGGCCGCCGACGCTTTCTCAATCGCCCGTGATCTCGTCCGCTGCCGGTCGGTGACGCCCGCGGATGCCGGCGCGCTCGGCGTGATCGAGACGCTGCTCAAGGCAACCGGGTTCGAGGTGCATCGCGTCACCTTCAGCGAACCGGGCGCGGCCGACATCGACAATCTCTATGCCCGCATCGGCACGAGCGGTCCCCACATCGCATTCGCCGGCCATACCGATGTCGTGCCTCCTGGCGACGAATCGGCGTGGACCCACGACGCATTCGCCGGCGAGGTAAAGGACGGCTGCCTCTACGGGCGCGGCGCGGTGGACATGAAGGGCGGTATCGCCTGCAGCGTCGCCGCCGCGCTGGATTATCTCGCGGCGCATGGCGGCCAGCCGGGACGGGATGGCAACGGCTCGATCTCGTTCCTGATCACTGGCGACGAGGAAGACATCGCCGTCAACGGCACCGTCAAACTGATGAAATGGGCAGCCGCGCGCGGCGAGAAATTCGACCACTGCGTGCTCGGCGAGCCCAGCAACGTCGCGGAGCTTGGCGATTGCATCAAGATCGGCCGCCGCGGCTCGCAGTCCGGCACGCTGGTTGTCGATGGCGTGCAGGGCCATGTCGCTTATCCGCACCGCGCGTCAAATCCGATTCCGGACATCGCCGCGCTGATCACCGCGCTGGTCAGCGAGCCGCTGGATCAGGGCAGCGCCCAGTTCCAGCCGTCGAATCTGGAGTTCACCTCGGTCGATGTCGGCAATCCCGCGACGAACGTGATTCCCGGGCAGGCGCGCGCGAAGTTCAACATCCGCTTCAACGACCATCACAATCAGGAATCGCTGCGCGCGCTGATCGAGGCGCGTGTCGCCAAAGCTTCAGGCAACCGCGTTCGAACCCGCATCATCTGGGAACGCTCGAATGCCGACGCGTTCGTGACCAGACCGGGTCCGTTCACCGATCTCGTGGTCGCGGCGATTGAGGAGGTCACCGGCCGCAGACCTGAACTGAACACCGGCGGCGGTACGTCGGACGCGCGCTTCATCAAGGACTATTGCCCGGTGATCGAATTCGGCCTTGTCGGCCAGACGATGCACCAGATCGACGAGCGAACGCCGGTGGCCGATCTCGACAAGCTGACGCGAATCTATCGCGGCGTGCTGGATCGCTATTTCGCATGAGCAGCGAAATCCTCGTGCTCACCGCCATCGAGGACGAACTCGACAAGGCGCGCGCGCCCGACGGCGTCAGGGTGGTCTATACCGGCGTCGGCAAAATCAACGCGGCCAGTGCAACGGTGCTTGCGCTGCTGACGCTGCGCCCGGCGCTCGTCGTCAATTACGGCACCGCGGGAAAGATCAACGAGACGCTGCAAGGTCTGGTGGAAGTGTCCGGCGTGGTCCAGCGCGACATGATGGCGATGCCGCTGGCGCCGCGCGGCCGCACGCCGTTCGCACCGGAGCTCGACCTGTTGAACTCGGGTCAGGCCGGCGTTGTCTGCGGCACCGGCGACAGCTTCGTCACCACGTCGGATGCCTGGTTGATCGAGAACGGGATCGACGTCGTCGACATGGAGCTGTTCGCGATCGCGCAGGTCTGCCGGAGTCACGGCCTGCCGTGGCGTGCGTTCAAGTTCATCACCGACGACGCCAACGATCTCGCGCATCAGGACTGGACCGCCAACGTGAAGGACGGCGAGAGCCTGTTCTGGGAAACGTTGGACCGGATTCGCTCCTAGAGCATGATCCGATCAATTTGAATCGGACCATGCTTTAGAAATTATTGTCCTGTCGCATTTTCTTGCGGCGAACCGGTATCCACTTCGCCGGAAAAGGCTCTAATAATCCACCCGCACCAGATATAGTCCATCTGGCGGGGCGACGGGACCGCAGGCCTCGCGGCGGCGCGCGGCCAATGCGGTGGACAGGTCGTCGGCGCTCCAGCGGCCATGCCCGACCCACACCAATGATCCCACCATCGAGCGAACCTGGCTGTGCAGGAACGAGCGCGCCGAGGTGATGATGGTCACGTTGTCGCCGTTCCGGACGACGTCCAGCTGATCGAGCGTCTTCTCCGGCGATTTGGCCTGGCATTCAGTGTCGCGAAAGGTCGTGAAGTCGTGCTTGCCGATCAGCCGCTGCGCCGCCGCATGCATCGCGTCGGTATCGAGCGGCCGCGCGACGCGCCAGACGTGGCCGACATCGATGGCAAGGTTCGCACGCCGGTTGGCGATGCGATAGACGTAATGCCGCTTGAGTGCCGAGAAGCGCGCCTCGAAGCTGTCGGGCACGATCTCGGCTTCGAGCACGCCGATCGGATGCGGCCGCAGGTGCGCATTGAGCCCGTCGCGCAGCCGGTTCGGCGCGAAGTGCTTGGCGATATCGCAATGCGCGACCTGCGCCAGCGCATGAACGCCTGCATCGGTGCGGCCCGCGCCATGCACGCGGACGTCGTCGCCGCAGATCGCCTTCACCGCCGCTTCCAGCGCGCCCTGCACCGAGGGACCGTTGTCCTGATACTGCCAGCCGCAAAACGGGCCGCCGTCATATTCGATGGTGAGCTTGTAGCGCGGCATCAGATGAGCCGCATGGGCGGCTGAAGCGGCGTGCCGTTCAGAAAGGCGCCGGCCTTCATCGGCGGCTTTCCGGCGCGCTGCAATTCAAGGACGCGGATCGCACCGATCTTGCATGCGATCGTCAACTGGTCGTCAAGCAATTCGCCGGGTTCGCCGGAGCCTTTCGCCACCTCACAACGCAGGATCTTCACGCGCACCTGCTCGCCGTCGAGTGGCATCTCGCACCAGGCGCCCGGAAATGGCGACAGGCCGTGGATATGCCGCAACACGTCGCGTGCAGGTCTGTTCCAGTCGATCCGCGCCTCGGCCTTGTCGATTTTTGCGGCGTAGGTGACGCCGTCGTCGCTCTGCTTCGTCAGTTGCAGTTCGCCGCGCGCCAATGCCTTCATCGCGCGCGCCATGAGATCGGCCCCGAGCGGCGCCAGCGCGTCATGGAGGTCCGAGGCCGTCATCGCATCGGTCACCGCGATCCGCTCGGTCATGGCCACGTCGCCGGTGTCGAGCCCGGCATCCATCTTCATGACCATGACGCCGCTCTCGAGGTCGCCGGCCATGATGGCGCGGTTGATCGGTGCGGCGCCGCGCCAGCGCGGCAGCAGCGAGCCGTGCAGATTGTAGCAGCCGTATTTGGGCGCATCGAGGATCGCCCTCGGCAGGATCATGCCGTAGGCCACGACCACCGCGGCGTCGGCGCCATGAGAACGGAATTCATCAAGCGCTTCCGGCGTCTTCAGTGTTTTCGGCGTCCGCACGGGAATGCCGAGGCGATGCGCTTCCCGCTCAACCGGGCTCGGTTGCAGCTTCATGCCGCGGCCCGCCGGCCTCGCCTCGCGGGTATATACGGCCGCGATCTCATGGCCATCGGCGACGAGCTGCAGCAGGGTCGGCACCGCGAAATCCGGCGTGCCCATGAAGATCAGGCGAAGCGGCATTTTCTGAATTCGTATGCGGTGACGGCCCGCTCTATTTCGCAGCGAGCTTCGCAGCCTTGGTGAACTTCTTCATCACGCGGTCGCGTTTGAGCTTCGAGAGATAATCGACGAACAGCACGCCGTTGAGATGATCGATCTCGTGCTGGATGCAGGTGGCGAAAAGACCCTCGGCATCCTCCTCATGCACGTTGCCGTCGAGATCGGTGAAACGAACCCGCACCCGAGCCGGCCGCTCGACCTCCTCGTAATATTCGGGGATCGACAGGCAGCCCTCCTCGTAGACCGACAGTTCCTCCGACGCCGACAGGATTTCGGGGTTGATGAAGACGCGCGGTCGCGGGTTGAGTTCGCCGTCCTCGTCGCGTCTGGCAAGGTCCATGGTGATGATGCGGACAGGCTGCGCGATCTGGATGCCGGCAAGCCCGATGCCCGGCGCGTCGTACATGGTCTCGAACATGTCGTCGGCGAGCCTGCGGATTTCCGGCGTGACCTTTTCGATCGGTCTGGAAACGAGGCGCAACTGCTTGTCCGGAAGGACGATTATTTCGCGAATAGCCATGCAGGGCGATGTAATCCCCGGGCCTGTCGGGGTCAATCCGCGAGCCGCACCGACCGTCTGGCCCTCATAAGCAGGTCCGTTGAGCTGTCGTTAACTTTAAGTGTTCCCTTTTCGTTCGCGCGCGCGACCGAATCGGTTACAATGGGCGGATGAACGACATCCTTTTCATGCTGGGCGACATGCCGGTGCGGACCGGTGCCGTGCTGATCGGCTTCGGCGCGCTGGCGCTTTTGCTGCTGCTCGTCATCGCGATCGTGATCGCGCGGTCGGGCCGCCGGGGAACCGACATGGCGGTGGCGCAGGCGAGCCGCGCCGACGAGCTGGAGGAACGTCTCATCGATCTGATGCGCTCGCAGGCGGAGGCGACCGGTCGGGTCGATGCCATGGGCAAGGCGCTCGCCGGTCGGCAGGCGGAGATGGCGCGAGCGGTCAGCGACCGGCTCGACTCGGTCACCCATCGGGTCGGGCAGTCGATGGAGCAGACCACGCGCAACACCATGGACAGCCTGCGGGTGCTGCACGAACGGCTCGGAATCATCGACAATGCGCACCAGAACCTGACCGAATTGACGACGCAGGTGACCACGCTGCGCGATGTGCTCGCCAACAAGCAGTCGCGCGGCGCATTCGGCCAGGCGCGGATGGAAGCCATCGTCCAGGACGGCATGCCGAAGGATTCGTTTGCTTTCCAGTACACGTTGTCGAACGGCAAGCGACCGGACTGTGTGATCTTTCTCCCCGATCAGCGGCCGCTCTGCATCGACGCGAAATTTCCGCTGGAGGCGATGACGGCGCTGCACGACGCCCGCAGCGACGACGAAAGGAAGTTCGCAAGCCAGCGGCTGCGCGCCGACGTCATGAAACACGTCGCCGACATCGCCGGCAAATACCTGATCCCGGGCGAAACCCAGGACAACGCGCTGATGTTCGTGCCGTCGGAGTCTGTCTATGCCGAGATCTATGACGCCTTCGACGACGTGATCCAGAAGGCCTATCGCGCCCGGGTCGTGCTGGTGTCGCCGTCACTCCTGATGCTGGCGATCCAGGTGATGCAGCAGCTTCTCAAGGACGCGCGGATGCGCGACGCCGCCGACAAGGTCCGGATCGAGGTCATGAACATGATGGGCGATGTCGAGCGGCTGCGCGACCGCGTCAGCAAGCTCGGCAGCCATTTCGATCAGGTCAGCGAGGATGTCAGGCAGGTGCTGATCTCGGTCGGCAAGATCGGCAAGCGCGCGACAAAGATCGAGGAGCTTGATTTCAGCAAGGACGAGTCTCCCGTGGAGACTCAGCGGGCCGTAAGGTCCGGGGAACCGGAGATGTTTCCGCCGCGACTCGCCCCGAAAATCCAGGCGGGGGAGTAGTAAAGAAGCGAGGGGGAAAGGAGCAGAATCTGCTAGCACTGCGGCATGACTGTTCCGGACGCCACCGCCTCGCCGAAAGAATCCGACGCCGCGCCGCGCGCCTCATGGCGCGAGAGCATTGCGGTCTATCTACAACCGCGCGTCCTCATCGTGATGCTGCTCGGCTTCTCGTCCGGCCTGCCGCTGGCGCTGTCGGGCTCGACGCTGCAGATCTGGATGAAGGAATCCGGCATCGACCTGCGCGCCATCGGACTGTTCGTGCTCGTCGGCACGCCCTACACGCTGAAGTTTCTATGGGCGCCGCTGGTCGATGCCCTGCACATTCCGCTGCTGACACGCCGGTTCGGCCGCCGCCGCGGCTGGCTCGTCCTCTCGCAACTGCTCCTGATCGCGGCGATCCTGCTCCTGGGATCGACCGATCCGGTGAAGGCGCCCTGGCTGGTCGCGCTCGGCGCGCTGCTGGTGGCGGCGACGTCTGCGACGCAGGACATCGTGGTCGACGCCTTTCGCGTCGAGAGCCTGCCGGAAAGCGAGCAGGCCGCCGGCATGGCCGGTTACGTCGCAGCTTACCGCATCGGCATGCTGGTCTCGACCGCGGGCGCGCTGTTTCTGGTCAGCGCGTTCGAGGGCACGGGCCTGGTTCGCGCCTCGGCATGGACGTGGGGCTATGTCAGCATGGCGGCGATGGTCCTGATCGGAACCGTCACCGCGCTGGCGGCCACCGAGCCCGAGCAATCCGTGCAGGCCGAAGCTTCGACGGCCGCGCAAACCGCGTTGACGCGCGTCATGCAGGCCGCGGTCGGCGCATTTTCGGAATTCCTGAGCCGCAAGGATGCGATCGCCGCGCTCGCCTTCATCGTGCTGTTCAAGTTCACCGACGCGTTCTCCGGCAGCATGACCGCGCCCTTCGTCATCGATCTCGGCTTCACCCGCAACGACTACGCCGCCATCGTCAAGGGCGTCGGTCTTGCCGCGACGCTGATCGGTGGTTTCGCAGGGGGCTTCGTGGCGCGGCGCTATTCATTGGCGGCGAGCCTGTGGATCGGCGGCGTTCTGCAGGCATTGGCCAACCTGTCGTTCTCATGGCTGGCGCTGGTCGGCGTCAACCAGTGGGCGCTGGCGGTCGCCATCACCGCGGAGAATTTCACCAGCGCCATCGGCACGGTGATCTTCGTGGCCTACCTCTCGGCGCTGTGCCGCAATCCGCTGCATACCGCCACCCAGTATGCGCTGCTCACGGCGTTGGCCGCGGTCGGCCGGACCTATCTGTCCGCCAGCGCCGGCTTCGTCGCCGAGGCGACCGGATGGCCGCTGTTCTTCGCGATCTGCGTCGTCGCGGCGGTGCCGAGCCTGATCCTGCTCGGCTGGCTGCAGCGGCGCGGGCACTTTGCCGGATTGCAAATGTAGCAGCATCGGCCGTGGCAAACGGCGCGCCTATCTCTTGAGCATGTCCTTCGCCGCGATCAAACCGCCGCCTGCGATCAGCACCGCCGCGCCGGCGAGCGCCGCCGTCGGCTTGGCAAACCCGGCCAGTATCAGGAACGTGGTCGAAAGCAGCGGCGTCGCATAGGCGGCCGCGCCGAGCACGCGGATGTCGCCACGCTTCATTCCGATGTCCCAGACATAGAAGGCGAGGCCGACCGGGCCGACGCCGAGCGCGGCGACCGCGAGCCATTGCGCGCCGCTGTCGGGCCATACCGTCGGCTCCGACAGCATATGCGCGATCGCGGCCAGCGCGGCCGTCGCGAGGCAGAAGCCGGCGACCGCGTCGGTCGGAACCGAGGCCAGCCGGCGCGACAGCACGGAATACGCCGCCCAGACGAACGCCGCGACGAACGCGGCCGCGAGCCCCCGGATCTGGGTCGGTTCGAACGCGATCGAGGTGTTGCCGGCGACCAGCAGCACCGTTCCGGCGAGCCCGAGAAGCGCGCCGATCAGATGATGCGGCGCCAGCCGCTCGCCCGGCAGCAGCGACGAAAACAGCACGATCAGCAGCGGCCAGAGATAGTTCAAAAGGCCGGCTTCCGCGGGCGGCGCCAGCCGCAGCGCGATGAAATACAGCGCGTGATAGCCGAACAGTCCGCCGACCCCGACGAGCCACGCGACCGGCGGCTGTCGCAATGCGCGGACGCCCTGGGGTCGAAACAGCCAACTCGCGCAGCCGGAAAGGCCACCGATCGCAAACGTCATCGCCGCCAGTTGGAATGCGGGAATGCGCCCGGTCGCGACCGCCATGACCGCGAGCAGCGACCACATCAGGATGGCGGTGAGGCCGACGAGCGTGGCGGTGCGGGAGGTCATGAACTCTTCCTTCTCCCCTTGCGGGAGAAGGTGGCGCGGACGAAGTCCGCGTCGGATGAGGGGCCTTCTGTCACGCTGACGCTGTCCCCCTCACCCGGCCGCGCTGACGCGCGCCCCCTAAGAGCGAGCTTCGCTCGTCTCGGCTCCCGCAAGGGGAGAGGGGGAAAAGAAACAGCGTGTCCACACTATGCGCTATTCTTCTTCACGCCAGATATTGCCCGCCATTGATGCTCAGCGTCGATCCGGTGATGAAACCGGCGTCGTCGGAGGCGAGGAACACGACCGCGCGCGCGATTTCCTCGGGCTCGCCGAGGCGACTCGCCGGGATCTGCGGCAGGATGTTCTTCTCGACGACGTCTTTCGGCACCGCCTGGACCATCTCGGTATTGATGTAGCCCGGGCAGATTGCGTTCACGGTAATCCCGGTCTTGGCGTTTTCCAGCGCCAGGGCCTTGGTGAAACCGATGTCGCCGGCCTTCGCCGCGGAATAGTTCACCTGGCCGAACTGGCCTTTCTGGCCGTTGATCGAGGAAATATTGATAATGCGGCCGAACTTGCGCGCGCGCATGCCCTCGATCACCGGGCGCGTCATGTTGAACAGCGAACCGAGATTGGTGTTGATGACGGCGCTCCATTGCTCGAGCGTCATCTTGTGGAAGGCGCCGTCCTTGGTGATGCCGGCATTGTTGACGAGCACCTCGACAGGACCGAGTTCAGCCTCGACCTTCCTGACGCCCTCAGTGCAGGCCTCGAAGGAGGCGACATCCCACTTGTAGACGGGAATGCCGGTCTCGGTCTTGAATTTTTCCGCCGCGGCATCGTTGCCCGCATAACTCGCGCCGACCGTATATCCCGCCGCTTTCAGCGCCTTGCTGATCGCGCCGCCGATGCCCCGCGTTCCTCCCGTCACCAGTGCCACTCGTGCCATTGCGTCGTCCTCCCTGAGAGAAACCGGAATCGTCACCGCCGTTGGAAAGATATTGCAGATAAAAAATGCCCGGCTCGTGACCGGGCATTCCGTGGTCAAAATGAACTGCGGTGACTCGATGTCATCTGAAGCGTCCGCCGCCGCTCAGCCACGCTCGACGCACATGGCGATCCCCATGCCGCCGCCGATGCACAGCGTGGCGAGGCCTTTTTTGGCATCGCGCTTCTGCATTTCGTGCAGCAGCGTCACCAGCACGCGCGTGCCCGATGCGCCGACGGGGTGCCCGAGGGCGATGGCGCCGCCATTGACATTGACCTTCGAGGTATCCCAGCCGAGATCCTTGTTGACCGCGCAGGCCTGGGCGGCGAAGGCCTCATTGGCCTCGATCAGGTCGAGGTCGCCGATGGTCCAGCCGGCCTTCTTCAGCGCGGCGCGCGAGGCCGGGATCGGTCCGGTGCCCATGATTTTCGGGTCGACGCCGGCATGAGCCCAGGAGACGATGCGGGCGAGGGGGCTCTTGCCCTCCTTCGCCGCCTGTTTAGCCGACATCAGCACGACGGCCGCGGCCCCGTCGTTGATTCCGGACGCGTTCGCCGCCGTGACCGTGCCGTCCTTCTCGAAGGCGGGACGCAGCTTGGCGATGGATTCGGCCGTCACGCCGGCCTTCGGATATTCGTCGGTATCGACGACGACCTCGCCCTTGCGGCTCTTGACCGTGACCGGCACGATTTCGTCCTTGAACCGGCCCGCCTTCTGCGCCGCTTCCGCCTTGTTCTGCGAACCGGCGGCGAACTCGTCCTGCTGCTGGCGGGTGATCTGGTATTGGCGGGCGACGTTCTCGGCGGTGGTTCCCATGTGGTAGCCGTTGAACGCATCCCACAAACCATCCTTGATCATGGTGTCGATCAGTTCAACTCCGCCCATCTTCACGCCGCCGCGCAAGTACTGCGCATGCGGCGCCATGCTCATGGATTCCTGCCCGCCGGCGACCACGACGTCGGAGTCGCCGTTGAGGATGGCCTGATAGCCGAGCGCGACCGTGCGCAGGCCCGAACCGCAGAGCTGGTTGACCCCCCAGGCGGGACTTTCCACCGGAATGCCGGCGGCGATCGACGCCTGCCGCGCCGGATTCTGGCCCTGCGCGGCGGTCAGGATCTGGCCCATGATGACCTCGGAGACCCGAGCCGGCTCGACTCCGGCCCGCTCCAGCGCCGCCTTGATGGCGACCGCGCCGAGATCATGTGCGGGCATGGTGGCGAACGCACCGTTGAAACTTCCCACCGGTGTGCGGGCGGCGCTGACGATGACGACATCGTCTGACATGGACACCTCCTGGAGCTTGAGCGACTTGGTATTTCAATATTTGACGACGGCCGCAGCGCCGGCAACCCGTGTCGGACGTTTACCCTGTTAACCTCACGAGAGTGTGTCAATTCCACGAATGGCCGGGAGCCGCGCCCCGGGCATATTCCTGAGCAGTCTCTGTGCTTTGGAATTAACTGGTCCTTCATAAAACGGTAGCCGAAGGCCGCCGAAAGTGCTTACT